>CAZMEL010000111.1:0-22680 GCA_964565225.1 uncultured Thermoanaerobaculia bacterium | reverse complement strand
GATCACCGATATTCCTGCGATTCTGCGCCTCGATCTGACGAAAAATGGCTCGCTCGCGCTTGCGGTCGGATCCACCACGGGCTGCTCTGACGGTTGGGTATCTCTCGCCCATCTGAGCTCGATCGATTCCGATCCTTGAAGGGATTTCTCGCCGCGTGGGTCGCTCGAGGGCTGAATGACGCGTTTCATAGGGTAGAGACCTTGGACGTGATGACCCATTCCGGGAGGTTTCCCATGCAGCGACCCGACATCCATCGCCGAGACATGAGCCTGTTCCTGGTCCTACTCGGCCTCGCCTTCGGCACGCAATTCGTCTACTACCTGGCGGCCGACGCGAGGTGGAGCGCGACCGGACCGGACGCCGCCACGGGTGAAGAGCTTCGGGGAGGAGAAGCCCACGGTACGGTGCATGTTCTCGGCAGCTCCGGGCGAGAGATTCTCTACCAGGGGGCCGAGGTGTGGCTGCGGGAGCTCTCCACCGGGTTCGAGAGCCGCCGGGTCGAGACCGACTGCGATGGTTACTACATCGTCGCGGCCAACCAGGGCGGCAGCTATCAGGTCTGTACCACCGAGGTCGGGTATGGCGTCACCTGCTCCGACCCCTTCGTGATGGACGGACGCAACCACTACGAGCCGAGCCTGCGCCTGGTGCCGGGTGGCAGCGGTGTCGTCTCGGGCTCGGTGGCCAGTCTGGGCGGGGGCGTACCGGCGATCGACAGTCCGCGGTTCGGGGAAGCTCGCAACGCCGTGGTGACCGCTCGAGATGCCCAGGGGACCTTCGAACGGATCGTCGATATCAATTGTGGGGGCGAGTTCGTCATGGCTCTGGACGACGGTGTGGAGCTGGTCGAGCTGACCGCCACCTTCGGCGGAGAGAGCGTATCGGGTCAGGGCACCGTTTCCCAGACCGAGCCCGTGGAGCTGGTGCTGCCCAATTCCGCGCCGTCGATCGGAGCGACCTACCTGGTACGGGATTCTCGGCCCACGCGGATGCCGCGGCCGGGGGATGATCTCGAGGTCGTCGTCGAGTTCGTCGACGCCCAGGGGGATCTGCCCGAGCTGCGGGCCCGGGCCGGCAGCGGGGCTCGACTGGGACAGACGTCCGTCGTGGCTACGGTCGAGGGCGGCGAGGCGCGCATCGAGGTGAGCCTGCCCGAGACCCCGGGAATCACCCGGGTCGAGTTCCTTCTCGACGACGGCCGGGGAGGGTATGCGGAGAGTTTCTTCGACATCGATACCGGGATGGGGAACCGGACCTTCGGCGGGCGTGTGGTCGATCCTTCGGGGGCGCCGATTGCGGCGGCCCGAGTCGACATCGACGGGCGCGAAACCCTGACCGACCTCGATGGCAATTTCATGATCCCTATCGAGGAAGAACGAGATCGCTACCTGGTGAGCATCCGTGCCCAGGGATACGCCCTCTACTCCCGGGCCGTGAACGCGGTGGTTCCCCTCACCGGTTACATGCTGCGTCCCGCGGCCACCACGGCGGCAGATCCGAAGGGCCGGATCGTGGTAAGAGATCCCGGAGGCGCCATGCTCGTCATTCCGCCCAATGCCCTGGTGGACGAGAAAGGCAACCCGCCTCCGGGGGACTTGAACGTTTCCGTCTTCACCTTCGACCCCGCGGACCCCACCCGCCAGATGCCGGGCGGCCCCATCGGGATCGACGAGGCGGGGGAGATCGTACGCCTGAACAGCTACGGTGCGGTCGATATCGAGATCTGGGATCCCGCCGGCACCTCCTATGACCTGGCGCCGGGACAGACGGCGCAGCTCCGGATCCCCGCTCCCCCGATCGAGCTCGCCAGAGTCTTCGCCGACGGATTCGAGACCGGGGATACCTCTCGATGGACTGTATTTTCAGGGGCCCAGCAGGCCTCTCGGCGTGGCCGGACGGCCGCGCCGCTGGGGCTGCCCGTGGCTCCCCGGGAGCTCCCCGAGACCACCGGGTTGTGGTGGTATGACGAAGCGGTGGGTTTCTGGAGGCTGGAGGGAGAGTTCCAGCTCGAGGGCACCGAGTACGTGGGGGAGGTCA
This sequence comes from uncultured Thermoanaerobaculia bacterium, assembly GCA_964565225.1. Lineage (GTDB taxonomy): Bacteria > Acidobacteriota > Thermoanaerobaculia > Multivoradales > J023 > CAZMEL01. The sequence goes on along the minus strand of CAZMEL010000111.1, from coordinate 20,642 downwards.
GCCACTTCAGCGCCTTCAATGTCGATTCGAACATGGGAACCGACAGTCGCTGCATTCGCCTGGTCAACCAGAGCAACAGTGAAGGGCTGAAGCTGGGCTTGCCCTACGGCGTCCGGGTCAGCTGGAACGATGGCGGCGGCATCCAGGTGGTCGAGGGGCTCGTTGCCGACGACATCGGTGGGCTGCAGAACATCGGTACCGGGATCAACCATTTCATCGAGGTAGTCGAGGTGCTCGGCTACGGTGGCACGCCGACCCTCGGCTCGACGATCATCGGGCCGATCTCGGTCAATCTGACGGGTCCCAGCATCCCCTGGGCCGACCAGGACAACTACCCTTACTCGGCCTGCGATCCGGTGGTCCTCGCGCTGCCGGTGGTCCTCCCCACCAACCCCGTCGACTTCCTGACCAAGCCGGTGGAGAACGACGACCGGGAAGCCGCCGCGTACTACAGCTTCATCGATCCCGTTTCCGTGGCGGGTCCCGGCACCGTGACCATCGACGGTCTGGAGGGAGCCTCCAGCAGCACGACCATCGCGGGCACCGCCTTCAGCGGCTTCGTCGAGAACGGACACCTCATTCGTTCGGAGCCGGAGACCTTTGCCGGGGTCGAGATCAGCTGTGTCCTGCCGGCCTTCTGCGACACCGTGAGCATCACTCTCGGCAGCCTCGCGGCGGGGGATCTCGAACCCGGAGACATCGTGACCGAGGCCGGTGGCCAGGCGCGGATCGTCGAGGACTTCGATGCCGGAACCCAGGAGATCACCCTGACCTCCATTTTCGATCCTCCGATCAGCAACGTGACCTTCCTGCGTTCCGAGGTGCGTCTGGTCGACAGCGTCTCGGCGGTCGACCTCACCGTGACCGAGCCTTTCAATCACGACCATACGGCCGTGACCTGGGAGCGTGTGGGGGCCAAACCGAACCTGGACGACTGGTTCGTCGAGAACCACTTCACACTGCCGGTTCCCGGTGGAGAGGATGTCGAGGCTGCCTACTGGAACTTCGGCGATCTGGGCTTCGACCGCTGGATGTTCATGAAGAAGGGCCTGCTCCCGGACGAGATCGCCTATGCCGTCTCCAACTACTTCCCGCCGGGCAGCGTTCCCGGGGATCCGGCCGGAAACGGGATGATCAAGTTCATCAACCTGTTCGCCCTACCGCCGGATACCAACCGGGTCGCCACCGTCACCATGGAGTACTCCCGAGCCCCGAGTGGCGGCAGCCCCTACACGAAGTTCTATGTCTACAACGGTGCCGGTGACCGTATTCTCAACGCCGACCTCGACAACGAGGGCGCCCGCTCCATACCCGGGCTCTGTATCGTCTGCCATGCGGGAAACTGGGATCGGATGGACTCGGACGGCAATCTGGACGACAAGGCCGCGTTCCTACCCTTCGACATCGAGTCCTTTCGCTTTCCCGACGCAACACCGACTCCCTACTCCGCAGCCGGGCAGGAGACGGAGTTTCACGACCTGAACGAGAGCATCTGCCAGCGGACCAACGCCACCGACCGGGTGCGCGAGCTCATCGGCGGCTGGTACGACCCCCTGCAGATGCCCTGCGGAACCGGTGCTCTGCCGGTGGGTCCCTATGACCCCGCCTTCGTGCCTCCCGGCTTCGTAGGCACCGCACCGAACGGCTACGACACCGGGCTCTTCTACGAGCGCAGCGCCAAGCGGGCCTGCCGGGCCTGCCACTCCACCCGCGACGGGGGCCTGGACTGGGACTCTTTCAGCGAGATGTCGATCGGGGGCAACGCGGCCTGCACGGCCAAGTACATGCCGCATGCCAAGCAAACGTATCGCAACTTCTGGTTGAATGATCCCCCGACGCCTTGGCTGCAGACCGAGGAGTTCGTGCGAGCCGGGCTGGCCGCCGCCTGCGATCCGTAGCGGCCCCGTGGCTCGAGGCTCGCTCACCCGAGTGTGGTCGAGGCTCCCTTAGCCGCAGAATGTTTCGGCCTCTCCCGGCACCCCTACCCCACGTCGGGGCTCGCCGTCTCGGAGATGGTCAGCAGGCCGTTGAGGGGAATACCCTTGCGGATGGTCTGTCGGGTTCCCGAGGGCCAGATCACCTCGATTCGCTGCACCTTGCCGGCGCCGAGGCCGAAGTAGAGGGGCATGGAGCTCTGGGAGAGGTAACCCGACTTGCCGTCGTAGACCTGGGTGAGGGTGCGGTCGTCGAGCACGACCCGAACCCGGGCTCCGAGGCCGTCGCGGTTCGATTGGCGACCCTCGAGGGCGATCTTCAAGAAGCGGATCTCGTGCTGGTCGGCGAGGTTCGAGAACAGCACCTGGGGCTCGGAGTTGAAATCGCTGGTGACGATGTCGAGGTCGCCGTCCTGGTCGAGATCGAAGATCACCGAGGAGCGGGATCCGAGAGTCGCCATCACCTGGACCTTGCCTCGGCGCCCGCGGCAGTGCTGGTGCTCACGGTCCGGGCCCGCGCAGTCGAGCAGCATCCAGGGAGTGGTCAACGCGTTGTCGCGACGTGGCTCGACACCCACCACCAGCTCGCTGTCGAGGAAGCGGCGGCCGCCGTCGTTGAGCAGCAGGGAGTTGATGCCGTAGCGGAAAGGGTAGTTCATGCTCGCGGTGATCAGCACGTCCTCGAAGCCGTCGGCATTGACGTCGGCCACGCTGACTCCCCAGGGCCAGTAGTTCTCGAGCCCCAGAGCGTCGGAGCGCTCCACGAAGCTGCCGTCGTCCTGCTGCACGAAGAACGCGTTGCCGAAGATGTTGTCGGCACCACCCTGGAGAGTTTCGTCGGACCACTGCATGCGCGACTTGAGCTTTTCGCGCTCCGGGCCGATCGACTCGGTCATGTCGGAGTGCATATCGGTCAGCAGGAGGTCGAGCCGGTCGTCGTTGTCGAAGTCGAAGAACTTGATACCCATGGTGCCCCAGGGTGTCTCGGGAAAGAGCTTCGACGTCTGCTCGACGAAACGACGTCCACCCTCGTTGCGGTAGAAATGGTCGTCGCCCTGCATGTTCACGACATAGAGATCGAGGAAGCCATCGCGGTCGAGATCGGCGAAGGAGGCGTCGCCGCTCCAGCTGGTGTCCACCAGGCCGGTGGAGCGGGAGACGTCGCGGAACGTGCCGTCGCCCTTGCCCTGGTAGAGGATGCTGGCCTCGGTGCGGTCGGGCATGAGATGACCACCGAAGGCCTGGTGCACACCGACGAAATACCCTCCGCGGCCGCGGCGGTCGGTGGTGTAGACACCCACGTTGGTGAGGAAGAGGTCGAGGTGGCCGTCGTTGTCGTAGTCGAAGAAGACGGCGCCCGAGGAGTGGCCTACGTAGCCGAGGCCGGAGGCGGCGGTGATGTCGGTGAAGCGGCCGCCACCGTCGTTGCGGAAGAGCACGTTGCCCATCTTCACCGTAGTGACGTAGAGGTCGGGATCGCCGTCGTTGTCGACATCGCCGAAGGAACCGGTGACGCTGACCCGGTCGCCGAGGCCGACCCCGGCCTTCTTGGTGATGTCCTCGAAGCGGCCGCCGCCGAGATTGCGCCACAGCTGGTTCTCACCGAGCTGGGTCATGAAGTAGAGATCGAGCCGGCCGTCGCCGTCGACATCGGCCGTGGCCACGCCATTGCCGTGGTCATAGTGCACCATGATGTAGTCCCGACCGACGTCGTCGACGATCTCGTGGCGGAAGGTGATGCCGGTTTCCGGCAACTGGTCGACGAAGCGAAAGTCGTGGCGTACCTGGGAGCTCGCCAGCGCGCGGCGCTGGTCGGCGGCTCGTCTTTCCAGGGAGTCGACGACGAGATCCCGGGGCACGGTCAGGCGGGGAGTGGCGGTCGGTTGTGCCAGGGCCGCAGCGGAGAGGGAGGCCAGCAGGCAGGCGAGGGTCGGCCGAAGGGCTCGAAACATGGTGTCTTTTGCTCCAGAGGTGGTTTTCCGTCGTTCCGGGGCTCCACCCCGTTCACTCGCGAACGCTCCGGAAACGGCTCGAATCAGGCGTGGTGGCGTCGTTTCGCCAAATCTCAATCGAAAGAAATGAGCGCTGGCGAGCATATGGGTTCCCGTCCTCGAATTTGAGCTTTTGGTCTAAACCGCTGGATCTCAGGGACCAACGGTCGCTGGTTGGGCTCTTCGGCCGGTAACAGTTGCGGGTCCTTTCTCGTATTCACTTCCCAAGAACGCAACGACCCGGGAGCCGGCCAGGCCAGGAGGAACCCATGGATTCGTGGAAGCTAGACGTACGATTTGCCCTTCGCCAGTTGCTCGGCGACCGCGGGTTCGTCACCATCGCGGTGTCGACCCTCGCCATCTGCATCGGGGCCAACACGGCCATTTTCAGTGTCATCCAATCGGTGATCTTCCAACCTCTCGACATCCCCGAGTCGGACCGCCTGGTGACCATGTGGAACGCCTACCCTGCCGTCACGGGTGACGACGGCACCGGCCGGGGGTCGAACGGCGTTCCCGACTACTACGACCGCCGAGAGCTCACCTCGGTATTCGAGGAGCTGGCGGCCTACCGCACCGGGGGATACAGCTTCGAGATCGACAACCTGGCCCGGAGGATCGTCGGGGTCTCGGCCACCCACACCTTCTTCGAGATTCTGCGGGCGGAAGCCGCCCAGGGTCGGCTCTTCAGTGAAGCCGAAGAAGAGGCCAGAGAACGGGTGGTCGTGTTGAGTCACGCCCTCTGGCAGCAGCTGACCGGCGGGGGAGAGGTGATCGGGCAACCCGTGCGGATCGACGACGAGCTCTACGAGGTGGTCGGGGTCATGCCCGAGGGCTTCACGTTCCTCGATTCCGACGTGCGCTTCTGGATCCCGGCGAGATTCGATCCCGAGCGTCGCCATGCCTACCACAGCAACAACTGGGACCTGGTGGCGAGGTTGCAACCCGGGGTCGAGCTGGCCCGGGCCCAGGCCCGGATCGATGCCCTGAACGCCCAGAATCTCGAGAAGCTGCCCGAGCTCAAGCCCCTGCTGCTCGACGCCGGATTCCACACCCCTCTCTTCTTTCTCGAAGAAGACCTCGTGCGCGACGTGCGCTCGAGCCTCTTCCTGCTGTGGGCCGGGGTCGGTTTCGTGCTCCTCATCGGCTGTGTCAACGTGGCCAATCTCTCCCTGGTCCGAGCCACCGGCCGCGCCAAGGAGCTGGCCCTGCGCTTCGCTCTCGGCGCCGGCCGCTGGCGGGTCACCCGGCAGATGTTGACCGAGAGCCTGCTGCTCAGCTCCATCGGCGGCCTGCTGGGGCTCGGCCTGGGCGTGCTCGGGCTCCGCGCGATCGCATGGTACGGCGCCGAGCAGCTGCCCCGGGCCGAAGAGATCCGGCTCGACGAGACCACGATCCTCTTCACCGGGATCCTGGTGCTCGCCGTATCGGTGATGATCGCGTTGATCCCCGTGCTCGCCCTGATGCGCCTGGAGCTGGCGTCCGTCTTCCGTGCCGAGGGGCGCAGCGGCACCGCCCACGAAGGCTTGCGCAACCTGCGCAAGGGCCTGGTGGTGACCCAGATCGGGCTGGCGCTGGTGTTGCTGGTAGGCGCCGGTCTCCTGGTGGCCAGCTTTCAACGTCTGCTGGCCATCGATACCGGCTTCGAGCGGCAGGGAGTGCTCACCGCCTCGTTCGAGCTCACCCAGAGCCGTTTTCCCGAAGACGAAGACATGCGGACGTTTCTCGACCGGGTCTTCGAGCGGGTTCGCGCCCTGCCCGGGGTCGAGAGCGCCGGTTTCACCAACCAGATTCCCTTCGGCGGTTCCTTTTCCGACAGCGTGATCTTCGCCGAAGGCCACCAGATGAGGCCCGGTGAAACGGCAGTGGCGCCGTCGCAGAACGTGATCGCCCCGGGGTATTTCGAGACCATGGGCATACGGCTCGTCTCCGGCCGGGGCTTCGACGAACGCGATCACGCCGACTCGACCCGGGTGATCATCATCGACCAGCTACTCGCCGAGCATTTCTGGCCCGGGGAGGATCCGGTCGGCAAACGCATGTGGTCTCCGAACAGCACCGAAGACATCAACAACACGGAAAACGCGGAATTCTTCGAAATCGTAGGCGTGGTCTCGGCCATCCGCCTGCGCGACCTCACCAGCTCTTTCGACCGGGCGGGTGCTTGCTACTACCCATGGTCCCAGAATCCGTCCCGCATCGTCGACCTCGCCCTCAAGACCTCGCGCGATCCCGTGCAGCTGATCTCCACCGTGCGTGGGGTCATCGCCGAGCTCGACTCCCAGGTGCCGGTCTTCGATGTCGAGACCATGGAAGACCGGGTCGGCAGCTCCCTCGTCTCGCGGCAGATTCCCATGATGCTCGCTTCCACCTTCGGCGCCATCGCCCTGCTGCTGTCCGCCGTGGGCCTCTACGGGGTACTGGCCTACCTGGTACAGATGCGCACCCGGGAAATCGGGATCCGCGTGGCCCTCGGCTCCGATCGCGCCTCGATCTTCGCCCTGGTGCTGCGCGAAGGTGCCTGGATCCTCGCCCTGGGTCTCACATTGGGCCTTGCCGGCGCCGTGGCCATCCGGCAGTGGATCGCGAGCCAGCTCTACGGCGTCACTCCCCTCGATCCCGCCGTGCTCCTCACCGTCGCCGGCATCCTCGCCTTCGTCGGCCTCGGTGCCTGTGCCCTGCCCGCCCGCCGGGCGACGCGGGTGGATCCGGTGGTGGCGTTGAATACGGAGTAGGGGGCTGCGATCGAATGTGCGCGAGGGCCGAGAGGAGCTCGACCCTCACACGTCTGGTAGGGAAGGTGGTCAGGGGACGATGAAGACGTTTCTCTGCAGGTCGCGGCGTCGCAGGGTGGTGTTGCGTGCGATCACCTTCGAGAGCGTCTGCGTCTCCGCCAGCCGCTGGGCGAAGTAGGGGAGGACGTTCTGGTACCAGTTCGGATCACCGTCGCGCAGGCGCTCGAACTGCTCGCTGAGGCCGGCGAGGAGCAGCTCGCCCACGAGGGCGTTGGGGCCCACGGGGTCTTCGGAGATCGCGCCGACCCAGAGATCGATATCGTCGACACTGGTGTAGGCCGCAGCGAGGCGGCTCTGCACCACCGGATCGCTGCTGACGTCGGCGAAGCTGGCGGCCGGAGCGAGGCCGTAGTGGATCCGCACCGTGTTGTAGTCGGGGATACCGTGGTCACGTCCGCGCTGGATGTTGAGCGAGGCGAGGTCGAGACCGCCGGCTCCCGGCGGGCCGAAGAGGAAGTTGCGCAGGTCGTCGATGACCATGTTGTCGATTCGCTGCATCACCTGGCTCGAGAGACCCTTGAGGATCGGGTCGATTCCGCCCTCGTCGACCAACGTCTCCGGAGTGAAAAAGGCGTCGCGCAGGGCGATGGGACCTTCCGGAATCGCAGTGCCGTCGGCCTCGAGGCGTTGGATCATGGGGGAGAGCATGGTGTGTCCGAGACGGAAAAGGGCCGTCGAGAACTCGGTTGCGATGCCGGGATTTACACTCGGATCGAAACCCGTATACGGGCTGATGGCGCCGGAGCCCAGCAGGACCGGCAAGAACTCGCGGTAGGTGATGACCTGGAGCTCGGTGATCACCGTTTGCCGGGCGATCTCGAAGATCTGGTCGCCGCTCAACCAGGGGAGGAGCGTGCGCGTGGCATCGGCGATCAGGTTGTGCTCGCGGACCCACAGCGTGTGCATCGAGGTGAGGCCCAGCTGCTCGTTGGCTCGAACGTCGCCAGCGAGGAAGAAATCGGCCGGATCCGCGCCGCCGGGCATTGCGTTCGGTAGCCCGTCGACATTGTACGGCAGAAGATTTCCTGCGCTGGTCTTCAAGCGACCCGTGCCGTCGAGGGTGCGCAGCGCCAGGGTGCGTGCCGGGTCCTGACCGTAGACGTTGGTACCGTCGATCGGGCCCGAGATCTCATTCACCTGTTGCCTGGGATTGGCGGGGTCGGTGCCGGTCGTCGGGTCGTAGATCGAGCGGTTGAGCGGGATGATCTGGGTGCCGGTGAAGAACGGGTCGAAGAAGGGGTCGCCGAGGGGAACCGAGATCGGCGCCGGCTCGATCGGGTCGTTCCCTTCGGTCAGGTCGATATCGTGATCGACGAACTGGCCCCATTGCCACATCATGTCGCTGGCATTGTTCTGCGAGAACACGGGGCCGGGCTGATCCGCCACGAGATTGCTGATCTCGCGGGGGCTGAGCCGGCTCTGCCCGGCCAGAGTCGAGATTCCGTCGTCGTAGGCGTTGGGGGCGATGCGCAGGAGGAGTGCCGGCGCGCCCGTGCCGCCCACCGGGTAGGAAAGATTCGTGGGGTCCGTGGCGTTCGCGCGGCCCGGCGCTCCGCGATCGTCGAGCGCCTCGTTGGCGATCGTCTCGACCAGGGCGAGCACTTCGCGGTCCAGGGGATTGGGGTCAGCGGTGGCCCCTTGGTCTCGGGCGGAAGCTCCCTGGCTCGCCAGGGTCAGAATCGTGAGCGCCGCGCACAGCTCTATCTTTCCGAAAGGTTTTCTCTCAGACATGAATTCTCCAGAAGAATGTGATTCGATGGGTTGTCGAGGACGACTTGCTAGTAGACGAAGAGTCGAAGATTCAAGGATCTTCGATACGAGCCTCCTTTTGCTTCTGAAGTGGAACGCAGCTCGGCCGAGAAGGATTCACCACCCCACTCGGCCACACCTCGGTACATGGATTCTCCTGCTGATGAGGAGACACCGAGACGAACGGCTCGAGCTCTCCGAGCTCGAGTGCCTTCGCTGTTCAGCGTGTCTCTACGCTATGTCAGGCAGGGTGCTGGGTCAAGGGAACCGGGGAATACAATAAATACAATCTGGCTATCGGTGCGATAGGCAGGTGCTATGTGCGGTCCGAAGGGCGCTCTTGTGGCGGCCGCCTGTCGTTGGTTTCGGGGTCCGGCAAGAGGCCGGGAAGCTCCGGATGCAGGGTGTGAGCTCGAGCACGGAGGCTCGGCAACATCGTGGGAGCCCGGGGGGGTGGGGCGTCCGATGCAGCGTGGCGGGAGCGCAGAAGGGCTACGAGGGATGGGGAGTGAGGCACTCCACGAACCGACGCGCGAGAAAGCTCGGCTGGCGCCCGACGCGGCGGGCGATCGCGATCTCCCGCCTGGGCCCGAGATCGTGGAGACGTCGGAAGACGAGGCTCCTGGATCGGACTCTAGGCACCGCCATCTCGGGAACCAGAGCCACGCCGAGCTCTTTCTCGACGAGCCGAAACATGGTCGAGAGCTGGGCGGCTCGGCAGACCACCTTTCGTTGCAGTTGCATGGCGCGGCAGAAGTCGCTGACCTGTTGACCGAGGCAGTGCACCTCGTCGAGGAGCACGGTCGGGGCGGCCGAGAGATCGCCGAGGCTGATGGTCGGCTGATTCGCGAGCTCGAACGATGCCGGAGCCGCGAGCAGCAAGGGTTCTTCGGCCAGCACCTCGAGCTCCAGGGCCTCGTGCTCTACCGGAGTGCTCATGATCGCGAGGTCGAGCTCGGCGCTGACGAGAGCCTTCGCGAGATGGTCGGTCAAGTCTTCGAGCACGGTCAGCCTGCAGTCGGGCCACGCGCGGCAGAATCGTTCCACGGCATCCGGCAGGAGGAACGGTGCCATGGTGGGAATCGCTCCGATCGCCAGAGAGCCTCGGCCCTTCTCGATCTCGTCTCCGAGACGGGTGGTCGCCTCCTGGACATCGGCGAGAATCCGGCGGGCTCGAGGCAAGAGAGCCTGCCCGGCTTCGGTCAACGCGATCGAACGGCCGAGTCGGTCGAAGAGCTGGTATCCGAGCTCCGACTCGAGCTTCTTGATCTGCTGGCTGAGCGAAGGCTGGGCGACATGGCAGCGTTTGGCCGCTCCTCCGAAGCTACCCACCTCGACGATCGACACGAAGTACCGGAGTTGATGAATTTCCATAGGTACATCCTATCGAACTTGCTCCTGATTGATGGGTTGTTCCTATGGAAATGTGGGCCCTTTGTCTCCGGCACGGATGGGTCGAGCGGTCGCGGGATCTCGACCGGATGAACCTCGTGGAGCCGATTTCGTATTCTCGTGGAGATGTTGATCGCCCTGGTGGATGGAGAAGGGTCGGGTAGAGGTCTTCGATGAACGAATGGCACGTCGACTGGAAGTGTTTCCTGCGCTGGAATCGGCGTCGACCGGGTTTTGCCCTGGTGGTGGTCGGGGTCCTGGCCCTGGGGATCGGTGCCAGCGTGGCGGTGTTCGGCCTGGTCGACGCCCTGGTGCTCGATCCGTTTCCCTACCCGCAGCCCGAGCGCCTGGTGGCGGTGGGGGTGGAGATGCCGGGCATCGGCAGGGATCTGAGCTTCTTCGAAGCGCTCTCGGGGCCCGATATCGTCGGTCTGACCGCGGGCCATCAGAGCTTCGAGTCGATTCTTCCTTTCGATCTCAACAGTGTGCGGGTGCGGGGCCCGGAGGTGCCGGAGCGGCTCTTTGCGGCCTACGTCTGGGCCGATCCGTTTCCGGTCTTCGGCATGGATCCGGTCAAGGGTCGCGGCTTCGATGCCGCGGAGCTCGCCGCGGGTGCCGAGGTCGCCGTGATCAGCCACGAGCTCTGGCGGCGTTGGTTCGGAGAGGATCCCCGGGTGCTGGAGCGGTCCCTGGTTGCCGACGGTGTCTCCTACCGGGTGATCGGAGTGGCGCCGCCACATTCGGCGATCTATGGCGTCGACCTCTACCTTCTTTCGCAGGAACGCCTCGCCGACCTTCCCCGGGATCGCCGTCCGTTCCATCTCCTGGCGCGTCTGGCGCCGGGCTCGGGGCCGGCCGCGGCGAGCCAGGAGCTCTCGCTTCGGGCGGCTCGCATGGCCCGGGAGCTGGCTGGCGAGCACGAGGCCTATCGCGATTGGCGGGTCGAGCTGACCCCCTGGAATGCGCTCCAGGCCTACCCCTACACCGAGGCCGCCTGGCTCACCATGGGGGCCGTTCTCGCGGTTCTGCTCCTGGTCTGCGCCAACCTGGCGAGCCTTCTGCTGACCCGGGCGGTGGGGGAGCGCAGCGAGATCGCCGTGCGCCTGGCGCTCGGTGCGGGGCGTTGGAGCATCTTGCGGATGGCGGCTCTCGAGAGCCTCGGGTTCGCGCTGGCCGGTGGGCTCGTGGGTACCCTGTTGGCGCATTGGGCACTGCGGCTCGGCTCGGCATTCCTGCCCGTGGCCCTGCAGGGAAGTGGCCGGCCGGTTGCGGTGGAGGGCCGGGTGCTGCTCTTCGCGGCCGGCGCCACCTTGCTGGTGTCGCTTCTCTTCGGCCTGGCCCCCGCCTGGCACCGGCTGCGGGCCGATCTGCGGGAGGCCCTGGCCGACAGCGCCCACCGCAACACCGCCGGGCGTGGGGCTCGACGAGCCCACGGTCTGTTCATCGGTGTGCAGGTCGCCCTCGCGGTGATCCTGGTCGCCGCTGCCGTCGGCCTGCTCGGAGAGCTCGAGCAGGTGCTCGCTCGAGACCTGGGGTTCGAGCCCGAAGGCCTGCTCTCCATGCGGATCTCGCTTCCCAGGGCGCGGTACGGAGAGCAGGAGGTCCCACGGTTCTTCCACCAGCTGGTCGACCAGACCCGTGCGCTTCCCGGCGTGCGCTCGGCCGCGGTGGCCACGCAAGTAGCACCCTCGACCTTCTTCGGCGCCGAGCTGCATCGGCGCGGTGAAGAAGAGGTCCCCGAGGGAGGACGCCCGCGACCGTTCCACACCGTGGTCGACGAGGGGTATTTCGCCACTCTGGGCTTGCCGCTGCTCCGCGGGCGGCTCCCCGGCCCCGAGGACTCGACCTGCACTCTGGTGGTGAACCAGCTGGCCGCCGAGCGCTGGTTCCCTGCGGGAGCCGTAGGGGCGGAAGCGCGGCTCACCGGGAGTCGTTTCGACAGCGGCTGGTGCCGCATCGTCGGGGTGGTGGCGACGGTTCGAAATCGTGGCTGGTCGGAGGCGGCGGCACCGGAGACCTTCTCCGTCCATCGCCAGGCCGGAGGGCGTTTCAACCAGATGTTTCTGCTGTTGCGCACCGCGGGTGCTCCGGAAACCGTGGGGCCCGCGGTGCGCGCCGCGGTGCAGGCGCTCGATCCAGACCAGCCGGTGTACGACATCGCCACCGGCGAGCAGGCCCTGGCCGGCCAGCTCGCGACCCGCCGCGCTGCGGCCTCGCTGGTCTCCGCCTTCGCGGCCACCGCGCTCGCCCTCGCCGTTCTCGGGATCTACGGAGTCGTGGCCTACGACGTCCGCTGCCGATCGGGCGAGATGAGCCTGCGCATGGCCCTGGGGGCGACCTCCGCCGACCTCGCCGGCCAGGTGGTCGTCGAAACGAGCCGCATCGTCGCCGCCGGCCTGGTCGTGGGTTGTGCCGGAACTCTGGCTCTCGGACACCTCGCTGCCGCCTTGCTGCCAGCCCTGGCGACCCGCGATCCCGGCATCCTCCTGGTTCCCGTCGGAGCCGTGTCCCTACTCGCCCTTCTCGCCAGCCTGCTTCCCGCCTGGAAGGTCGCCGGTCGGCTGCAGCCCGCCGAGTTCTTGCACCGCCGGTGAGGCGGTCTCGGCCGGAGACTTGCTACTTCTATTTGTTCGATGCACTCGCGAGGCCGAGCCGGTGTTCCTTCCGCCAGGTCTCGAAAGGGCGCGTCGGCTGCGAGCGGCTCCGAGCGCTCTCCTAACCTTCGAGATCGTCTCCAGCTACAACAGCGCGCTCTCCGACAATCTTTTCCTCGGCCTACTCGTGACCACGGACGGCCAGGCATTCGATGTCCAGGTCGGCAATCAGCGGCCGCCCACGGTCACCACGCCACAGGGGCCGGTGACAGTGCGTGGTGTGGGGCTCGAATACAGAATCGATGTCATCGCCGACTCCCCGGGTACGATCGGCTTCGACTCGTCCGCCGATGCGGTTTCCGAGAGCGGAGGTCAGGCCGTGGTCACGGTGGTGCGGAGCGGCGGCACCTCGGGTGTGGCAACGGTCACTTATTCCACATTCAACGGAACGGGAATCAATGGCGTGGACTACCAGGGAGTGGCCGGCACGTTGACCTGGAGCAATGGTGAGTCCGGAGCCAAGGTGTTCACGGTACCGATCTTCGACGATGGTGTGGTCGACGGGGACAAGGTGGTCAACCTGGAGCTCTCGAACCCGGTCGGCGTCAGCCTGGGCACCGCCAATGCGACGCTGACCATTCTCGATGACGAGGGAGCCGGCTGCACACCCGACGCCGACACGCTGTGTTTGAACGAAAACGGACGCTTTCGGGCGGAAGTGACCTGGCAGGACTTCAACGGGAACAGTGGTCGCGGGAATGCCTTTCCGATCGGGCTGCGAGACTCGGGACTGTTCTACTTCTTCGCGCAGGACAATCACCGATACACAAACGGGAGTCGTCAAGACCTACTCCAACTCGGTGGGCAATCCGGCCGCTCCGGAGCTCGATACCGCGGCCTTCCGGACCTGTCCGTAGCCGGCTCGTGGAAGGCTGCTGGACCGTCCACCTCCTGGGCCCCTGCATCACCTACCTGCCGGCGGCCGCCGATCCCGATCCCGAGACGTACGGCCGTTCGATCATTGCCATGGATCGAGCCGGGGTCGCCTGCATTCAGGGACGGCCGAAGCCGTCGATCCCCAGTCGTTCGAGCAAGGACTCGAGGCTCGACTCCACGGGTCGGGTCGTGTCGAGCTCCATTCGCCGAGCTTCGGGCATTTCGTCGGTCGGCTCCCAGGAAGCGACGAAGTCGTCGAAGATCTCCAGGCGGCCGTCCGAGGTGCTGGCCGAGCGTGCGCGCTCTCGGAGGCGCCTCCGGCACAGATCGTGAGGGGCCTTGCATTCCACGAAGAGAAAGGGGACGCCGTGGCGCTCGGCGAGCTCTTGGGCGGCCCGGCGCATCTCGCGGCTGCGGAAGGAAGCGTCGACCACCACGGATCGACCACTCGCCAGCACCACACCCGCCCGGCGCCAGAGCTCCGCGTAAGTGCGCTCGGTCTGCTCCGGAGAGTAAGGGCCGCTCCAGGCGGCCACGTGCAGCGGAGCGGTGGAGTCCACGCCGAGCAGCGACTTGCGGGTGTGGTCGGCCTCGAGCACCGGCACCGCCAGCCGGGCCCCCAGACCCCTGGCCACCGTGCTCTTGCCCGAGGCGATCACCCCACCCACGGCGACCACCCGGGGCGGTACCAGCGCCCGCCGCTCCGACGCCTGGGCGAGCAGGAAGTACTTCCTCGCCTCGCGGGTGGCCTGTTCACGAACGCTGCTCGAAACTTCGGTGTCCGCGGCGGTGATCGACGCGATCTTGCCGCGCACGAAGGCACGATAACCCTCGTAGAAATCGACCAGCCGGTAGAGGTCGTAGTCGCCGGCCTCCCGCGCATAGCTGGCCAGGAACCGTTCGGCCAGGTCGGGGCGATCGTGCCAGGCCAGATCCATGGCCAGGAAGGCGATATCGGCGCAGACGTCGGCAAAACGAAACCGCGCGTTGAACTCGATACAGTCGAGCACCGTGACCTCGCCTTCGGGGCCCAGGTACACGTGCTCCAGCCGCAGGTCGCCGTGCCCGTCGCGCACTCGTCCGGCCCGCTGGCGAGCCGCGAAGAGATCGGCATGGGTCCCCAAGAAGCCGAGCTGCCAGGCTTCGATCTCGGCCGCCTGCCGGGGATCGATGTAGAGCCCGAGCCGGTCTCGGGTCTGCGCGAAGTTCTCCCGCACGTTGGCGGAGATCACCTCCAGGGATCCGTAATGCGTCGTCTCCTCGTCCCATCGCGCTTCCGCATGGAACACCGCCAACCGGCCGGCGATCCGCTCCAGGCACTCGGGACCCAGCCGCCCCTCCGCGAGGCGAACGTCGGCGCGGTCGGCCTCGCGCATCCGCGCCATCTGCACGGCCCACTCCACCACCTCCCCTTCGCCCCCCAGACGGAGCCGACCCTCCGAATCTCGGGTCAGCGGCACACACTTCCGATAAACCCCCGGCGCCAGTCGACCGTTGAGCTCCCTCTCGGCCTCACACGAGAGCCGGCGCTTCTCGAGAGTACTGAAATCCAGAAAACCCAGAGCCACTGGTTTCTTGATCTTGAAGACATCCTCTCCACGGAGCAGAACCCACGAGATATGCGTCTCGAGAATCTCGTCGTCCGGGGCGATCAGATCTCGGATCAACCGGTCCATGGAGAAGCTCCTCGAAGGCAAACGGTGAGAAGTAAATCGTACCGCGCTCCCACCTCTCTACTCGACTCGTGCCCCAGATCCTTCCCGAACCAACCATTCCGAAATGGTACCGGAGAGGGGACTCGAACCCCTACGACCATAGGTCGGCGGATTTTAAGTCCGCTGCGTCTACCATTCCGCCACTCCGGCAATCTAGGATCTGCTGGCCCGGGGAGAGGTTTCCAGCCGAGTCGTTGGAATCTCTCGCGGCGCCTTCGTGGAGTGACTCTACCAAGATCGAGGCGAAGGATTTCGGTCCAGACCGGTCGAGGGATCGAGCACCGCGACGAATTCCTTCGAGTCGAACGCCGAGCAACAAATTCTTCCTCGAGGGGTTTCCTCAAGGGAACGGCGCCCCACGCGCCAACATCCTTCGTCAACTTACGATGAGGAGTGATTCCCATGAGTGTGCCCTACTTCTACGTCTACAAGGACAACCGGAGAGAATGGCGCTGGCGGTTCGTGGCCGGCAACAGCCAGACGATCGCCGTCGCCTCGGAGTCCTACAAGAACCTGGTCGACTGCGAGAGCGCTCTGCAGCTGGTGAAGTCCGAGGCGGAGAGTGCCCCGGTCATCGGCGACGAGACCTACAAGAAGCTGCGGCCCTGAAACCTTCGGCGCGAGGTGGATCGTAGGCCGAGGAGCTATACTCCCCGGCCTACCATGTCGAAACACAAGAACCTGCTCTGGGTCGACTGTATCGCCGCTGGCGTCGCCGGTGTTCTGATGCTCCTGCTCAGCGGCTGGCTCAGCCGCTGGTACCACCTCTCCCAACACTTCATGCTCTTCCTTGGCGCCGTCAACCTCGCCTACGCCGCCTACTCCTTCTCCCTCGCCCGGCGCCCCATCCGCCCGATGGTGCTCGTCCAGGTGCTCGCCTGCGCCAACATGACCTGGGGCATCGCCTGCTTCGCCATGGCCGCCTACTTCTGGGGCACCGCCAGCGTCTTCGGCATCCTCCACCTGGTCGGGGAGGGAATCTTCGTCGGGGGGTTGGGGGCGGTGGAGTGGCGGGTTCGGGGAGAGCTGTTGGGAGAGTGAGACCCATCCATTTCGAGAGGCTTTGGTGTCTCGGCTTCTGAGAGGCAATTCGGCTTCTCGCTCGATGAGGGGAACTTCATGGCTACGTCGCACCAGAGCCCGACCGGAGAGATCCAAGAGGCCACCTTTCTGCGCCTCCACCTCGAGATCGAGCCGGTGGAGCCTTCGAGCAAGGTCGAAGGGCCTTCTGAGCCCCGGGCCCGCCGCGAGGGACCAGCCCTCACCACCGTCCGCCTGCGCCGGGTCTTCGGCAAGGTTCTGGTCGATCGCTTCTGCTCCTTCGGGAAGCCGCTGTGCCAGGACTCGGGCCGAGGAGGAGGTCCGGCCGGGCGAGAGACCTGCGCTCTGCTCGACTCCTGTGCCTACGGCCGGTTCTTCGCCCCGAAGAGCCGGCGTATGCCCTACGCGCTCCACACCGCGCCCGGCGACCGCCACGGGACCCGGCCGGACCTGGTCGAGGTGACCCTCTTCGGCGCCGAGTGCTCCCTCTACGCCTGGGCGCTGGAAGGCCTGCGCGATGCGGTCGCGGTGGGTCTCGGCCCGGAAGGTCGACGCCAGAGCTGGAGAGTGGCCAGGGGATTCAGGGTCGATACCGAGGGAGCTCGAAAGCCGATCTGTGGCCCGGATCTGCAAGACCTGCCTCCGACTCTTCGTCCCGACCCCTTGCCCTGGTCCTGGAGTGGAGTAGCAGACACCGGGTATCCGGGCCAACGAGTCGTCGTAGACCTGCTCGGCCCCTTGCGTCTCCTGGTCGATGGCCGCCTGCTCCCGGGCCACGAGCCGACGCCCTTCGCTCTCCTGATCGCCCGCATTCTCGATCGCTTTCGAGGGGTCTACGGGTACGGCTCCTCGCCGCTCCTGGAGGAGCCGGCGAAGTCTGCGATTCTCGATGCCGCGTCCCGCGTCCCCCTGCTCGGCGACAACACCCGCTGGGTCGACCGCCCCGACTACTCCGCTCGCCAGGGCCGCGAGCTCCTGCTCGGCGGCAAGCTCGGCCAGCTGAGCTACGGCGCCGAAGCCGTTCCCTTCCTCCCCCTGCTCCGAGCCGGGGAGATCCTGCACGTGGGCAAGAACCCCACCTCGGGCTGCGGCCGCATCCGCGTGACCACCCGCTGAGGCCAGCGCTCCCTTTCCCGGGCTCCGAAGAGCCCGAGCCTCCTTCGAAGTCGCGTTTGTCTTCGGGTGTGGTGGCTCGCGGACGGTTGCGTTCGTCCCGATTTCGAGCCGCCTGGATCTTTTTTCCTCGAGACCCATCCTTTTTCTTCGGGTCCGGTGTCTTGGATGGAAAGGGGCCGCTGTTTGCGCTGTTGGCGGTCCGGCAAATAGAACGGCAAAGGAGGGCATATGGCCACGGAAACCCGTCGAGAATCACCCCTTGAAAGATACCGAGACATCCGCCGCCGGTACCGAATCGACGATATTACCCACAAGCTGCGGCAGTTCGAAGAAGAGCTCCGTTCCGGCGGGGAGCAATCCGTGCTGGGGCTGCAACTGGAGGAAGCCCGCCAGCAGGGGATTGGGGCTCGAAAGTACCTCAAAAAGGAGCCACCCGCGCTCTTGATCCTCACCGTCGGCACCTCACCGGAGCCTCTGCTCCTGGCGGTCGCGTTCCACAACCCCCGCCGAGTGGCTCTGCTGAAGACCGAGGAGCTCGAAAGGAGTGCTTGGGAGACCCTGCAGAAGCTCTGGAAGGAGCATCGGGAAGCTCTGGGGGAATTGTCTTTCCCCGGAGGGCGTCACGAGAATCGGATCGTCGAGGCAGATCCCGCCCAGGTCTTCCAGGCCGTGCGATACCTGGCTCGGAGGGCCAAGGGGGAGCCGGGCGACGTGGTGCTCGACATCAGCGGTGCCAAGAAGTCGATGATCGCCGGTTCCTTTCTCGCGGCCGGCTACCTCGACCTCCAGGCCACCTACGTGGACTTCGAATCCTATGATCCGGCGTTGCGCCGACCCGAGCCGGGCCCCAGCCGCCTTTGCACCCTCCCTAACCCTTACCGACTATTCCGGCTGAAGGAACGGCAGCGTCTCGTCCGGGCCTTCGACCAGAGACATTTCGGCGAGGCCCTGGGGATGATCGATGATTTCTTGGCCTCTCTGGAAGAAGAAGAAGTCGTCTCCGTTCTGGGTGAGCTCGCCACGGCTGCTGAGAAACAACGGCTAATGGGGCTCAGAGGGGTTTGTCGTGTCTATCTCGACTGGAGTGAGGGCTTCTTCAAAGATGCCTATCTTGCGGCAGTCGAGGCCGAAGGTTTCCAGTCTCCACCGGTAGTCGAGATCTTGAAAGTTGTCTGGCCTGAACGCGAAGATCAGTCCGAGAGCTCGAAAGAAGAAGATGAGAAAGATACGAAGAAAGAGGCACAGCGCATCACCGGGGCTCTCGCAGAATCCGAGCTGTTCGAGAAACCTGCCCGGGCTCTTGCGTACCTCTGCGATCTATTGATCTGGAGTGATCACGAAGCTCAGAGCAAGAATCCGCGCTCGCTGTTCCTGCGTCTGTTCGGTGGGATCGAAGCCTTGATCTATACCGCTTTCGATACTTTTTCATACCGGATGGGCAGTGATTTCCAGCTAGTGCTCGAAGCCGAAGCGGTCGAGAAATTCAAGAAGAGTATGTCTATCGATAGCTTGGCTCTGGAAGGCAGTTGGTTCGACTACATCCAAGATCGGGCTCATGAGTCGGTTCGAGTCAAGACACTTCCTGCTCTCAGGCTCTTGGCAGGAAAGGCCTGTTCGTATCAAGAAGAAGCACTCAAGGGAGTCAGCAAGAGACTCAGGGCCGATCTGCAAGAAGTAGCCAAGATCGAGATGGATGGGAAGACTCTTCGCAGGCAAGTCGAGGGGCTTCTGCAAGGTACTCGGGTGGCCTTGGCACGGCCCCCTTTGTCCTCCGAAGAACACGCGGATTTGACGGACGGAAATCCTGGTCTCGAGAGCTTTCGAGAAATTCGTAACAAGGCGATCCACTGGCTGGCGCCGGTTCCCGTCTCCATGACCAGGGGGCTCCGTACCCTGTTCACTCGGTTCATCGAGACCCTGGTGCCGAGGATTGTCGAGGAGCTGCTCGCGAATCCTGGAGAAAAGGATGTTTCCGACCTCGAGCTCTGGAGCCAGCGGCTCCTGGCCGTGGCCTCGGGCGAAGTGCCGGAGCCGGGCCTACGACCCATGACCTTTGCCGAAGCGACTCGCCAGCTCGAAGCGTCGCTCGGCAGCCGAGAGAAGGAGAGTCGATCATGAGTGCGAAGCCCGAGCCCGCCGTACAAGGGGCTCCTGATCCTGAGGGAGGGAGTGGCCAAGGAGCCCTGCTGAGCGGTGATATTCGCAGTATTCAACAGTACATCTTCGCCTCTCCCCGGCTGCTCGAGATGCGCGGTGCCAGCCGCTGGATCGATTTCTTCGATCGGGCCGTGGTGGGAAAGGTGGTCGACGAGCACGGAGGAAAGGTGATCTCCGCGGGCGGAGGCAACTTCCTCGCGG
Source organism: uncultured Thermoanaerobaculia bacterium (assembly GCA_964565225.1). Classification (GTDB taxonomy): domain Bacteria; phylum Acidobacteriota; class Thermoanaerobaculia; order Multivoradales; family J023; genus CAZMEL01. Next base: position 1,021 of record CAZMEL010000111.1, on the reverse strand, counting down.
AGTTCCTCGAAGAGGCCGGGGCCGAACCCGCGGCCGATCGCGCTCGCCGCTGCCGAGAAGCCCTCGGCGCCGCCTTCTTCGACATGACCAGCGGCCATCCGATCGAGATCGTCGACCATCCTGGCGCCAAGCCCTTTCGCCAAGCTCGGGCGGCCATGCATCGCCGGATGCTCCGCAGAAAAGCCAGCTCCAGTGGCAGCTATCAGCTGGCCTCCATGCCCTACCTCCGGCGCTGCGACAGCTGCGGTCAGGAGCACGCCGACGAGTGGATCCAGCCAAAGGGCCTGCCCCCTCATTGGGTCGGGCCATCCTGTTGCCGAAAACGAGAGATGAGCGGACAGCTGGAAAAGGCACGGAAGAGGAAGGAAAAGGCCCGTATGCCCTACTTCCACATGCCGAGCGGTGAGTACCGAGAGATGGAGGTTCCCCAGCAGACCAAGGGTTTTACGGAACAAGAGAATCTACCCTCGGACTTCCTCGAGCTCACCGACGGTGAGGATCTCGCCGTGTTGGTGGCCGATGGCAACGGCCTCGGCGGCTGGTTCGACCGTCTGGACCGGGAAGATTACGCCGAGCTTTCCAAGACCGTAGATCGAACGCTGCGCGAAGCCGTGGACATTGCTGGCTCGAGCGTTTTCAAGGATGCTTGGCAATTGCAGATCCTTATCTGCGGTGGTGACGACCTGGTCATTGCTCTACCAGGTTCCGAAGCCCTTCGTTTTACAAAACTTTTGCTCGGAGCATTTCGCATCCGGCATCCCAAGAATCCTGCAGAGCTCGCAGGTATGTCGGGCGGGCTCGTATTTTGCCGGCCGGGTTTCCCCTTTCAACAAGCCCACCACCTTGCGGAGGAGCTCTGCGGCCGGGCCAAGAAGCTCTGCCGCGACGGTCGGAACGGAAAAAAGCCCCTCCACGCCCTGGCGTTCCATCACGTGTTGGGCAGCCATGTGCAGGGCCTGGCCGAAGAGCTCGACGGCTTTCGCCGAGAAGACGCAGACACGCGGCGCGCCTGGTCCTATGG
>CAZMEL010000110.1:0-22969 GCA_964565225.1 uncultured Thermoanaerobaculia bacterium | reverse complement strand
ATCCCGCCCGCCAGGCCCCTTCGTGGCCCACGATCTCGCCGTCTTCGTAGTCGTACACATCTTCACCGAAGTACCAGAGATCACCGGTCTCCCGGCAGATGGCGACGAAGTTCCGCGAAACTTCCACCAGCTCTCCGTCTTCTTCTTCCCGCTCTTCGAGCACCCGGGTCAACACTCCGTCGACGGTTTCGGTCTCCGGCAACACGGTGATCACCGCGGCGATCTCTACCAGCTCGCCTTCGTCGTCTTCTTCTTCCCCTTCCAGCGACAGGGCATAACCCGGCCAGAGAGGAAAATAGGGATTGTTGCCCGCGGTGGCGAAGGTGCACCGCTCGCGGCCGAAATCGGCCGTGTATTCTTGGGCCACCAGCGCACCGGGTGCGAGGCAGAATCCCGCCATGAGAAGACAGACCGCAAAACACCAGAGTCTCTTTCGAATCTCCATGGGACTTCCTTTCTGGAGCCGGAGCTCCATCGTCGTTGCCGACTCGGTTGGATCGGAATCAGGCGCCCTCGGGCACAGTTTCTTGCCTGTTCGTTTGGGGTTGAGTCCGCAGCACCGAAAATCCTTCGCGCTTTTTTCGAAAAATCGCTGAAAATTCTGCGAAGGATTTCGCCCCAACCGGACTCGACACCTATATGCAACGACGTACGCCTTCCCCACCCGAGCTCGAGCCGGGCGACCGCGCTCTGGCGAATCGGATTCTCGCCGGGGATTCGGCCGCCTTCGACGAGTTCTTCGACGGCTTCTTCCCCGCCCTCTACCGCTTCGCCCTGGTGCGACTGAAGGACCCGGATCTCACCCGGGACATCGTGCAGTCGGCGCTGACCAAAGCCGTGGCCCATCTCGATACCTATCGTGGCGAGGCTTCCCTCTCCACCTGGCTGTTCACCATCTGCCGCCACGAGATCGCCGGCCACTACCGGCGCAAAGGGCGTTCTCCGGAAGCCGTCGAGCTCGCCGAGGACGCCCCCGAGATCCGCGCCGCTGTCGACTCGTTGCCCGGAAGCCCGGCGGATCCCGCCACTGCGCTGGAGCACAAAGAGGTGGCGCAGCTGGTGCATACGACGCTCGACCGGCTCCCACCCCGCTACGGGCAGGCCCTCGAGTGGAAGTACCTCGATGGTCTACCGGTACGGGAAATCGCCCGCCGACTCGAGCTCGGCCCCAAGGCCGCGGAGTCGTTGTTGACCCGGGCGCGAAAAGCCTTTCGCGACGGATTCTCTTCGCTCGGCAAGAGCCTCGATCCGTTGCGAGCTGCCTCGGCTCGAGCTCGATTTCGCCCCAAGGAGGCCCGGCCATGACTCGACCCCAAGATCCCTCGACAGCCGGCCCGGACACCTCCGAGCAAGCCCTTCAGAATCTGCTCCGGCAGGCGGGCCGGCGCCCTGCGGTGCCTGCGGCCGACGCGGAGATCGTCCGAACGGCCGTCCGCGCGCAATGGGAATGGAAGGTGCGGCAGGTCCGGCGACGAAACCTGCTACGTCGCGGTGCCCTGGGCCTGGCGGCAGCGGCCGTGCTCGTGTTGGCCGTGGGTCTGGGAACCCGGCAGTGGTTTCGATCCCAAGATCCGATCCTGGCCTCGGTCGAGCGTGTCTACGGTGCCCTGTATGCCGCAGGGGCGGACTCCGGAGGCGAAGGGGGGCTCGGCGCCGGTCACTCGTTGGTGGCGGGAGACGAGCTGACCACCACCCACGAGACGCCGTCGCGGGCCGTCGTGCGCCTGGCCTCGGGCCCGGTGCTGCGCCTCGATACCGAAACCACCGTGCGGTTCGACGATCCGAGCACGGTGACTCTGGAGCGTGGTGGGCTGTACATCGATTCGGGCGCGGGGCCCGATGGCCCGGGCCTCGAAGTGCACACCCCTCTCGGAACCGTCCGCGATATCGGCACCCGCTTCGAGGTACGCCTCGCCTCCACCCGATCAGCGGTCAGGGTTCGAGTCCGCGACGGCGAGGTCGTGCTCGACCACCACGGGGCGCGCCACGGCGCCGCGGCCGGGGAAGAGCTCAGCCTGGAGGCCGACGGATCGGTGGTGCGCCGCGCCGTGCCCGCCTTCGGCCCGGCGTGGGATTGGATTCGCGAGACCTTGCCGGCCTTCGGCACCGAAGGGGCAACTCTCGGAGAATTCCTTCGCTGGGCGACCCACGAGGGAGGCTGGGAGCTCGCCTGGAGCGACGGGACCCACCCCGAGACGGCAATGGAGCACGTCTTGTACGGTTCGATCGAAGGCCTGCGCCTGGAACAGGCCCTCGAGCTCACCCTGCTGGCGGAGGGCCTGAGCTATCGCCTGGACGAAGGCCGGCTCACCATTACTCCTGGTGCTCCGTAGCAGGGCGAGACGTAGGCTCGCTTCGAGGAGAATCGGGGGGCTGATCTCCCTCGGCTGTCTTGGATCACAGCCTCAGGGCTTGCGGAACCGGAGGAAGTAGTTCTCCTCCAGACCTTCCACCTCGACCTCTTCTTCGAGGGTGAAACCGGCGGCCTCCACCTCTGCGATCACGGTCTGCTTGTCGGCCCGCACGTGACCGAGGAGCCACTCGGCCGACACCCCGGGAATCCGCTCGAAGTCGAGGATCACCAGCTCCCCGCCGGGCACGAGAGCCTGGTGGATCGAGGCGAGCATTTCTTCGTAGTAGGTGAAGTGGTGGTAGGTGTCGGAGGTGAAGACCCGGTCGACGCTGCCGGGCTCGAGCCGGGTGGAGTCCTCCGCGGAAGCGACCACGGCCACCTCCGGCCGATCGCCGAAGCGGCTGCGCATGTGCTCGACCAGGCTGGGTGAGATGTCCACGGCGTAGACCTTGCCCTCCGGCCCCACCCGGTCGGCGATGAGCGCGACGAAGAGGCCGGTGCCGGCGCCGACGTCGGCCACGCGATCTCCGGTCTCGGGCCCGATGGCCTCGAGAATCGCCGCCCGCGCGGCGTAGACCTCGCGGCTCTCCACCTCGAAGCGATCGACCCAGCGCTGGGGATCGGCACCGGGATCCTTGAAGGATTCGTTGATGTCCTTGGGGCCGGCGGGATCCGAAGCCGAGCAGCCCGGAAAGAAAGCTCCCAGCAGGATCGAGGTCGCCAGGAAGATTGCCAGAAACATTGCTCGCCGCATGAAGATCTCCGTGGTTCAATTCGGTTCGAGCGAGAGCTCCGCCTGCTCGATGGAGTGGCTCCAGAGCTCCTCTCCCTTCGTCCCCAGAGTCCGCAGGGTCAGGACCCGTCGGCCGGCCGGACCGGTGATTTCCAGGGCTCCGAAGTTGTGTTTGCCACGCACGAAGGTACCCGGCACCCGCAAGGGATTGTCGACCTCGCGCTCGGCGTTGGCCACTCCCGCGGTCAGCGGGCTGGAGGTGAATTCATAGAGCGGATACTGACCCGGCCGCTCGAGGCGCAGCAGCTCGGTGTGGTGGCGGTCTCCCGAGAGCAAGACCACGCCTTCGACCTCGCTGTCGGCGAGAAACTCGAAAAAGGCCCGTTTCTCGTGCGGGAAGAGCTCCCACATCTCCTGCCACGACGGATCGTAGAGCATGTCGTTGAGCATCTGGTTGCCGCTGGCCACGATCTTGAACGTGGCCTTGCTCGAGACCAGCGCCTCCCTGAGCCAGGCCATCTGCTCGGGCCCGAACATCACTTTCTCGGGCCCCGCGGGCTGGTGGTTCGGGCTGCGGTAGAAGCGATTGTCGAGCAGGAAGAATTCCACGTCGCCCCATTCGAACCGGGTGAAGGTTCCCGGGGTTTCGAGGGTGCCATGGGAAGGATTGCCCCAGTAGTCGCGGAAGATCCGGAGGCTCTCCTCGCGCAGCCGGAAGGTGCGATCGGAGTTGTCGGGACCGAAGTCGTGATCGTCCCACAGGGCGTACTGGTGGGTGCTGGCCAGGAATCGCTGCATCTCCGGCAGGGAGCGGGTGTGGGCATAACGATTTCGCATGCCGGCGTCGCTCAGCCAGTCCGCCTCCCGCTGGTAGACGTTGTCACCCAACCAGAGCATGAAATCCGCCTTCTGGTCGGCCAGGGTCTCGAAGATGAAGGGCTCCGAGCCGTAGGGATGGCCCGGCCGGTCGAAAGGAGGGTCGTTGACGTAGGCGCAGGAGCCGATCACCGCCCGGATCTCGGGCGGATCCGTGCGCCAGCGCCACATGGGCTGGGTCCGGAAGCTCGTCTCGCCCTCGACCGGCGACACCCTCTCCCCGTCGAGGTAGAGCTCGTAGCCGTAGCGGGTGCCGAACCGCAAGTCGCCGAGCACGAAACGAGCGATGTGGTCGCCGTCGGCGTGGGTCGAGACCTCCTCGGAGAGCCGCGCAGCGGCCGGCTCCCCGTCGGGCCAGAACCGTAGCTGCGCCCGCGCCGGACGCCAGGTCTGCAACCAGACCACGGTTTCCTGGATCTCGCTATAACCCAACATCGGGCCGGAGCGCAGGAGACTCGAGGCCGGGAAGGCCTCGGCCCCGGCGGGCATCGCCAGGAAGGTCAGAGCCAGCAACGTCAGCCGGGTCAGAACGCCGCGAGAGCAACGGATCGAGCGCATCGTGGTCCTTCGGGGCGCCAGCTCAGGGGATGGCCGACGGCTCCGCGGCCGCCGATTCCGAAACCCTTCCCTCGAGATGGGTGAACAGGTAGAGCTCGTCGGCCACCTTGATGGCGCCGAGCAAGGCGGAGTAGGGCTCGATTCCCAGCTCGGTGAAGGAGAAAGTGGCCACGGCATCGATCTGCAATCGCCCGTCTTCGAGGGAGTAGCGCGCCGATACCGGGCGGCGGACGGTCCGGCCTCGCACCTCGAGGGCCAGCGTGCCACGATGGGTCAGCTGCTCTCCACCCACCGTCGAGGCTTCGGCCACCAGATCTTCGAGCCGTACCCCGAGGTGGGGATGGTCCGCCGCCGCCAGCTGCTTCTTGCCGAGCATCGCCTGGCGGATCTTGCCGCGATCCTTCTCCGACAGGTCGGCAAACGGGCTCTCCAGCAAACCGAGCCCTTCGAGGATGGGGTACCAGCGGGCCTGCAGCTCCGGCGGATCGACCTCCAGGGAATCGCTCTCGAACCGCAGCTCGAAGGTCGAGGCCAGGGGGTTCTCGGGATCGAACGTGAGGCGCGCTTCCGACGCGGGGGCCACGATGAAGTGGTCGTGGGCCAGGCGCGCGGCGATCCCTTCCTTGCGGGTGACGGCGGCCAGGATCGAGGCCTCGGAATCGATCTCTACCTCGGCCGCCGAAGCCGATGCCGGCAGGTTGGGGACGAGCGACAGGGCGCAGGCCGCCAGGAGCGGAACGCTCGAAGGATGGAACCGGAAGGAGAAGGGCGTCGAGGGCATGTTGGGCTCTCCGTGTTGTTTCTTCGGTGAGTCCTCGAGACGGGTCGCGGGGTTCAACCCCGACGCCTTGTCGAACGCGCCCGCCCGGAGCTCAATCTCGATCATTGAGCCGACGCGACATCTCCAGGTACCGCCCCTCCGATTGGCCTTCGCGGCGAAAACCCAGGAGGTGAAAGAGCTCCAGGGCCAGGAAGCGCGCGTAGCGGCGGTCGGCGATGAAGTGATTCTCTTTCTCCGGGTGTTTTCGTACACCCGGCAGGAGGTGCAGGAACCGTTCCAGGTGCCATCGCCGCACCGCCGCCGACAGCTTCAGCCAGGACGGATGCACCGGGCGCACGATGAAGAAACCATCGGACCCCAAGCGCTGGTAGAGCGGCATGAGGATCATTCCGCTGACCGGGGCCAGCACCGGGCCGTTGCGATCGAGGGCCAGGTTCTGGTCTTTCTGCACTTCCTGGAAGCTGAGGTATCCCGGATCCATGCGGAACCAGTCCTCACCCGTGATCCCGTGGCGATACCGGACCTCGACCACCGCCGGCAGGTGGGAGTGCTCTCGACTCAGGAAATCCCGAGCGGCGGCAACCTCCGGCCAGGAGCCGACATCCAGCAGGCCCGAGGCCTCGAGAGCGATCCAGATCGCGGCCTCCATCCGGTCGATCGCCTTGGGATCGTCGTGCTGGCCGGCCTCGAAACCTGCCGCCACCATTCCTCCGTCGCCGAAGTAGGAGGTCAGGGTGCCGGAGAGCTCTTCCTCCAGGCCGAGGACCACCGGAACCGGAAACTCGAGCGCAAACATCCGGTTCTGCAGGTTGTCGTCGAGATTGACGAAGGCTCCCCCGGGGCCCGAGGTGGTGTGCAGGTCGAGGAGATAGATCTCTCTACCGGCCGGGGAATCCCGCCGCGCCTGCTCGATCTCCCGGTGGAGCTCCCGCAGCTCGAGATCTTCGTCTTCCAGCGGACCGTCGAAATCTCGCAGTCTTTCGACCCGCTCGGGGTGCCAGCTCCGGTTCAGATCATCGGTCAGGAACCGCTTGCGCTGGAAGAGGGCCTGGAGATTACCGGCGAACCCCAGGGCCCGTCCCCGGGCCAGGCGGACCGAGCCTCTCTCCAGGCGCTCGAAGAGCCTCTGCAGCCCGAGCACTCCGGCCGGTTCGTTGCCGTGCAGCCCGCCGACCAGGATCAGGGTCGGCCCCGGCTCGTCGCCTTCGGCCCGCCCGAGGACCCGTGGTGCGCGCAATCCTCCGGCCGTGGGCTCTCCGGCCAGGGTTCCCGAACTTGTCTCATGGATCAAAACATCACTCATCATGGTCTTGTTGCCAATGGGGCTCAACCTCCGGGATGCGGAAGAGGTCGAAAGGGTCCCGGAGCGGAAGGCCTCGACCGGCAGAACGCCGGGCGGCCGGTGATCCCCTGGTCATCAATCATACTTACCCGTGCTGTTTTCGCAAGCTACGGAATTCGGTCTGCGCACACCTCCGGATCGGTGATCCGAGCGTCGAGTCGAGGAATCTCGGGCATCCGCTCGACGAAACTCAGCTCAGAGGGAAGAGGCGCCCCAGCAACATCTGCAAGGGAAATCGTTGCAGCTTGCCCGGCGACACCGCGGATTCGTCGTACATCTGCACCGAGTCGGCCTCGATGTTGGTCCCCCAGATCAGGACCGGGAGTGGATCCGCGGAGTGTTGCCCACTCTCGGAGAGGGTGGCGTGATCGGCTGCAACGGCGATCCGTAGCGGCCGATCCCAGGACGCCAGGAACTCGCCCAGAGCTTCGTCGAGAGACTCGAGGAAGGCGACCTTGAGATCCGGCCGCTGATCATGGGCAGCGATGTCGGCCCCCTTGACGTGCAGCACCACGAGGTCTTCGTGCTCCAGAGCTCCACGCACGGCTTCGAACTTGCTCCCGAGGTCGGTGTCGAGATTTGCGGTCATCTTCTTCGAGGTGACCACCGTCGCCCCCAGCCACCGTGCGAGACCCAAGACGGTGCGATCGCCGCTGATACAGGTGATGCTGAGCGGCGTCCCCCCCTGCTCCAGGGCCAGCAGACGGTGGATACGGCCGGCTCCCCGGGTCAGGATTGCGTTCGCCGGCAGATGCCCCTGCTCTTGTCGCCGCCGATTGATCTCGTGTTTTTCGAGAACCTGCCGCGCCTGCTGCTCGAAGAGCCCGAGAATGCGGGCCGTGTAGACCGAGGCGCTGTCTTCGGGATCGTTGGGCCCCGGCACGAGCGAGGGTCCCTGGCCGGCGCCTTCCCCAGGATCGCTGCCGGAGATATTGGCCGAGAGCCCTTCGCCCCGCAACCGAATCGCCAGCCGGTGCTCGGTGCCCGGCGCCACCCGGATCTCGACCTCTTCGGCGAGGCTCCCTGGAAGGGGAAGACGGTCGATGGCCGCTGCCAGCTCTTGCACGTTGTCGCGAATGCGGCCGGCCCGACGATCGATGACCCGCAGAGAGTCGTCGAGAGTCGCCCAGTTGGCGCGCAGGGCAACATCGCCATCCTGCAGCTCGAGGCCGGCACCCAAGGCCTCCACCGGGCCTCGCTTGAGCGCCAGGGGAGACTGCCCGAAGAGGGCCAGGCAGCCGGCCGCCGTATCGGGAACCACACCGGGGGCAACGGGGTCCGCAAGGCCACACCTCCCTTCGCGGGCCAGGCGATCGAGGGTCGGCAGATCGGCGGCGGCGAGAGGAGTTCGGCCCCCCAGGGCGCGGACCGGCCGATCCGCCAGGCCGTCGATCACCAGCAGCAGGGTGGGCGGAAGTGTCTGCTCTTCCTCCCCTCCGGCACGAGCGAGGGTGGGCAAGCGGCGTTCGAGCACCCCGGTCACCAGGCGTACGGTGTTCGCCACGGTGCGATCGCCGGCATCGGCATCGAGCAATGGCACGTTGTGGGCCTCCGCCTGCTGCAGGAGGTGGTCGTGGATCGCACGAATCCGGGTGAAGTTGTCGACGTAGCGGTCGGCACGGCGCCCTCCGAGGCGGGCCCGTGACAGAAAGCGAGTGCGATGGGTCTCTCGGTCCTGGAGAGCGAGGACCAGCGGCACCTGGTAACAGGCGCCCTCGAGGTCCGAGAAGGGCACGGAGGGTGGATGCAGGTGCACGCCTTCGACCACGATGCTCATGTTCTCTTCGATCGCCCGCTCGACCACGGCCCGTACACCCACGATCACCCGGGAAGCCTGCTCCTCGAAGCGAGTCACCACCCGCTGCTCGGCTTCCGCCCCCCACGGTAGAGCCTCGACATCTGGCTCCGGACCGAAGCGGCCGGTCTCGAAGCTGGAGCTGTGGAGCTCCGGCAAGATCTGCGGAGAGAAGACGATGCGCATCATCTGACGGATGGTGTCGGTGGCGGTGATCCGGTAGATCCGCAGTAGAGGAGCCAGCTCCAGGGCCAGGGTGGACTTGCCCGTACCGCTGGCGCCGCCGATGTAGATCACCACCGGTCGCGGCAGCCGCTGGATCCGGCGGACGAGGCGATACCGGCGGGCCGCGTCGGCCCCTTCCACCTCTTCCAGGACCTCGGCCACCCGCCGGGCGAGCTCCTGGCTGGTCAGGGTGGTGACCTCTTCCCGCACCAGGCGCTGCTCCAGCTCGGCCACCCGTAGGTACGCACGATCCAGCTCGACCCCCGCGGCATGGATGCTATTGGCCAGGAGACCACGAGAGAGCGGTTGTTTCTGGCCTCGATGAATGACGTAGCGGTCGGCTGCGGCGGGCCGAGGACGGGCGAAGAGCAGGGCACGGTCGGCCCCGAGGTGTTCCTCGAGGTGGTCCTGGATCAGCTCTCGCAGCTCCTGGGTCGTCACCGTTTCGAGATCGGCCACGCGATCGCGAATCGCATCGGCCACGGCATAGCTCTCCTCGAAACCGAATCCCTTCTGCACCAGATCATGGGTGATCATGCCGCGCAGGAATCGATTTCGAATACCCCGGGAACAGACGACCGTAGGAGCCCGCCTCCGGGACTTGACGGGCTCCTCTCGAGGGCTCTTGGATTTCTTCATGGCGACGCCACGCTATCGCAGCCGACGGGTGGTCCCAAGCTCGTTCTTGCTCTCCTCCCCACGTTGGAAGCCGGGCAGGTGTTGCCGGGCCAAAGCTCGCGCCCGCGAAAAACTCTGTTTCCGAGCTGGCCGAGCGGAGAACCGTGGTCAGGAGCGGCGGCCGAGGAGGCGGTGGCGAATCTTGCCGAGCCAGCGGTTGAGAAAGTGGCGTCGCGGCAGGAACCGCAATACGGGCCGGCGGCGGTGGCCGAGCCGTGCCTTGAGATTCAAGAGCTCGGGATTCGAGGCGTCTACGAGGAGGCCGTCTTCGATCACTCCGATGGCCGAACGGCGATCCCCCGCGGTGAGGTGGGTTTCTGCCAGAAGGCAGTACCCCTCCGGCTGGTGCATGTCGACCTGGACCCCGAGCTTGGCTACACGAATTCCCTCTTCGTGGCGACCCTGCTCTCTGGCGATGGCGTACCCGAGGTACGAGAAGAGGAGCCCGGGCAGCTCCGACGTCTTGGCATCGGCCTCAGCGGCCAGACTCAACCAGTAGAGGCCGTCTTGCCATTGACCTCCGCGGCACAGCTCGATGCCGCGCCAAGCTAGCTCCGCCGGGTGTTCCTGTGACACGTCTACAGCCCACATTTCATTCCTGGCCTACCCACTCTCCCTGTGGCGCTCTGTACCGGCGCGGCCGCACGGTGGAAGGCTCCCTGATCATCGGGAGAAATTCCCCCATCCCCGAAGAGGCAGATGCACTGGAATGACGTCAGAAACGACATCAAAATATAGTCAAGAGCCTATATCAAGGACTATACAGGACCGAGCCCCCCGAGGCCAGTATCGAAACCGAGGATCGCCGAGCTCTGGAGCTGGACGGCCTAGTGTTGTGCGTCCCACAGATAGTGCTTTGGATTCGAGGTCATCTCTCGTCCTGTCCAGACCCTCCGACACCGGACGACAGGGCGCGAGAGGGCCCGAAGACAAGGCGCCAGATTTGTGGCCCAAGACATTAGCACGGGTCCGACAGCGGTCCGGCCCGCTCCGGGTGGCCATCGTTCGCATCATGATAAGCTGTAAGGCCGACATGGAGAGATTTTCCCCCCGATCCACGCAACATGGCCTCGCGCACGTCCTCGCGGCGTCGCGCTGGAAGCCGGCATCTGGTCGGAAGACGGCCGAATGACCGAGATTCGCCAGCCTCCCGAGGATCTCGAGTCCCTCACCACCCTGGCCAAGGGCTTTTCTGCGCGCAGCATGTTCGAAGAGGCTGCGGAGCTCTTCCAGCTCGCTCTGCGCTTCGACCCCGACAATCTCGGCCTCAAGCTCAATCTGGCGCAGGTCCGGTACCAGCAGAAACAACACCGCGGACACCAGCGAGACAACGAAGAGGCTCTGCGCGAAAAGCTGCGGCGCAACGCCATCGACTCCGCCCACTTCTTCGGACTCGCGGCGCTCTACGAGGAACGGGGCAAGCCGAACCTGGCGATGGAATGCCTCAACATCGCCCGACAGAAGGATCTCGCCAACCCCTATGTCCACAAGCTGGGCGGCAAGATGTTGTTCCGCCGCGGCCGGTACCAGGAGGCTCGCGAAGAGCTGCGGATCGCTCAGCGCTACAACCCGTTCGACCGCGAGACCGCAGAATACCTGGGCCGCGCCGAGTACGAATGCGAGAGCTATGTGCGAGCTCTCGAAGCCACCATCGACGCCTTCCTCTTGCTCGAGGAGAACGACCGGAAAGGCTCCCGCAGGCTGAAGGAGAGAATCCGCAGGTATCGCGACACCCGCAAGGAAAAGAGCCCCGATCTGGTCGACCTCTTTCGCGATCGCCAGGAGAAGCTCCAGACGGCCTTCGAGCGACTCGAGCTCCAGCGGTCCCGACACCTGGAGCAAGGAGAGCTCCAAGAAGATGGTGAGTCCCAGACGGTCGACCCGAACTCCGGCAGGATCGAGCTGGCCGGGCGCCTTCGGGCCTTCACTCTCTGGCGTGACCTCGACGACGAGCAGATCTTCCATCTCACCGCGGCGGTGCACGAAGAAAAGCTTGAAAAAGGCCAGAAAATCTTCGACTTCGGATCCCAGGGATCGGATCTATACATCCTCGAACGCGGCTCGGTGCGAATCGTCCGCCCCACGTCCTACGGCGACTTCGAGCTCGGCTCCCTGCCCGCGGGCGCGGCCTTCGGTGAAGTGAACTTTCTCACCCGCGGCCAGCGCACGGCCGACGCCGTGGCGGCCGAGAACAGCGTGCTGCTGCGCTTCGAGACCCGGGAGCTCGACTTCCTGCTCGATCAGCGCCCTACCCTCGGGGTACAGGTGTACCTCAGCTTCTGGCATGCCCTGGCCCAGAAGCTCCGGGGAGCCAACGAGCAGCTGCGCACCTTCTTCACCGACGAAGGTGGCTCCGAAGAGCTGCTCAAGCTGCGCCAGGAACAACAGGGCCAGGCCGGCCTCCTGGAGCCCACGACCGACGCGACCCGCGCGCTGCTCGAAGAGAAAGGCCTCAACGGCCAGGAGCTGGCCACCCTGGCCAACTACTCCCAGGTCAAGCGGTTTCCCGGTGGTACCTACCTCTTCCACGAGGGAGACGAAGGCCGTGAGATGTACGTCGTGCTGGAAGGCAAGGTGATGATCACCAAGTTCATTCCCGGCGGCGGCGAAGAAGCCCTCGCGATTCTCGGCCGCGGCGACTTCTTCGGCGAGATGGCCCTGATCGACGGCGCCCCGAGATCCGCCGACGCCAAGGCCTTTCAGGGCCCCGCGACGGTCGTCTCCTTCAACGAGGCGACCATGGAAGAAGTGCTCTCCATCGATCCCCCCGCCGCGAGAGATTTCATGGCCCTCCTCTGCCGCCTGATCTGCGACCGACTCCGGGACATCGACGAAAAAGTCACGGCCTGGCGAATCATGGCCGGGGTCCGGCCGCAGGAAGAGGAAACCCAGCTCCCGCCAGCGGCTGCTCATCCGGCTTGATCGCTCGCCTCTTGGCTTGGCGCTGCTTTTGTGCTACCTTCCGCTCCCGCAGCGGTTTCCTCGCTGCGAACGGGATTGTTGACCATCCCATTCTTCATCTGACCTTCATCGTTTCTTGATCGGTCGCTGCCAAGATCTCCACGGATGCACCGTCGCCCCGGGTCCCTTCCAGGGCACGAGCGCCAGGAGGAGACCGCCGGATCACCTGCGGGTACGGACCGCCGACGAGAACGCGAGGATTCGAATTTTCGAGTTTGTCCAGGGCCTTCCAGGTCTACCTGCCTTCCTGCATCCATCGTCCTAGCCCAGCGCGCCCCCATCCATGACGCCACGGATCGATCCGGAGGCCATCGGTTGCGGGGAAGGTCCATACGACCGGGACGACCAAACCCAAAATTTCTCGAGTGGAGAACAGAACCATGTTGAAAAAGAGCTACTCCAAGACCGGGCGTTCGTGCCGTGTAACCTTCAAGCTGACCGGTGATGTCGAGGCCGAGCAGGCGTCGATTCTCGGCGAGTTCAACGAGTGGGACGAGGAAGCCCACCCCATGAAGCGCCTCAAGGACGGAACCTTCAGCGCCACCATGTCTCTCGATGCCGGCAAGGACTACCGCTTCCGCTACCTCCTCGACGGCTCCCGCTGGATCAACGACGAGACCCCCGACCGCTTCGAGCTCAACCGCTTCGGTGGCCAGGACTGCGTCGTCGCCGTCTGAGCCTTCTCGGACAACTCGATGGCGACCCGGATCGCCCTGAGGTAGACTCGAATGCCCGCGGGCCCTGTGCGCTCGCGGGCATTTTTGTTGCAACCGAAAGCCCTCGAAGCCCCGAGACCTACCCCGACCTCAAGGGAGCCTGCGGAGAATGCACGACCCCCGATTCGACAAGCTGGCGGACGTCCTGATCAACTATTCCTGCAAGGTACGCCCCGGGGACGGCGTGCTGCTCGAGGTCTTCGACTCGCCTCGTGAGCTCACGCGCTCTCTGATTCGAACGGTCGCCGCAGCCGGCGGCCTGCCGGTGGTCTCTCTGCGCAGCCATGCCGTCATGCGGGATCTGATGTTGGTGGGCAGCGACGAGCAGATGCAGCTGCTCGGCGACGTCGACTCGTACCGGATGTCGAAGATGGCGGCCTACGTCGGAGTCCGGGGCAATCCCAACATCTCCGAGTGGTCCGACGTGCCGCCGGAGCAGATGCAGCGCTACCAGAAGCTCTGGTGGCGACCCACTCACCAGACCTTGCGAGTGGAGCAGACCCGCTGGGTAGTGCTGCGCTGGCCCGACCCTTCCATGGCCCAGCAGGCCCTGATGTCGACCGAGGCCTTCGAGAATTTCTACTTCCGGGTCTGCACCCTCGACTACGCCAAGATGTCGCGGGCCATGGTGCCCCTGCAGGAGCTCATGCAGCGGACCGACCGAGTCCGCCTCGAGGCCCCGGGAACCGACCTGACCTTCAGTATCGCCGACATCCCCGCGGTCTGCTGCGACGGTGCCCGCAACATTCCCGACGGCGAGGTCTTCACCGCGCCGGTGCGCGACAGTATCGAGGGAACGATCCAGTTCAACGCTCCCACCATCTACCAGGGAGTGAGCCACGACGGCATCCGCCTACGCTTCGAGAAGGGCAAGGTGGTAGAGGCCACGAGCAACAATTCCGAGCACCTCAACGCCGTGCTCGACACCGACGAAGGTGCCCGCTACGTCGGCGAGTTCGCCATCGGCTTCAACCCCCACATCACCCAGCCCATGCGCGACATCCTCTTCGACGAAAAGATCGCCGGAAGCATCCACCTCACTCCCGGCAACGCCTACCAGACGGCCTGGAACGGCAACGAGAGCAACATCCACTGGGACATGGTGCTGCTCATGGATCCGGCCGCGGGTGGCGGCTCGATCTGGTTCGACGATCAGCTGATCCGGCGCGACGGACGTTTCGTGCTGCCCGAGCTCGAGGATCTCAACCCCGAAAACCTGGTGGGCTAGAAATGGCGCCCGACGCCGAGCCACCGGTCGCCCGACTGGGCTTTCTCTCGATCTCCGACCGCGCCAGCCGCGGTGAGTATCCCGACCGCGCCGGCCCGGCCCTGCGCGCCTACTTCGAGGAAGTCTTCACCTCCCCCTGGGAAGAGTGTTTCCGGCTGGTCACCGACGATCGCCCACTCATCGAGTCGACCCTCGTGGAGCTGGCCGACAACGAGGCCTGCCACCTGATCGTGACGTCCGGCGGCACCGGACCGGCGCCGCGAGACGTCACCCCCGAAGCTACCGAAGCGGTGTGTGAGCGCATTCTGCCCGGCTTCGGCGAGCTCATGCGCCGGGTCTCCCTCGCCGAGGTACCCACGGCGATCCTCTCGCGGCAGATGGCCGGGACCCGCGGCAGCAGCCTGATCATCAACCTGCCGGGCAGCCCGCGCGCCATCCGCACCTGCCTCGACGCGGTGATGGCCGCGGTGCCCGACTGTGTCGACCTCATCGGCGGGCCGCGGATCGAGACCGATCCCTCGCGGATCGAGGCCTACCGGCCGCACTGAGGTGAGCGAGGCCGTGCCCGCTCCCGAACGTTTCGTCCTCACCGGCTGCGCCAGCGGCATCGGCCGGCACCTCACGGGAGAGCTGCTTCGCCAGGGCCGCCGGGTTCTCGCCACCGATGTCGACCGCGACGCCCTCGAAGCCGCCGCCGAGAGCTGGCCTCGGGAATCTCTACGGCTCGCCACCCTCGACGTGCGTCGGCCCGAGGCCTGGGAATCCGTGCTCGACGAGGCCGACGTCGCCTGGCAGGGCTTCGACGTGCTCTTCAACATCGCCGGTGTGCTGCGCCCCGCCCGGGTGCACGAGATCACCGACGACGACGTACACTCCCAGATCGACATCAACGTCAAAGGGGTCGTCTTCGGCACCCGCGCCGCCGCCCGACGCCTGGTAGAACGGGGCGAAGGACATATCGTCAACATCGCGTCGCTGGCCTCTCTCGCACCCATTCCCGGCATCGCCCTCTACTCGGCGAGCAAATACGCCGTCCGCTCCTTCTCCCTGGCCGCCGCCGAAGAGCTGCACCGCGAAGGAGTCGCGGTGACCACCGTCTGTCCCGACGCCGTCGCCACCCCCATGCTCGACCTCCAGCTCGACTACGACGAAGCCGCCCTCACCTTCACCGCCCCCCGATTCCTCAGCGTCGAAGAGATCTCGCGCCTGCTCCTCGGCCGGGTCCTGCGCAAGCGCCCCCTGCTCGTATCCCTGCCCCGTCACCGAGCCCTGCTCGCCCGCATCGCCGACCTCTTCCCCCGCAGCCAACGCCCCATCGCCACCCTGCTCCAGAGCCTGGGCCGCCGCAAACAGGCGGCGATGCGGGCGAGCAGAGAAGATTCCTGAGCCCTCGAGCTGAAGTCGATTGCGAGCACTTGCGCCCGGGCACGGACCAGACCACAGGGCAGCAAGGCAGGCGGCCTCGACGCCCTCATTTTCCAGTCATTCGACCGAGGGTCTTCACAGCCAGACTACCCACTACTCCACCTGCAGCTTCTGCAGTCCTCACGTCGAGAGGTATATGGGGTCCGGCTTCGATCTTTGGAGCCTTCGAGTGCTGCGGAGCATTGGCAGCGGAAGAGGCGGCACCCGGGCTCGGGTCGGCGGTTAGCGACGAGATCGTGGCTTCGGAACCGCTGGTAACCCGGAGTCCGCGGAAGGTGTCGGCGTCGAGGACCGGGGCCAGCGCGTCGACCCTGGGCGGGCCGGGCTCGGGATTCGGATCGAGCACGGGCTGTCGGCGACCCAGAGTCGGGGAGGGTCGGTGATGGAGTCGGCGCTGGTCGCTGCAGACAGTGAGAAAAGACGGCAGCCGATGAGCACGCGATTCACTCGATGTTTTCCTCGTTCTTGCGCACCACCCAGGTGGTCATGCAGCGCAAGTCCTGCACGTTGGTGGTCTTGATGGGGTCGAGGAGGCGGCCGCCGAGGCGGTCGGTGGCTTGGAGGAGGCGGCCGGTGTCGACCAGGTAGAGCTCGGCGCCGTCGGGGCGGCGGAAGCGGCCGCTGCCGAGAGGTTGCACCCGGTCTTCGATGCCGATGGTGGAGGCCAGGCGGGCGAAGAACAGGCCGCCGGGGGCGAGAAGGCGCCAGGCGCCGCCCAACACGGCGTCGAAGTGCTGGTGGTCGCGCACGAAGTGCAGCACGGCGTTGCAGATCACCACGTCGGCGCAGGCGTCGCCAAAGGTCGACTCCTCGGCCGTCTCGGTGCGGAAGGCGTCGGCGGGAAGATGGGGTGCCAGGCGGCTCGCCAGCTCACGGATCGCGGCGATGGCTCGTGGATCGGGGTCCAACCCCGAGACCTCGAAGCCGGCCTGCATCAGGTAGCGCAGATTGCGGCCACCCCCACAGCCGACATCGAGAACCTTCTGTCCGGCGACGATGTTGCCGCGCTGGAGCTGATCGAATACGTAGATGTCGATATTGCCGAAGAGCTTCGGCAGGTCACCCGGTGCGAGCATACCGAGAAATTACCACGCCGACTACACAGCGGGCATGCCGAGACCCACGGCCTCGCGCGAGGTGGCCATCGGCCGCGCCAATCCTTCCGCCCCCGGCTCCTCGAGCAGCAGCACCGAGGGCACATCCTCGGGAACGGCCAGGCGCAGGAGGCCATAACCGATACCGGCCAGGCCGGTCATCAAGCCGGGGATCTCCACGTAGCTGGCGATGCCGCAGCGATAGCCGTCGCGCTCGAGGCTGATCAACAGGGCTCGGGTCATGCCGCCCACGGCGCGGGCCAGCTCGGAATCGCCGAGCCGGCGGGCGGCGCGGGCCAGGATCTCGAGGTTGCCGAGGTCGCCATGGCACAGACAGTGGCTGTTGCCGAATCCCTCCCCGAGGGTCGAGCGCACCGCGGCGCGGACCTCCTCGGCGAGATGGGGGTCGTCGAGCAGGCCGAGCATCGCCAGCCGGCCGAGGCCGATTCCCGGCGCGCCGTGGCACCAGGCGTAGAAATAGCCCCAGTCCTCTCCGTCGCGACGATCGGTCCGCAGGTCGGGCCAGCTCTGCCGTTCCGGGGAGAAGAGCGCACGTTCGTAGACGACCGCCTGGCGAGCGGCCGCCAGGAAACGCTCCTCTCCGGTTTCGCGCGCCAGGGCTGCCAGGGCCCAGGCAATGCCTGCAGTGCCATGGGCGAAGCCGGTGAGAGGGCGCTCGGCGATCTGCGGCAGGAGCCAACCGATGCCCTTTTCCTGGATCTGCGCCCGGGCCAGCAGGTGGTCGCCACAGGCCTTGGCCGCTTCCACGATCTCTGGCGCGGGCCGGCATCGCTGGAGGGCCAGCAGCCCGGCGATACAACCCGCGCTGCCGGCGATCAGGTCGAGCCCGTGGTCCCCGGGCAGGAGACGCGGGATCTCCTGCACGACCTCGTAGGCCTCGTCGAAGAGCCGGGGCTGGCTCCACAGCTTGCCGAGGTGGCACAGGCCGTAGATCCAGCCGCCGAGCCCCGAATAGCCGCCGAGGCTTCTCCCTTCGGCGGCGGAACGCTCGAAACGATCCCGGCCGGTCCGGAGGCAGGTCCGGGCCAGATCCGCGAACCGCTCTTCACCGGTCCGATCCGCGAGCTGCGCGTAGAAGAGCGAGATGCCGAGCAGACCGCCGTAGAGGTCCCAGCCGACCGGTTCTACACCCTGCTGATCGCCGGAACCGATTTTCACCTGGAACCAGGAGACCCACTCCTGGTCGCGAAACGCCAATGTCTCCAGGGTTTCTCCGACCTGCCGCGCGGCGGCGAGCAGCTCCTCGCGTTCGGGGGGTGCGGCGAGAAGAACCGGATCACTCTGCCCCATTCCGACGCCGGTACCGGTGAACCCGCCGGTGGGAGCGGGCTCGCTCAAGGGACGCGATGCCGCCAGAGAGAGCCGCGCCAGGGAGAGCTGACGGCGTAGATCCCTCTCGTCGAGAGCTCGGAATCGTTCTCGGACGAGGTCGAGCCCGCTGCCCCGCAGGGCTCCTTCCAGGGGGGTCCCGTCGCTGGCGTATGCGCGCTCGCCGTCGGTTCGGGCAACGAACCGCGGGAAGTCGCCGAGCCAGAGGTCGGAACGTTCGTGGGGAATGGCATCGAGCACGAAGTCGAACTGCTCCGCGTCGAGCCAGAGCTTGTCGAGCAAGCGGTCGCGGTGCAGGGCGTCCTGCAGGAAGTCGGGGTGGAAGCTGCCGTGCATCAGCCGGGCGTAGAGGCCCGTGGGGCGCAGGATCACCCGGATCTCGAGGCCGGCGAAACGATCGAGCCAGCCCCCGGGCTCGAGAAAGAATTCTCGCAGCGCCATGAGCTTGCGGTAGGTGGTTTCGAACGAGGTCAGGATCGTGTCCGCCTGCAGCCAGAGCGGTACCAGCTCGCCGTCGAGGTAGGGCCGATGGTTGCCTCCCGGCGCCTCCCAGAAGGTGTCGAGGTAGGTCATCTCGTCGGTGCCGCCCCGGACCAGCTCGCGGATCGGAGCCCGGTTGCTCGGCGCTCCGCCGAGGCCGCTGAGATCGAGCCCTTCGCTGCCGGCCTCTCCCCAGGTGCGCCGGGGCAGCAGACCGTTGCGCAACACGGTGGGGAGCACTGGGTTCAGGTCTTCCCGGTCGACCGAGCCCGAAGTGCCCAGAACCGGCTGGAAGAGGGTCTCGCAGTCCACCAGCACCGGGAGCTCACCGGCAGCGATGAGATTCTCGTGATGGAAGTCCGTCGCTTCGAGGACGTAGAGAAGCGCCAGGTAGGTACCCTGTCGGGCGTAAAAACGTTTGATCTCCTCCGCGCTCCGGCAGGGCTCCGCGGCAACGAACTCCACCCACCCGTACTCCCCGCGATCGAGGATCTCCAGGGTACGGAAGCCGAGGCCCACACCACGGTCGTCGAGCCATCGCAGAAGCTCCTGGAAGCGGATGTCGAGGGCCAGGGGCCGCGGCTTGTACATCACCCGGACCCCGGAGGAGAAGCCGAGGCTGGCGACCGTCCGTCCGCCGTGGTGGCGATCCCCGAGGCCGGTCTCGAGACGCTCCAGAGAGCCCAGCGGGCTGCCGAAGGTGCGGGCCAGCGCCGCGGCGTCCGCCCGCAGGCGGCTCGCCAGCTCGAGCCCGGTCTCGACCCACTGCTCCAGCCGGGTCACCAGGTTGCGGGCCAGGACCGGATACATCTCGAAGAACGCCAGCGCCCCCTCGGCTTCACACAGCGGATCGAGGAAGCTGGCGAAACGCTCTTCCGGGGTCTCCCCCGGGAGCCCCTCCAGCTTGCGGATGGTCAGCTCCAGCATCAGCGCTCGGGTGGCCATCCACAGCAGCTGCTCCGGCAGACTGGCGGCCCACAGGGTGGCGAAACGCCGAGACGAGAAGGGCTCATCGCCCGAGCTGTTTCCCGAACCCTCCAGGCCGGCCAGCAGACGATTCCAACCGTGATCGATGAGCGGCCGCACCACGGGCAGGAATGCCCGGTTCGCCAGCTCGGCCTCGGCATCCCAGGGCAGAGCGTCGCGGCGGGCCCGGCCGGAGTAGATCTCTCGCAGGCGGACCAGCCAGAGAGGCGGCTCCACGGGCTCGGGAGCCCGGCTGCCAAGGAGCCGGCGGAAGCTCTCTTCATCGAGCCCCTGCTGCTCCAGGCGAAGGGCGAAACGCTCCTCGTCGAGCAGGGCCGTTTCCTGGCGCCACTGATCGAGACGCCGGTCCGCCAGCTCGGGGTCGAAACCGGAGATCTCGATACGGGCCAGAGCCGCGGCCCGCTCGGCCAGGCTCAGACCCCGGTACCAGGTCGACGATTCAGTCATCGCGTTCTTGCGTTTCTTCGTGGTTCGATTCGCGAAAGGCCCCGAGCAGTCGAGCTGCCGGGGCCCAGTAGGCTGGTCTTCCGAAGGTCGGAATCAGCCACGGGAAACGGTATCAGATGCAAGAAACGTTGGTCGTGGTCTGAAACGGGCCGCAATTGTTGCAAGTGGACGGGCCACAGCCGCCGGTGATCGTTCGTAGATCCTCGTCGGCAAGGCTCGAGACTCCGGCCGGATGGGCCGGCAACAGAGACTTCTCGGCTTCCGACAGGCGTCCACGGTACTCCGGATCTCTCAAGGCGCGGGCAATATCGATCTTCTTCATCTCATCCTCCTGGACATCGTTCTGGAATCTAGAAACCCGAGCGGCCGATCTCTCGCCCGCTCGGACATCAGCTCAGGGGCACATGGTGCCCGGGGGCATGCAGGAAAAATCCGGCGTCGAGCCCGGACCACCACAGCTGTTGCAGGCGGTCGGGCCGCAGCCACCAGTCACGCTGCGCAGGGCATCGTCGGAAACCGTGGAAAGACCCGCCGGATTCGCGGGCAGCGCGGCGAGCTCGTCAGCGCTCAAGCGGCTGCGGTACTCGGCATCACGAAGGGCGCGGGCAACATCGATTTTCTTCATCCGATTCTCCTCTTGGAACGGGCATTGGGTGGGCAGAAGGCTCAGTGCTCAGGGGCAGCCGGCGTTTGGCGGAACGCAGGAGGCGAACCAGGTCGTCGGCCCCTGTCCGCAAGAGGCACAGGCGGTCGGGCCGCAGCCGCCGGTCACGCTGCGCAGGGCATCGTCGGCGACCGTGGAAAGACCCGCCGGATTCGCGGGCAGCGCGGCGAGCTCGTCAGCGCTCAAGCGGCTGCGGTACTCGGCATCACGAAGGGCACGGGCAACATCGATTTTCTTCATAGCTTTTCCTTATCAATGATTTCGAGAGACTCCGGCCACCACGCGCGGCCGGAGTCGGGACGGAGTCGGTGGGACCGACTCCGAGAATGCGGCTTGCCGCTCAGGACCGAATCACGGGCACTCGGCGTTCGAGCCCGGGGGAATGCAGCTCTCGATCCAGGTGGTGAACCGGGGATCGCCGCAGGTGTTGCAGGCGGTCGGGCCACAACCGCCGGTCACGCTGCGCAGAGCGTCGTCGGCAACTGTGGAGAGACCGGCCGGATGGGCCGGCAGAAGGGCCAGCTCGTCGGCCGAGAGACGGCTGCGATACTCGGAATCTCTCAGAGCGCGGGCAACATCGATCTTCTTCATGGATTTCTCCTCAGTTCCAGATTCGAGGTAGTTCACTATCCGAGCCAGCACGGCCGTACCTCGGGCAGACGTGCCAGCTATCGGACCTTCACGGCAACAGCCGGCCGGATCCGAAGACAGACCTATCGAAGTCGACACACGCCGACGGCAGAGCCAGCCCGAAGCCGGCCGAGTCAACCGATGCAATCAGAACGTAGAGAACGTGAGACGGACCTTGGTTTCCCGAAAATGTGAAGGTAATCTAACAAAACATAGTCAAAAAGTAAATAGATTGAGATCAGAAACATTAGCTCTTCGCAAGAAATCCATCCCCCTGATGTGTCACCGAAGCGCCCGTGAGCCAGAGGAGCCTCAGCCCCGATTCTCCTGGCTTTTCAGGGGCGAATCTTCGTAGCCGAGCGACAGGGTGCAAGCTCTCCCGAGCCCGGAGCCAGCCCCATGAGACCCGCTCTCTGGACCAGGTAGATCGCGCAGATCTTTTCCCGGCTCTAGTACAAAAGGTACATTACAAATCTCCTCGTCGATTCCGCTCGATCAGGTGGCTCGCCACCCGAAAGCTGTTGGCGAGGAGAGTCAAGGTGGGGGCCGCTCCCCCCGATGTGGGCATGAAGCTTCCGTCCACGACGTAGAGCCCCGGCACCTCGTGGCTGCAACACCACGGATCGAGCACCGACGTCGCCGGGTCCTTGCCGGCCCGACACGTTCCGTGCACCAGGTAGGACGACGTCCCTCCCACCGAGTGGGCCTTCAGCTCGCTCGCTCCGAGATCGCGAAGGATCTCGAATCCGCGCTCCATGACCCACCGGCCACTCCGCGCATGGTGCTCGGGCACCTCGAGGTGGATGCGGGCCACCGGCAGCCCCCACAGATCCTCGACCTCCGGATCGAGCTCCACGAAGGTGCCGGCGTTGGGTAGAAAATCGTGGAAGACCTCGAAGCCGACCGCCAGGAAGTCGCGGTAGCGAGCCCGCAGCCGCTCCTGCAGCGCCTCGCCCCAGACCAGCGGACGCTCTCCGAACGCGATGGCTTCCGCCTGGGCCAGCGGGCTCGAAGGCACCATGTGAAAGCGCAGCAACCCTCCCTTGGCGAGGTCGCTCACCCCTTCGGGCAAGAAGTAGTGATCCATCATCGAGCGGCCGAGGAACGGGTGCCACACGTCTCGGGCCGCGGCCGGCAGGCGTTCCCTCGGCAGGAGCCCCTCCCCCATGCTCACCCCGTGGAACTGCAGGTGCCGGCCCACCAGGCCGTTGCTGTTGCCGAGCCCCTGCGGAAACCGGGACGAGGTCGAGAGCAGCAGGAGCCGGGCCGACTCCACCGCCGAGCAGCAGACACAGACCAACGACGCCCGCACCCGGTGCTCCCGCCCATCACGATCGAGGTAGAGGCAACCATTGGCGCGACCGTGCTCGTCGAGGGTGACGTTTCGGGCCATGGCACCGTCGACGACCCGGCAGTTGCCGGTGGCCTCGGCTCGGGGCAAGAGCGCCTCCTGGGTGCTCCCGCGGGCTCCCACCGCACACCCGTAGCCGGCGCAGACCTCGCAGTAGGCGCAGGCCGGACGCCCCTGGTAGGGCCGCGAGTTGACCGCCCGAGGGGTCGGAAACGGATGCCCCCCGCGAGCAGTGATGGCCGCTTCCAGCCATGCCGCGAGCGGATGGGCGTCGAGCGGAGGCATGGGGTAGGGA
>CAZMEL010000109.1:16954-22974 GCA_964565225.1 uncultured Thermoanaerobaculia bacterium | reverse complement strand
CGGCTCGCCGGATCCCTTCGCCGGCGGGGATGAAGCGCAGACCGACCTCGCAGGAATCTCCCGGGGCGATCCGAGCTCCTTCGGCACAACCCGAGGCCAGTGCATGAAAGTCGAGGGCCTGGGCCCCTTCGATCCACATTCGCCGCAACCGCAGAGGCCCGGTGCCGGAGTTGCGCAGCACCAGAGTCCGGGTCGTGCTGCGCTGGCCGAGATCCACGGTGCCGAAGGCGAGGCGGCCGGGCAGGCCCGCCAGGGCCGGAGCCGGCGGCTCGCGGACGAATCCGTGGAGAGCCACGTTCTTCGGGCCTTCGGCAGCGTCGTGCTCGAGCAGCAGCCGCGCCTGAAAGCTTCCGGGAATCCCGGTATCGAGGCCGACCTCGACCTCACAGCGCGCACCGGGCTCGAGTGCCGTGCCGCTGCAGCGGTCGGTCCGAAGTCGGAATCCCGAGCCGCTCGCACGCTCGATCGAGACCCGGCGGACCCGCAGCAACGCCCGGCCGGTGTTGCTCAATACCAGGCGCTCGGCAGCCGCTCTCCCCTGCTCGACCTCACCGAAATCGAGCCGCGGCCGGTCGACACGCAGGCGGGCCGCGACCCCGATCCCGTTGATCGCGACCCTCGAGCCTTCCGCGCTCGCGTCGTGGGGAATCACCAGCTCCGCCCGATGGGGCCCTTCGCGGCGCGCCATGAACAGGAGCTCGATCCGGCACTCCGTGCCCGGCTCCAGGATCGAGCCGCTGCAGGCCGAGGATCCCAGGGCGAAAGAGCGGGCATCGGCACCTTCCAGGACCAGCTCTCCAACTGCCAGGGGCCATCCGCCCGTGCTGCGCAGGGTTACCGTCCGGGCCGCACCAGGCGTCTGGACGAGCGCTTCTCCGAAGCTCAGACGCTGCGAAGAGATCTCCGCTCTCGGAGCCACGCCCCGCCCGGTGACCGCGACCCGGTGCAGGCCTTCCCCGGCGCTGTGGGAGATCTCCAGAAACGCCTGGGCCTCTCCCACCTCGACAGGTGCCAGCCGAATTTCGATCCGGCAGCTGCCGGCCGGCTCGATGCGAGAACGAGTGCAAGTCTCCCTCGAAATCTCGAGGCTCCCGGAGCCGGAGGCGCCGCCTGCCAGAGACCGGGCATATGCGGCCCGAACGGACCGGATCTCGAGTGGGCCATTGCCGTCGTTCCATACCTGCACGGCCAGGGCGGGGCTCACCTCGCCCACTCGCACGTCTCCCGCTTCCAGCCGGTCCGGCTCGAGGCGTACCTCGGGTTCCTGGGGGAGCCCTCGCCCCTGGACCATGGCACTCTCGGCCGGGCCCTCCGAACGGCCCCCGATCTGCAGCGAGGCCTCGCGCAACCCCGCCGCCGTGGGTACGAAGGTCAGGGCGATCCGGCATCGCCCTCCGGCCTCGAGGACTTTCTCCGAGCAATCATCGGCACCGGCCACGAAGTCGGCAGCCCCCGGCCCGCGCAGCTCGAGCCGGCCGAGCTCCACGGCGGCGGAGCCGGTGTTTTCGAGCTGCAGGCTGCGAACGGTAGACACGGTCCCAACCGTGTGGTCGTCGAAGGCGACCGAGTCGGGCTCGAGGCGCAGACGCGGAGCCGTGCCGGAGCCTACGAGGGGCAGGGTCAGCGGACTGTTGGTAGCGTTACCGATCAGCTCCAGGTGAGCCCGGCGGTCTCCTACGGCCACCGGCTGAAAGGCGACCTCGACCACGCAGCTGGCCCCCTCTCCCAGCTCGGTGCCGCTGCAGGCCTCTCCTCGCAGGGAGAAATCGGACGCATGGCCCCCTTCCACCAGCACCTGGGTGATCCGCAGGGTTTCCTGCCCCTGGTTGCCGACCTCGATCCGCTCCCCGGCTCCTTCCGCGCCGACCCGCACCTCGCCCAGGTCCACGAGATCCCGGGACAGAGACAGCACCGGCGGCGCCCGATTCAAGTAGTACCCCAGGGCTCCGACGAGGGGGAAGGCCAGGAGAAGGAAAGCCCAGAGCCAGGGCCGGGCCGAGCTCTCGGGAAGGCTCACTTCCCCGCGTCGGTCGGTCAGGCTGCCCCGCCGGGCGAACGGCGGCGGAGAAGAATCGAGACGTCCCCGAGAGGACGCCGAACGAGAGGCCGGAGCACTGCCGGGGCGACGCACCACCGGCCCCCAGGCCGCGGGCCCGCGACGCCGATCGTCCGGTGCCTCTTCGACCCAGGTCTCCCCTTCGTCTTCGGCCGGCTCGGCCGAGGAGATCTCGTCGAAAGAGGGCTCCTGCGACTCTCCGCTTCCGGGCAGCGGAAAGTCGAGCAGCTCCGCTCCCTGCTCTTCGGCGGGAGTGGGGGCTTCCGGGAATCGATGTTTGGGAGTGCGGTCCTTGAACATCACGAAATGCGGCCCTCTCGGGAGAAGAGCGCCGAAGACCGCCTCCTGTTACCCCGGAAGCCGATCGCCGATCAATCGCAGAACTCGGCCGCGGAATCGTCGGCGCAGATCGCTGCCTGGTAGTCGATCTCCAGGTTCGGCGGCTGCCCGCCCTCTCCCTGGAGATAATGCTCCATCCAGCGCATCAGCCGCAAGCTGAAGTCATAACGCGAAGCCGCCCGCCGGTTGCCGTGCCCTTCTCCCGGATAGAGCACGAGCCGCACCGGAGCCTGGTCGCGAACCTTGAGAAAGCGATAGAGCTCGAGGGATTGGCCCGGAAACACCCGGGTGTCTTCTTCGCCATGCACGATCAGCAACGGCGTCCTGGACTTCTCCACGTGGTAGATCGGGCTGCGCTCGAGGTAGTGCTGCCAGTTGTCCCAAGGCCACTGGCGGATATGGACCTCCACCAGCTCGTTGGCGATGTCGCTGTTGCCGAGAGACGAAATCTTGTTGCTGATGCCGACCGACATCACCGCTGCCGCGAAGCGGTCGCTGTAATAGGTCGCTCCCCAGGCCGTTGCATAGCCGCCATACGAGCCTCCGGTGATCCCCACCTTGTCGGGATCGACCAGGCCGATCTCGATCAGGTGATCGACACCATCCACCAAGTCGTCGAACTCCTTGCCCGCGGGGTCCAGGTGGTCGAGCTTGGAGAAGGCCACACCCCGGCCGGTGCTCGCCCGATAGTTGGGGAAGAACACCGCGAAGCCACGGCCCGCCGCCACCTGGGCAGGGTTGTTGTAACCGGTCAGCCAACCGTTGCTGTAGTGGGCTTCGGGACCGCCGTGGACCACCAGGATCAGTGGAACCCGCTGTCCCGGCTGGGCATCCAGGGGATGGACCAACATTCCTTCGATCTCGAGTTCGTCCCGCGCCTCGTAGCGAATCACCTCCTGCCGCGCCAGGCGCACCCCGTCGAGCCAGGGGTTGCTGTGGGTCAGTCGTCGCGCCGAGTCGGCTCCGGGGGAGCGATAGTAGACCTCCGCGGGATGCTCGGGGGTCGAGCCCACCGCTGCTACTGCGCCGTCGGGACCGAGCTCGACGCCGGACAGGATCGGCCCGCCCTCCACCAACCGGCGGGGTTTGCGGTCGGCGAGGTCGATCTCACCGATCCACGTCGAAGTCCCCTGAGCGGCCAGGAACACGATCGTATCGGCATCGCGGAACTCGGCACTCTGTACGTGGCCCTTGAATCCAGGCATCAGATCTTCGAGGCCGCCGCCCGCCGCGGAGACGACCATCAGGCGACCTTCGCGCGGATCGTTGAAATCGGCCGCGGAGATCAATGCCAGGTGGCGACCATCGGTGCTCCAGGTCACCCCACCGAGCTTGCCGGGATTGTCGATCTTCGCCTGCACCTCACCACTCTCGGCGGCAACCACCCAGACTCGGGACTGCATGTACTGGTCGTCGATCAAAGGGGTAGGGGCGACCTTGAGGGCCAGGCGATCTCCCTGGGGGCTCCACTCCATGTCGATCAACGAGTGATCGAGCTCCACCATCTTCGGCTCGCCGCGACCGCCGTCACCGACCAACCACAGGCGGACCAGCTGCCCCTCCTCTTCGTAGACCTTCTGGCTGAACCCCTTCTCCTTCAGCTCCTTCCGCTCCTCCGGCTCGGCTTCCGTCGCCGCCACCGCCAGGGTCTGGCCGTCGGGGCTCCAGGCATATCCCTGGATCGGGCGGTCGAGCGAGAAGATCTTGCGTGCCTCTCCCCCCTGCAACGGAATCGAGTACAGAGCCGGGTGCTCGTCGTCTCCTCGCTGGCTCAGGAACGACACCGCCCAGCCGTGCTCGGACTCGTGCCAGGCGAGCTCGCTGACATTCACGTCGCCCGCGACGAAGGGACGCGAGCTGCCTTCGAGGTCGACGAGGTGCAGCTCGTTCCAGGCCGGACCGTCCTCTTCGGTCATCAGCTCGCGGGGCCGGGAGAGCACGTAGGCGATCTGGTCGCCGGAAGGGGCCAGGCTCACGCTACGGACGGTGTCCATGCGCGCAATGTCGAGCAGAGTCATCGGTCGCATCGCGCCTTCGTCCGCCACCGAGGGAAGGGTCAGCGCTGCCAACGCCAGCAGGGCCAGGGTATGGAATCGGGCGACGTTCGTTGCCGCCCCGCTCGGGTTCTCGGTCCGGAAACTCCGGTAGTGCATCAATCTCTTCCTCCTTGGTCGATCGCCGGTGGAGACTACCATCCGCGGTGCTCTCGGGGGCGGGCCGAACGGAAGGTACGCGCCGCAATCGCCGATAGATTTCGGCCACAACCCGAACCCGCAGAATCCGTACGTACGGGCAGAGACCCGACTGGAGGACCCATGCCCGGACTTCGTACGCTCCTGCTCTCTGCCACCCGAATCACCGCGACCCTCTGGCTGCTCTCGACTCCGGCTCTCGGCTCTGCCACCGAGCCCCGAGACGGCCGGCTCTTCGATCCCGGCGTGTCGATGAAAGAGCCCGCCGACGGAGCTCCTGAAGAGCTCGCAAAGCTCCGAAAGCTTGTCGGCGACTGGAACCTGCAACAAGAGCTCCACCGCCCGGGCCAGGAGGTGCTGCGCTCCTCGGGCCGGGCTCGGGTGACTTTCATGAACCGCGGTCATGCCTTGATGGAAAGACTCCGTATCGACGACTTCGACGGAGCCGGCCACCCGATGGCGGCCATGACCTTCTTCGCGGTCGACGGTAACGGAACATGGACCGCCAGCGAAGGCAACAGCTGGACCGAGAGCCTTTCGGTGGCGAGCGGAGAGCTCGAGGGAGATTCCTTGGTGCTGCACGACGCCCTTCGCCCCGGCGGAGGAATCCTCCTCCTATGGTTCCGGCGCACCTACCGCCCCACCGCAGCAGGATTCGAGTCGCGCCTGGAAATCTCGCAGGATCTCGGCAAGACCTGGCGTCTTTCCCTGTTGCGTACCTACTCGCGTCCCCCTGCCGGCGACGACTTCTTCCCCGTCGCTGCCGGCATCGGCTCGCCGTCCCCTTCCCGTGCCACCGAGGGCGGAGAGTTCGACTTCCTGCTCGGCACCTTCGAGGCCACCCACTGGCTCAAGCTGGGAGAAAACGAGAGGCGCTGGAAAGCAAACGCCACGGCAGTGTACGCCCTGGGAGGGACCGCGATCCTCGAGTTCAGCTGGCACGACAACGACACCACCCTGCCCGATGCCGCGACCACCATCCTGCGGATCTACAATCGCTCGATGCGCCGCTGGGAGAGCCTCTTCCTCACCAATCGCAACAACACCCCTCTGCATTTCGGCGGCGTGCGGGAAGGCGAGCAGATCGTGCTGCACCCGTTCGCGGCGCAGACCGGCTCCAATCCGCTGTTCCGGTGGATCTTCTTCGATCTGCAGAAAGACACTTACCGCTGGAAGGGACTCCAGAGCACCGACCGCGGAAAGACCTTCGCGCCCACCTGGACGATCGACTTCGTGCGCAAGGAGCTTCCCGCGACCAGCGCGCGTTGAGCCGACACAGAATCGGGACGGAAGTCCCTCGCCCTGTCGAGCGGCCTGCCGGACGGCACACGCCGCGGCTGGCACGTACGCCTAACGGTCTGACGGATCGGCCTGTGGTCGAGACGGAGAGAAACAGGAGGTGGAGGGAGGAGCTGGAGCGGGAAACGGGATTC
>CAZMEL010000109.1:0-16854 GCA_964565225.1 uncultured Thermoanaerobaculia bacterium | reverse complement strand
GAACCCGCGACCCCAACCTTGGCAAGGTTGTGCTCTACCACTGAGCTATTCCCGCTGGAAGGGTGCTGCTGAGACGTGGAAACCGGGAGAGATCGTGGAGGCGACGACCGGATTCGAACCGGTGAATAAAGGTTTTGCAGACCTTCGCCTTACCACTTGGCCACGTCGCCTGACGTTCGTAAGTCTAACACGAACAAAACTTGGAGCGGGAAACGGGATTCGAACCCGCGACCCCAACCTTGGCAAGGTTGTGCTCTACCACTGAGCTATTCCCGCCCGAGGACGCAAAGGATAGTGACCTGGCAGCGGCCTGTCAAGCGCTTCCCGGGCCCGAGACCATCAAAATCCGCCGGAGCTCGGAGGCACCGGGAAAGCGTCGCGAATCAGGGTGAATCGCCACTTGCCGTTTTCCAGATCCATGGCCAGGACGTCGAATCGACAGGGGCCCTCGTGGGGGTTCGCGACGAGGTATCCGGCCGCCGTTCGAGCCAGCTTCTTCTGCTTCGCCAGGGAGATCGACTCCACCGCCCGACCGAAGCTGCGATTGGCCCGAGCCTTGATCTCGACGAAGCAGAGCACGTCACCTTCGAGGGCCACGAGATCGATTTCACCAGTCTTGCGAAACACGTTGCGATCGACGATCCGGTAGCCCTGCGCGCCCAGCCACCGCTCGGCGTCGCGCTCGCTCGCTCGCCCCTTGGCTCGATTGTGCGGTTGACCGGCAAATCCCTTGCCGCGAGACCGGAACACCATGACGTCCGGTGTGGATCCGGGCCGGCTCAGGTCCGGCGCCAACG
Organism: uncultured Thermoanaerobaculia bacterium; assembly: GCA_964565225.1. Classification (GTDB taxonomy): domain Bacteria; phylum Acidobacteriota; class Thermoanaerobaculia; order Multivoradales; family J023; genus CAZMEL01. The sequence continues at coordinate 16,057 of CAZMEL010000109.1, read as the reverse complement.
AGGACCGGCAGGGGTGTCTTCGATCACGATTCCCTCCGCCTGGAGCTCGTCGCGCAGGCGGTCGGCCTCGGCGAAGTCCCGGCGCTGGCGAGCCGCCTGGCGCGCTGCCAGGAGCCCGTCGACCGCGCCGTCGCTCAGGCTCTCGGCTGCCTCGCCCGCATCCGGGGCCCAGTCCGCCGGATCGAGCACTCCGAGCACCTGATCGACCTCGCGCAGAGAGCCTTCGATCCGGTCGCGGTCGCCGGCTCCCAGCGCCTCCTGCTCGATCAGCTTGTTCACCTCGCGAACGAACTGGAAAACGGCTGCCCAGGCCTCCGAGGCGTTGAGATCCTGAGCCAGCGCCGCAGAGAAGTCGCGCAACAGGGTTTTCACCAGCTCGGCAGCCCGGGGCAGCGGCTCGCTCCCTTCTTCGGCGTGGCCGAGGCGAAACCACAGCTCGTCGATCCGCCGCAGGGACTTCCCCACCGCCTCCAGAGAGTCGAAGGTGAAGTTCAGCTTCTGGCGGTAGTGGGTCGAGACGAAGAGGGTCCGAACGGCTCGCAGATCGACACCGCGCTCCTCGAGGTCGTCCAGGGTGAACTGGTTCCCCAACGACTTGGACATCTTCTGGTTCTCGACGATCAGGTGCTCCGCGTGCAGCCAGGTCCGGGCGAAGGGGCTGTCGGTGGCCGACTCGCTCTGAGCGATCTCGTTCTCGTGGTGGGGAAAGATGTTGTCCACCCCACCGCAATGGATGTCGAAGGTCTCGCCGAGGTATTTCATGCTCATCGCCGAGCATTCGAGGTGCCAGCCCGGGCGCCCCTGCCCCCAGGGAGACTCCCAAGAGGGCTCTCCGTCCTTGGCGGCCTTCCACAACACGAAGTCCCGCAGATCCTCCTTGTCGTATTCGTCGCTGGCCACCCTCTCGCCCCGGCGCACATGGTCGAGGTCGATCCCAGAAAGGCGTCCGTAGTCCTCGTCGGCGGTGATGCGGAAGAAGATCGAGCCTTCCTCGCTGTGGTAGGCGAAGCCGCGCTCCAGCAGTGTCTCGATCAGGGCGATCATCTCTCCCACGTGATCCGTCGCTCGTGGGTAGTGCTCGGCTCGCTCCACGTGCAGGCGATCGAGATCGGTGAAGAAGTTCTCGATATACTGTTCAGTGAAGTCCCGAAGCGATACCCCGGCCGCAGTTGCCCCGCGAATGGTCTTGTCGTCCACGTCGGTCAGGTTCATCACCTGCTCCACCTCGAGCCCCAGGAATCGTAGGCTGCGACGCAGGAAGTCTTCGAAGACGAAGGTTCTCAGGTTTCCGATGTGGGCGGTGTTGTAGACCGTGGGGCCGCAGGTGTAGATCGAGACCTTGCCCGGGACGACGGGCTCGAAGGCCTGCAGCTCTCGTCCCATGGTGTTGAAGAAACGGATGGCAGGGCTCGCTTGGGACATGCTACGGCAACCTCGAAGAAATGTCTGAAGTCTTGGGGTGGACGGAGAGCCCTACCGCGGGCCCTGCCACTATTTTATCTTCATTTGTCTCACCCGTTCACCGTCGCCGGGAATCTAGCGGACTGTAACACTTGAACTGCCAGGGCGTGACAGGGCCGAAGACGAGGCTCCGGGTTCGTGACGCGCTACATTGGCGAGCCGGAGCCTCAGGAAGCGGACTCCGCACGGGCCAGGCGCTTCAGCTGCCGGCGTGCACGGTCTCGGCGTAGTCCCCGGAGATGATCGACGAAGAGGATTCCTTCCAGGTGATCGATCTCGTGGCACAGGGCGCGGGCCTCGAAGTCCTCGGCCTCCAGGCGGATCTCCTCACCGTCGAGATCCTTCGCCACGACCTCCACCCGGGTCGGGCGCTGGACACGGTCGGTGTAGCCGGGGATCGACAGGCAACCTTCCGAATCCACCTCTCGCCCCTCGGCTTCCACGATCTCCGGATTGACCAGGATCTTGAGCGCCTCGGGCTCCTGCCCCACCGAGACATCGACCACCGCCAGGCGCTTGGTGATTCCCACCTGAGGCGCCGCGAGTCCCACGCCGGGCGCCGCGTGCATGGTCTCTACCATGTCCTGGGCGAGCTTCCGCAGGGTGTCGTCGAAAGTCGACACCTCCTCACACCGCTCCCGCAACACCGGGTCGGGGTAGACACGGATCGGTAGGATCGCCATCAGCGGGCGTGGAGTCGGGCCAGAGCGGCTGCGACGTCGCGGTCGTGGTGCTGTTGCCGGAGCACTCCGAGAAAAGCGACGGGATCGGCGTTGCCGGCCATCACGTTCTGCAACCCTTCGCGGTCGAGCCGAAAGAGGGTCCCCGGTTGCGCCACCTTGTACTCCGCCGGCCAGGACTTGCGCTCCAGCAGCGCCCCGTCGCCGATCAGGTCCCCGGTGGTAAAGCTGCGGATCGTCGTCTGCTTGCCGTTGACCTCGACTCCGGCCTCGATCACACCATCGACCACCAGGAACATCACCGGGAACTCGCTACCACGGTCGGCGAGGATCTGCCCTTCCCGGGTCTTGATCATCTCCACCACGGAGAAGAGCTTTTCGAGATTTTCTCCGTCGAGCAGCTCGACCAGGTGGCTCTTGGCGATTTTGTTCCACAGCAGCTCGATCTCGAGGGTCGAGTTTCCCGCCGTCTCGGCACCGGTGGTCTTGTTGTTCAAGAGGCCCTTCACCGCATACTGGCGCCGGTTCTCGAGGCGCTTCAGCTTGCGATAGGACTCGATCTTGCGCGGCAGCCGGTCGTTGCCGGGGGCGAGCTTGGCGGCCTTCGAGAGAACCGCGATGCCCTTGTCGTAGAAGCCGTCCTCGACCTGGGAGTCGGCGACATAGACGAATTCATCGAGCGCCTTGTCCACCACCTTCAACGCCACGTAGACCTCCGCCAGCCGGAGATGGGCGTGCAGATCCTTCGGGACCAGCTTGACCCGCGCCTTGAGCTGCTCGGCCGCCTCTTCATACCGTTCGAGGGTGATCAGATCCTCGATCGTCAGATCTTTGTCGGAATCCGACTTGACCGGCTTCTTTTTCTTGCCGAAAAGGCCCTTCAAAACCACTGGCGACCTCCGTTTGGCCTGTACTTCGAATACGACCCGAGAGACCGACCGCGGAGGGCCGATCCAAATCTCCGCCAATCTACAGCGAGCTTTCAGTATACCCGAGATTGTAGGGAAATCGCTCAAACGCCTGCAGCCGGCCATACCGCCGCACGCCATGCCCCGGAGCTGGCTCTGGAGCCTCTCATCCCCGCGCTATACAATGAATCACCCATGAGTTCCGACCGGTTCTTGCGCCTTCTCTTCTTCATCTATTTCACCGCCGCCGGTACCATCCTGGTGCTCGCTCCCTGGAGCGCGGGTTGGGATCATCTCTTGCGGCCTCTTTCCTTTGTGGGAGTCGAGTGGCTCCACCAGCCCCTGGCCCGAGCTGCCATCAGCGGCTTCGGCCTGATGCATCTGGTCTGGGGATTCCACGATCTGCTCACCCTCTTCCTGCTCGCCGAGCATGAAGCCACCCGTACCCCACCTGCTGGCGATCAGTGATCGCCGGAAGCTCGGAGCCGACGCCGCGGAGGCGGTCGAGCGCCGCCGTTTCCTCGACTGGGTCGCCCACCTGGACTCGTCCGGGGTCGATGCCGTGCAGATCCGCGAGAAAGACCTCTCCGACCGCCGGCTCCATCTCCTGGCCCGCGCCGTGGTCGAATCGTTCCCCCGCCTGACCGTCCTGGTCAACGGCCGAGCCGATCTCGCGATCGCAGCGGGTGCGGCCGGTGTCCATCTCCCTTCCGACGGCGTGCCGGTCGCGGCTCTGCGCCGCCGCTTCGGCCGGCACTTCCTGATCGGAGTCTCTACCCACCACCGGGAAGAGATCGCCGACGCCCGGAAAGAAGGCGCCGACTACGCCACCTTCGGTCCGATCTTCGAGACCCCCGGCAAGGAAGCCTTCGGCCCGCCGCCGGGGCTCGCAGGCCTCGAAAAAGCCTCCCGCATCGGCCTGCCGCTCCTGGCCCTGGGCGGAATCGACACCTCTCACCTCGAGCCGGCCCTGGTAGCGGGTGCCCATGGCCTGGCGGCGATCCGCGCGTTCCACACCGAGGCCGAGCCCCGATCCCTGGTGCTCGCCATGCACCGCCACCGCGAGGCGGCGGCGAAGGATCGAACCGAGGAGAGGAGATGAATCGAGGAGAAAATGGCGATCATCGGCATCGGAATTGATATCGTGGAGCTGGCACGGATCGGGCAGATCCTCGACCGACGGGGCGATCGCTTCGTCCGACGCTTCTGCCGGGTCGGGGAAGCCCAGGAACGTTTCGGAGCGGCGCGGATCGAGCACCTGGGTGGCCTCTTCGCCGCCAAGGAGGCGGCCCTCAAGGCTCTCGGTACCGGCTGGGCAAAGGGCCTCGCCTTTCGCCAGGTGGAGGTGGCCCGGCACACCCACGGCGCACCCTTTCTGCGGCTCCACGGAGCGGCGGGTCAGCGCGCTGCCGACCTGGGAGTCGATTCGATCCACCTCTCCATCAGCCACGAGCGTAAATACGCCGTCGCTTTCGTGGTGCTCGAGCACCTCCCCGGCCGAGCCGAGGTGCTCTCACCCGGCTCGGCCCCGGACTGAACCAGACCCTCGAAACAGGAAACCCAGCCATGGCATTCGAGCTCCCCGAGAGCCCATCCAGCGAATCGCTCGGCGCGACCGTCCATCTCCGCCGCAAGGCGCCATACCTGCTGCTCTCTCTCCTGGTGCTGGTCCTCGACCAGTGGACCAAGTGGTTGGTGGAGCTTCACCTCGGGAAGTATGCGAGCCACGAGGTGATTCCCAACCTCTTGAACTTCACACATGTGAAGAACACCGGCGTCGCCTTCGGCCTCTTCGCCGCACGGGGCGACACCACCGCCACCCTGGTGCTCACCATCCTCGGCGTGCTCGCCCTTTCGTTCGTCGCCTATTACTTCTGGATCGTGTCCGTACACGACCGCATGCTCCTCATCGCCCTCGGCCTGGTGATCGGTGGAGCCATCGGTAACCTCGTGGACCGGGTGATGAACGGCGGAGTCACCGACTTCATCGATTTCTACTTCGGCACCTACCACTGGCATACCTTCAACGTCGCCGACAGCGCGATCACAGTCGGGATCGGTCTCATGCTGCTCGCCACCTTCCTGCAGCCGGAGCCCGAGCGCTCCTCCGCCCCGTCTCGATCGGAGTCGTGAGCACGAGCTCTCAGAGCTGGACCGTGACGCCGGAAGAGGCCGGTGTCCGTCTCGATCGCCATGTCGCGGCCCGGGCCGACCAGCCCCGAAACCAGGTCCGGCGCTGGATCGAGGCCGGTTCTGTCACCCTCGACGGCGAGGTGGCCAAACCCTCCGCTCCCGTGACCGCGGGAAGCCAGGTCGTCTGCACCCCTCCACCACCACCGGCGGAGACCCTGACCCCCGAGACCGGTGCCCTGGAGATCATCTTCGAAGACCCGGACCTCGTGGTTGTCGACAAACCCGCGGGGCTCGCCGTACACGCGGGGGCCGGGCGCCCGACCGGAACCCTCGCCCACCGGATCCTCGGCCGTTACCCCGAAACCTCCGGAGTCGGTGGTCCGGGTCGGCCTGGCATCGTGCATCGCATCGATCTCGACACCACCGGCCTGCTGGTGATCGCCCGGTCGGAGCTCGCCTACCGAGGGCTGACGGCGGCCTTCGCCGAACGCGCCGTCGACAAGACCTACCAGGCCATCGTCTACGGTGTTCCCCGGGAACGGGACGGATCGGTCGAGCTGCCCATCGGTAGGCATCGCGGGGAGCGCAAGAAGATGACGGTGACCCCGCAGGGCCGTCCGGCTCTCACCCGCTATCGGTGTCGGCGCTCGGCCGCCGGGATCAGTCGTCTGGAGGTTGAGATCCTGACCGGTCGTACCCACCAGATCCGGGTACACATGAAGGCCATCGGCCATCCACTGGTGGGAGATCCGCTCTACGGCGAAGCGCGCTGGAAGGGGCTGCCCCGGGAAAGGCAGCGCCCCCTTCGGGCCTTCGACCGGCCCGCGCTCCACGCCTGGCGGCTGGGTTTCACCCATCCGCGCACCGGAGAACGGCTCGATCTCGAGGCGCCGGTGCCGGAAGATCTCCGGCACCTGTGGGAAGAGGTCACCGCGGAAGGATGGGACGACCGCGGCTGAGGTCGCTACGCCGCACAACTCTCTCGAGGAAAGGCATGGCAGGCCGATGGAATCTTCATCGGCTCGAAACGTCCACGTTCCGCGCTCGGATCTCGAAATTTGCCAGACACACCGAAGGCGGTGATCTACACCAGCTCCGTGAGGTCGACGAAGGGACGCTGCTGGGATTCGGCCACGGGGGCACAGGTGATGTGGCCGCCGTAGGTGTTGACCCCGTCCCACAGCCCTTTGCTCTTCTTGATCGCTTCGACCACACCGAGGTTCGCGATCTGGAGCGCATAGGGAAGCGTGGCGTTGGTCAGGGCCATGGTCGAGGTGCGCGGCACCGCACCGGGCATGTTGGCCACGCAGTAGTGCACGATTCCGTCGACCTCGTAGACCGGGTCGGAATGGGTCGTGGGCCGGGTGGTCTCGAAGCAACCGCCCTGATCGACCGCCACGTCCACGACTACCGATCCGGGTTTCATGAAACCGAGCATCTCGCGGGTGACCAGCTTCGGAGCCGAGGCACCGGGAATCAAGACCGCGCCGATGAGGAGATCGGCGTGGCGCATGGCCAGCTCGAGATTGTGCTGATTCGATGCCAGGGTGACCACGGTGCCGTGGAAGAGGTCGTCGATGTAGCGCATGCGATCGGTCGAAGCTTCGAGCACCGTGACCCGAGCCTTCATGCCGTGCGCGATCTTGAGCGCGTTCAGACCCACGATACCGCCACCGATGATCACCACCTCGCCCGGCGGCACCCCCGGCACGCCGGAGATCAGGACTCCGCGGCCTCCATGGGCCCGCTGCAGGTAGGTGGCCCCCACCAGCACCGACATCCGCCCTGCGACCTCCGACATGGGAGAGAGAAGCGGCAGCCCTCCTCGAGGATCGGTGATGGTCTCGTAGGCCACGCCGACGATCTCTTTTTCGGTCAAGACCCGGGTGAGCTCCGGCAGCGGCGCCAGGTGCAGATAGGTATAGAGAATCTGCCCTTTCTGCAGGCGGTCGTACTCTTCCTCGATCGGCTCCTTGACCTTGATGATCATCTCAGCCGCGCCGAAGACGGCGTCGGCGTCGGGGGCGATTCGGGCTCCCATCTGAGAGAATTCTTCATCGCTGAAGCCGCTCCCTTCGCCGGCACCCTTTTCCACCATCACCTCGTGCCCGGAATCGCTGAGGGCGCGCACTCCAGCCGGGGTCATACCGACCCGGTACTCGTGATTCTTGATCTCTCTGGGAATTCCGACGATCACTGGCTCACCTTGCTTCCCTGCCGATTCCCATCGTTCTGCCCCTTGTTCCCCTGGCGGCTCTGGCCGCCGCCGCCCTTGCCGGGCGAGACCTTCTGGGAGGCCGCTGCAACCTTGTCGGGGACCGCAGCCCCTTTCTTGGTCATGTCCACATTGCCCTTGAAGAAGGCTCCGTCGTCGATCACGACTCGGGGAGCCGCGACATCTCCCTCGAGCGTCCCCGACTCGAGCACCTTGACCTTGTCCAGGCCCTGCACGTCTCCGACGATCTTGCCGGCAACCTCGATCGACTCCGCCACCACCCGACCCTGCACGTGGCCTTCGCGGCCGACCACCAGCCGGCTCTTCAGGTGGACCTCCCCCTCGACCCGACCCTCGACCACGAGCTCGGCGTCTCCCGAGATCTCGCCGACGACCTTGGATCCGGAGGCGATGTGGGTGGAGTCGGCAGGGGTTTGCCGGGGCGGAGACGACGCCTGGGCGCGCCTCGGGGTGGGCTGCGGGGCCGCCTGGGGTGGCGGGCTGGGATCGTCACGGCGGAAGATCGACATGGACAGCTCCTGGGCCAGTCGGAGGATCAGCAACCCGGCTTCGAGAGAGCCTCGGGTACTGTCTCTTCCTTCGGCCGCTGGTCAAATCCGGTGAAATCTCGAACGACAGAACTCTTCGAAAGCTCGAAAGGAATGATTTTGGAGCGGGCAACGGGACTCGAACCCGCGACATCAAGCTTGGGAAGCTTGCACTCTACCAACTGAGTTATACCCGCCCATGACTCTTGGTCCGGCCTCGGAAACTTAGCCCACGAGCCGCGGAACGGTCAAGTCATGAGCGCAGCCTTTGTGCGGAGGCTCCCACCCGTTCTCGGGCCTCCTGTCCCGGCCACCGCACAAACGAGCAGCAGAGCGTTGGCCTCGGCCAGAAGGAAGGCTATACTGGTCCGACTATGGTGCTACCGGGGAACAATGCAACACACGACGACACGGCGCGCAAGGACCCGAACCTGGAGCGCGAGACATCCGAATCGACCGGTCACGCCCTACCGTTTTTTCCCGATCGGCAACTGACCGCTCGGGAGCTCAGGAATCTTCTGACAACGGGAACCCACGAGGAACGTGTTTCCCTGATCTCGGATCTGCTCCAATTTGCTCCGTGGGAGGAAATCTGGAGCTACGTGACGCGCGAAACGGTGCGCGAGGTCTTCACCGAGCTGGAGCTCGGCGAAGGCCTGCGCACCGCCTGGGAAGAGATTCTGGACCGGGACGACTGATCTCTCTTCGCCGCCCGCCGCGACACCCGCTCTCCGGTCGCCAGACGGCGCGGTGAGCCGGGCAGAGGACCGCGGGCCCGCCCTCCCAGCAGCAATACCGCCAGGCTGCCGAGCCCTCGCGATTCACTCGGTCCGCGCGGCTCAGTCCCCCATGACGAGATCGCCGAGCCCGCCGAGCACAGAGCCCTCGCCCTTCCGGGCGCCCCCGGTCTGGGGCGCAGCCGCGTAGACTTTCTTGGCCAGCCGGCTGAAGGGCAAGGACTGGATCCACACGCTCCCCGGCCCGGTCAGCGCCGCGTAGAACAGCCCCTCCCCACCGAAGATCGCCGACTTGACACCCTTGACCATCTGGATGTCGTAGTTGACCGTCTGCTCGAAGGCCACCAGGCAACCGGTGTCCAGGCGCATGGTCTCCCCCGCTGCCAGCTGCTTCTTGACCACCATGCCACCCGCATGCATGAAGGCCAGGCCGTCTCCTTCGAGCTTCTGCAGGATGAATCCTTCACCACCGAAGAGGCCGGCCCCCAGCTTGCGTTGCAGCTCGATACCGATCGACACCCCCTTGGCCGCACACAGGAAGGCATCTTTCTGGCAAAGGAGCTTGTTGCCGTGGTCGATCAAGTTGACCGGTAAGACGGTACCCGGGTACGGAGAGGCGAAGGCCACCTTCTGCCGCTGATGGCCCTGGTTGCCGAAGATGGTCATAAACAGAGACTCGCCGGTGAGCACTCGCTTACCGGCGCTCATCAGCTTGCCCAGCAGACCCCCTCCCTGTTCCGAGCTGCCATCACCGAAGATGGTCTCCATCTCGATCCCGGGATCCATGTACATGAACGAGCCGGCCTCGGCCACGCAAGCCTCCTGGGGGTCGAGGGTGATCTCGACGAACTGCAGATCCTCACCGAAGATCTCGTAGTCGATCTCGTGGGCCGTACTGGGCTTGGCGCTGCTCGGCCCCCACGAGCCGGCGGTCGCCGTGGGAGCGGGTGCCGCTGCAGGAGGACCCGCCGCGGCCGGCTGCAGCGCTGCCTGCAGCTCGGGGACTCCCTTGGCGGCAGCCCACTCGGTCATACCCGCCTTGAAGACGAGCGAATCGCCATTCAGCTCTCCGCTCTGAAATCTCGGCGTGATCTCCGACAGGCTGTAGGGACCGTCCTGCTGCCCACCAACGGCGATGTACCAGACTTTGTCGCTCATGTTCCTTGTTACCTCCGCGGGTCTCGAATGCCAAAAGTACCTCCGGGAGCTCACCCGCTGCGAGCCAGAGGCACAGACTTGTTCCGTTTCATGAGTCCTACCGCATTTTAGCAGCAGTAGGGGCCATCCGAAGGCGCGGCCCCTGCGACCTCTTTCGCCACATCCGGTGCCCTGGTAAGGTCGCGGCGTCGACGCGAAGAATCCACGGTAGACCCCATGAACGACGACTCATCGGCCCCACCCAGCTTCAGGTAGAGCCCTGGAGAGGCCGTTTCTCGGAGCCTCCATGTTTCCTACGATCACCCCACGCCCGATCTTCGATGCCACCCTCGATCTGTTGGTGCAGCTCACCAAGATTTCGTCTCCCAGCGGCCATCTCGAAGGCCTGACCACCAGCGCCCGGTGCTTCGGAGAGGCCCTGGAGCAGCGAGGGCTCGCGGTGGAGATCCGTACCGAGCCCGACGGCGCCGGTCGCGAGCAACCCGTGCTCTATGCGCGTGGACCCCGAGCTCGGGACCGACACCTGTTTCTGATCGGCCATCTCGACACCGTCCTCACGGCGGCGGAGCCACGGCGAGAGGGCGGAAAGCTCTGGGCCACCGGCGCGGTCGATATGAAGGGGGGCCTCGCGGCCCTGGTCGGCGCCCTCGACCTGTTGGCCGCTCGCGGCCAACCACCGCCGGAAGACCTCCTGGTGGTGGTCGTGCCCGACGAAGAAGTTGCCGGCCACCTCTCGCTGCGGGCCGTCGAAGAGTTGGGCCCGGGCGCCCGAGGGCTCTGGGTCCTCGAGCCGGGTGTGTCCCGCGGGGATGCCGAAACCGTCGTGATCGGTCGTCGGGGCATGTTCCAGTGGCGTCTCGACGTCGCGGGCACCGGTGCCCACGCGGGCAATGCCTACTGGCAGGGACGCTCGGCCCTCGACGCTGCCGCCGAGTGGTGCCTGGCCGCGCGCGAGCTCGCCGCGCCCGGCTCCGGACCTACCGTCAACGCCGGTCGCCTGCTGGCGGGGGACACCGAGTTTCTCGACGACTTCGCCGCCGCGGCCGAGCTGGTCGGCACTCCGAAGCAGCTCAACGTCGTGCCCGACCGGGCCCTGGCCGAAGGCGAGGCTCGCTTCTTGATGGCCGAGGACGGAGAGAGATTGCCGCGGGAAATGGAGCGCCTCGCGACGGAGATCGCCGCCCGGCGGGAGGTCGAGGCGGGCTTTCGAGTGGTCGAACGGATCCGCCCCCTCGAGCCCCATGCCGCGAGCCGCACGTGGGCGAACGCGGCGGTACGGCATGCGGGCTCCGCGGGCTGGAAGCTGGAGATCGAGGAAGACCGAGGCGGAATCTCCTTTCCCAACTTCCTGCCCGACGGCATCGAGATTCCGATCCTCGATGGCCTGGGGCCGGTGGGGGGCGGTATGCACACCCGCCAGGAGTTCGTGAGCCTGGAGTCTCTCGATCGCCGGATCACGCTCCTGGCGGAGCTGCTCTCGGAGGCGGCGGGCGGCGTCAGCCCTTGACCTGGCGAATGGCCTCGGTGAGCGCGGGCACGATCTCCTGCAGATCACCCACCACGCCATAGCGGGACACACCGAAGATCGGCGCGGTGGAATCCTTGTTGATCGCCACCACGCAATTCGCGCCCTTCATGCCGACCAGATGCTGGATCGCCCCCGAAATACCGATGGCGAAATACAGCTTGGGCGCCACCGTCTGGCCGCTGGATCCGATCTGACGATCCCGGGGCAGCCAGCCGTTGTCGATCACCGGGCGGCTGGCGCCGATATCGGCTCCCAGAACCTCGGCCAGCTCCTCGAGGGGCGCTATCTTGTCGGCCCCACCGACACCACGCCCCACCGCAACGATGACGTCGGCCTTGGTGAGATCCACCTGATCGCCACCGACCTGCTCGACCCCGAGAATCTCACGGTCGGCGGCCAGGTCCGACGGTACCCCGGGGAGCGCCGCGATCTCGGCACTGCCCGCCGCCGCGTCGTCGGCGGAGAAGGCTCCGGACTGGACCGAGACCAGGACCGTCGCGCCGTGGGCACGGACCCGCGCCTGCAGCTTGCCACCGAGAATCGGGCGTCGCCAGAGCCAGCCGTCACCCTCCTTCTCGAAATCGACCACCTCGGGCAACACCGTTGCGTCGGATTCCTGGCCGACCCGCGGCATGTAGTCCACCGTCTGGTAGCTGTGGGGGAAAACCACCAGGTCGGGGCTCTCGGCACCGATGGCGCCGACCAGGGCCCTGCCGTAGGCACCGGGGTTGTAATCCTTCAAGGCGGCGCGGGAGCAGGTGTAGACCTTCGCCAGGTCGTAACCCGCCACCTCGCCGGCCAGCGTGTCGACCGACTCACCCAGGAGCACGGCCGAAACCGTTCCGCCGCAGTCGGCGGCCAGCTTCTGGCCGGCGGCGATCGCCTCGCGCGACATGCGGTGCAGCTGGCCGTCCCGGTGCTGGAGAACCACCCAGATCTTCTTCGACATTACAGAACCCTCGCTTCTTTCTGCAGTTTCTCGATCAGGGTGGCCACGGCCGAAGCCGCGTCTCCTTCGATCATGAACGCACCTTCACCGGTGGCGGGAAAGGCCACGTCGACGATCTCCAGCCGCGAGCCCGACGCGCCGAGATCGCTCTCCTCGAGACCGAGGTCCGCTGGCGACGGGGTCTCGATGGGTTTGCGCTTGGCCTTCATGATGCCCTTCAGCGAAGCGTACCGGGGGTGGTTGATCCCCGCCTGTACCTCGATCACCGCCGGCAGAGAGACCCGGAAGATCTCGTTCATGCCGCTCTCCATCTCGCGGGTCACCTTCGCCGTCTTCTGGCCTTCCTCCACCTCGAGGCCCATGACCAGCCAGGCGTGGGGCCAGCCCAGGTGCCCGGCGATCATCGAGCCGGTCGAGCCGTACCCCAGGTCGTCGCTCTGGGAGCCGGTGAGCACCAGATCGACCTCCTCCTTCGCGATCACCGCGGCCAGCGCCTTGGCGGTCGCCCGGGCGTCGCCGTTCTGGAAGGCATCGTCCACCAGGTGGACCGCCCGTTGCGCCCCTAGGGCGAGACCCTTGCGCAGGGCTTCCTTCACCCGATCGGGGCCGAGGCTGATCACCACCACTTCCCCGCCGGTCTTCTCCGCCAGGGCCAACCCTTCTTCGAGGGCATATTCGTCGCTCTCGTTGATGACGTATCGCAGATCGTCTTCTTCGAGCCACAAGTTGTCTTTGCGGATCCTCAGCCGGGCTTCCGCGTCGGGTACCTGCTTGATGCAGACTGCAACTCGCATCGGCTTCTCCCTATGGATTTGCGGCGCTTCCCCGAAATCGGTGAATTCGCCGAGAGTGAGACATTTGCCTGGTTCCTGTGGCCGGGTAGCGCGGAGCCCTACGGCAGCACCCGGCTCGGCCACACCACCAGCGGCCCGCCGGCTCACCGCTGGGCGCGGAGGGTCCCACGTCGGGTCCGGCGGTGTCGGCTGCGGAAGGATTTCTTCTGGGGCCGTCCGCGCCGCGAGGTGCGACGTCGGACATGGCTGGTGGCAAGCTCCGAGGCTAGCACGCGGCGTTCACAGACGCCAGCCCGAGGTCGCGGAGGAGACCGCCCGGAGAGTGGCTAAACCTCTGCAAAAGCGGTCTTTAGTCGAGCCGCCGAGGAATTCGCCAGAGTAGACTTCCAACCCGCTGCATGGTACGTTTCCACGACGAATCCACGGTTCGTTTCGGAATCGTGTGTGCCGTTCCTCGGTTCCCCGACGATCCGGTCCGTGAACGATCACGCGGCCACCATCGCTTCCCCAACTTCGAGAGCAGGTACCGACCCGCAATGTATCCGACAGCTACCACGATCCTCGCCTCGGGAGCCGCCGGCCCCGGCATCATCGACCTCTTCCTGCAGGCCGGCCCCATGGCCAAGGTCGTCTTCGCGGTGCTCGCCTTCATGTCGATCGGCTCCTGGGCCATCATGGTCAACAAGTTCCTGCAGTACCGACGAGCCGACCAGCACGGCGAGCAATTCCTCGAGATCTTCCGTCGCAGCAAGCGCTTCTCCGAGGTCAACGCCGCTGCCGGCCGGCTCACCGGCACGCCGATGGTCGGCCTGTTCCAGGCCGGTTACGCCGAGATCGACGCCCAGGTGAAGGCGGCCCAGGAATCCGGCCAGTCCCAGACCAGCGCCGCGTTCCGGGTGAAATCCCTCCAGGGCGTGGAACGCAGCCTGCGGCGGGCGATCGGCGTCGAGCAGGCCGTGCTCAGCCGCGGCTCCTCCTTCCTGGCCACAACGGCAGCCGCGGCACCGTTTATCGGCCTTTTCGGCACGGTATGGGGCATCATGGTGGCCTTCAACGAGATCGGTGCTTCCGGCAGCACCTCCATCACCACCGTGGCTCCGGGTATCGCCGAGGCGCTGATCAATACCGCCGCCGGGCTGATCGCTGCGATCCCGGCCCTGGTCGGATTCAACTACTACGGCTCTCGGCTGCGGGAAGCGCGGAATCAAATGCAGGATTTCGTGCTCGAGTTCATGAACCTCACGGAACGCAACTTCACCTGAGGAAGGGTCATGGCGTTTCACCTCGATACCGGAGAAGACGAGCACGGCGCGATGGCCGACATCAACGTCACGCCCCTCGTCGACGTGATGCTGGTGCTGCTGATCATTTTCATGGTCACGGCACCGATGTTGCACCAGGGAGTAGAAGTGGCCCTTCCCCAGACCGTGGCCGCCGACGAGATCCCCATGCGGGTCGATGATCCCCTGGTGCTCTCCCTCAAGACCGACGGTCTGGTCTATATCCGAGACGAGCCGGTCCACCCGACCCGGCTCGTCGAGCGGCTCGGGGGCATTCTCTCGCAGCGAGAGGACAAACAAGTCTTCATCAAAGGGGATCGCAACATCACGTATGGGCAGTTCATCGAGGTCGTCGGCCTGTTGAACGAAGGCGGTATCCAGAATGTCGGCCTCGTCGCCGAGCAGCTCGTCAAGGAGCCCTGATCCCGATCATGCCGAGCACCCTCGACCAGATTCTCGCGCTTCGTCGCCAGCGGGTCACCGGTCAGCAGAGGGCTCGCTATGCGGCCTTCTCCATCGCCACCCATCTGCTCGTGATCGCGGTGATGTGGTTCGTTCCCGATCTCTTCGCCAAACCGCCCGAGCCCTTCGAAGCGGTCTCGGTCTTCGTCGTTCCTCCGGCGGCCCTCGGCATCGAGGAGCCACCTCCAACGCCAACCCCCGAGGTCGAGCCTCCACCGCCGGAGCCGCCACCACCTGCTCCTCCGCCGCCGGAACCGCCTCCACCGGATGTTCCCGTGCTCGTCGAAGAGGAAAAGAAGGCGGAGCGGAAGCCCGAGAAGAAACCCAGGGCCACCCCGCCGCCACCTCCTCCGGCGGCGCCACCCAAGCGCAAGGGATCTCCTTTCGGGAAATCTCTCGGCGCCTCCTCGAACAAGGCGACCATCGGAGTCGAGGACCCCAACTTCACCTATGGTTACTACCTGAATCAAGTGGTCGGGCAGATCAGCCAGAACTGGAGCCGACCGCCGGTCGGCAGCGAAATCAAGCAGGCCCTGTTCCACTTTCGCATCGAACGCAACGGCACCATCATGGACCTTCGCCTGGTGGAGTCTTCGAAATCCGACTCTTTCGACCAGACCGCCGAGCGGGCGATCGAGGCCTCGTCTCCACTTCCACCGCTTCCCAAGAGTTACAAAAAGAGCTCCCTCGGAATCAATCTGATCATCAAGTGAGCTTTCCAATCTCGAACCAACGATTCAGCGAGGCACCGATGGAGACCCTGAATACCGACTTCAAGATTCGATTTCGAGCCCTCACGATCCTGGCTGTGTGCACCGCAGTCGTCTGCATGGCGCCTCTCCAGGCCCGAGCCCAGGAGGAGGACGAATCCCTCGGCGGCGACACCCCGACCATCGTCGTGACCGGCGAAGGCCGCTCTCAGGTGCGGCTCGCCTTTCCCGAGGCGCAGTACGACACCTCTCTGACGGGCCGTGCCCTGGAGGCCGCCAAGGAGATCGAGCAGACCTTGCGGGACGACCTCGACCACGCGACGATCTTCAATACCCAGGGTCCGACCGAGCTCTCCGTGCTCGCCCTGACCGGCCAGCGGGAGCACGACTTCGAGCAATACCGCTCCCTCGGCAACGAGGTCGTGCTGCTGACCACCATCAAGCTCGAGGGAGACAAGCTCGCCCTCGATGGCTGGGCCTACGACCTGCCGACC
>CAZMEL010000108.1:0-23034 GCA_964565225.1 uncultured Thermoanaerobaculia bacterium | reverse complement strand
ACATCAAGGACTTCCCCTTGATGGTGTTCTTCACTTTCACCCTGCTGGCCTTTCTCCACGCGTTCGAACGCGGATCGCCCCGCGGGTTGCTCTTCGCCGGGGCTCTGTGGGGAGCGACTCTGGCGGTCAAGGCCAACGCCCTGTTTCTTCCTTTTGTGGTCCTCTTCACGATCTTTCCCGGGCGTCTGCCCGAGATCTGGGTCCCTCGCAAGACCCGCCTGCTCGCCACCCTCACCGGCGGCGGAATCCTCGGCGGGATCGTCTTGATCGCGTCCTGGCCCTACCTCTGGGCCGACCCGCTCGTGCGCCTCCGACAACACTTCGATTACATCGCCTTCCGCGAAGGGTACACCCGCCCCGAGAGTATCGCGCCGGTGCTCGAAGCGATCGGTTTCACCACTCCCCTGGTGTTTCTCGCGTTCCTGCTCATCGGCCTGGTGCCATGCCTGCAGCGGGCCCGGAGAGGCGATCGGGCGTCGAGAATGCTGCTGGTCTGGATCGCCGTAGTGCTCGGCCGATTCCTGCCTCCGCAGGCGGTGAACTTCGATGGCGTACGCCACTTCCTGGAGCTCTTTCCCGCTCTCGCCGCGGTGGCGGGAGTCGGAGTCGCGGTGGTCGGCTCACGGCTCGCGGATCTGGTCGGGGCGGCGATTCCCGGGCGGCGGCTGAAGGCGATGTTCTTGATGGCCGTGCTCCTGCCCGGCACCTGGGCAACCCTGAGAACACACCCCTTTCAGCTCGTGTATTGGAACTCTCTCGTCGGAGGCTACCCCGGTGCCCGCGCCCGCGGCCTGCCACAGGCCAGCGACTACTGGGGCAAGAGCTATCGCCTGGGGCTCGAATGGCTGAACGAAAACGCCATGCCCAACTCGCTGCTCGCGGTGCCGGTAGTGGAGCACGCCGTCCGGCTGGTGGCTCCTCTGCGGTTGCGGGAAGACATCACCCTGCTGCCCGTGAGCACGCCGCTCTCTCCGAAGATCGCTCCCGAGCGGCTGCGCCTGACCCGAGAAGCCAGCCTCACGAGACCGCTCTATGTGATGTTCGTGGACCGCCGGGACTGGACGAACGAGCTGATGGAAGACTGCCTGCTCCACCTCGAGCCCCTGGTGGTCTGGGAGCAGGACGGGGCGCCGGTGCTCAGCATCTACCTCTACCAACCTCCATCCGGGGCGCTCTGAGCCGGATCAGCCGTAAACGATCCAGACCACCAGCAGACCCCACACCATTACGTTGGCGACAAAGGGGAGGTCGAAGAGCAGGGCCTCGGTGGGATTGCGCTGGTCCTTGCGCTGGTAGATCAGGTAGAGGTAGCGAAAAATGCCGAAGAGCACCAGGGGAATCGTGTAGATCAGGCGATCGGAGCCGAATCGTTCCACGGTCTCGGGATCCACGGCATACAGAGCGTACGACACCACCGTGGACGCCGTGACCACGTTGATCATCTGGTCGAGGAATGCCTGGTTGTAGTGGCTCAGCACCGACCGGTGCTCGGCGGCTCCTTCCGCCAGGATCGTCAGCTCGTGGCGACGCTTGGAGAAGATCAGAAACAGAGCGAGGAAGATGGTGCAGAGCAAGAGCCAGTTGGAGACCTCGACCCGGATGGCCGCGGCACCCGCGAGCACGCGGATCACATAGCCGCTGGAAACCGCCATGACGTCGAGGATCACGATCCGCTTGAGCCAGCTCGAATAGAGCAGGTTGATCGACAGGTAGGTCGCCAGGAGAGTGGCGAAGAACCAGCCGAAATAGGCAGAGAGACCGAGAGCCACGAGCGCGAGGAGCACCGCCGCTGCCCAAGCGACACCGACCGGCAGAGCGCCCGAGGCGATCGGACGGTGTTTCTTGAGCGGATGCCGCCGGTCGTCTTCACGGTCCCGGAGGTCGTTGATCAGGTAGATCGCGCTCGCCGCGAAACAGAACGTCACGAAGGCGAGCATCGATCGCAGCAGCGTATCCGAGTCGGTCAGCTGCTCGGCGAAGACCACCGGTGCGAGAACGAAGACATTCTTGACCCACTGAGTGGGGCGGAGAGCTCGGAATAGGGGCGTAATCATGGCGAGCACATAGTATAGGGTCCATCGCCGAGATGAAACGCTTCCTCGCTCTCAACGTCGCGCCTCCTCTGCTGCTGCTCGTGCTGGCGGCCGCACCTCTCTTCCTGGGCACAGGGACTCTCTACATGCGCGACATCTTCTCCGGCCACTACGCCATGAAGGTGGCGCAGGCCGAGGCTCTCGCCACGGGAGAGATTCCACTGATCGACCCCCTGCGCGGCGGCGGGCAGCCCTCGATGGGGAACCCCAACTCTCTTCCCCTCTACCCCACCAATCTGCTCTATCTCCTCGCTTCGCCGCTGTGGGCGATGAATGCCCACTTCTGGATCCACTGGCTCCTGGCGCCCCTGGCCATGACCTGGCTGGGGCGGGCCTGGGGCCTGAGCCGTACCGCTTCCTGGGCGGCAGGCGTCTGCTACGGAGTCTGCGGCTTCTTCCTCTCGCTGCTGAATCTCTACAACCTGGTGGCGGGGGCAACCCTCGCGCCGGCCTTCGTGGCCGCCCTGCTCACCAGCCTGCGGCCCGACCCCCGGCGCACCTCTCGGGCGGCGATCGCTGGCGCTCTCTGGGCTCTTCTCCTGCTCGCGGGCGACCCCATGTTCGCCGCCCTCGCCCTTGGCCTCGGAGCCCTGGCCTGCCTCTTCCACCCGGAGATCGGTGCGGATTCACGGCGATCCCTGCGCCCGGCCATGGCCCTGGGGCTCGGAACCCTGGTCGCCGCACCCATGCTGGTGGAGCTTCTGCGGATCCTGCCGCTCTCGTTTCGCGGATATTGGAAATTCTCCATCGGTGCCGCTCTCTCGCAGAGCTGGGACCCCCGCAGCGTCGTCGAGTGGTGGATCCCCTTCTTCTTCGGCCAGCCGGACTTCGCCTTCTGGGGCCAGAGCTTCTACGGTGGCAACCCGCCGCTCCTCTATTCCGTGTATCCAGGTGTGTTGTGCTGGGCCCTGGTCGCCACCTCGGGCCGCCCAGAATTCGGCAGCGGCTGGCGCAACGGGCGGGCCTGGGCCTGGACCCTGGTCGCCCTGGGCCTGTTCGTGGCCCTCGGCGCCTACAACCCGGTCGTACGGGCTCTCTATGGGTTGCCCGGCACCTCGATGCTCCGCTACCCGGTCAAGATGTGGCTCTGTGTCGCCATGGGAGCGGCGCTGCTCTGCGGCTTCGGAGTCGACCGCTTGCGAGCACGCGGTGGACCCCGCCGCCTGGCGTGGGCCCTGGGAATCCAGGCCCTGGGTTTCGCTGCGCTCTGGCTCGCCCTGACCCTGCGTCTGCCGGCGCTCCACGACCTCGCGGAGAGCCTCGATCCGCAGCGCCTGACCGCCGGCCTGCTCGACTGGCAGTGGCTGCGCTGGAGCGGTCTCTGCCTGCTGACCCTCGGGGTTCTCGCCCTCTACGGCGCCTGCCTGGTGTTGCTGCGGCGGCATCCACGCCTCGGCATCGGGCTTCTCTTGACGAGCCATACCGCCACCCAGCTCTTCTTCCTCGGCCCGCTCTACCATGCCGACGACATCGCACCCTACGTGGCTCGTCCACCGGTGCTCGAGAAGGTGCCCGCCGAGGCGCGGGTGGTCCACGGCGGCTTCGGACAGCTCTTCGGCACGGTATCTGCCAACGTGCTCGAGGTCTTTCCCGATCCCCGCTTCTTCTGGCTCACCCGCGATCACTTCGCGCAGCTCCACCCCTTCTCCGGTGCCCAGTGGGGCCGCCGGTACGAGCTCAACCACTCACCGGAAGGGCTCGACAGCTTCTACGTCGTCTCTCTGGCGGAAGCCATGCAGAAAATGCCGGACCTCTCGCGGATCCGAATCCTCGAGGCCTCCGGGGTCGATATCCTCTTGCTGTTCCGTCCCCTCTCCTCGGAGGCGGCGGCGTTCACCCGACTCGAGGGGACCTATCCTGCCGCCGGGCACGAGCTGTACGCCTACTCCCTCTCGCGGCGGGCTCCCGAGGCGTTTCTCGCCGGTACGGTGATTCCCGCCTCTCACATGGGAGCGGCCCTGGAGCACCTCACCGACCCCGGGTTCGACCCCGTGCACATGGCGGTCGTTCCCGGAGAGGAAGGCTTCGAAGGGCCGCCCGGGGAGGTGGAGATCCTCTCGTCGGGGATCGAGCATCTCGAGGCCGATGTGCGCTCCGCAGCCGGCGGGCTCTTCGTCGTCCAGCGCGCCTTCCTGGGGATCTACCGCGCCACGGTCGACGGGGAGCCGGCCGAGCTGACGCCGGCCAACCTGCATCGAATCGGGCTCGAGGTACCGGCCGGTGAGCACCGGGTCCGGATCTGGATCGACCGCTGGCCTTTTCGCCTCTCGGCGGGGCTCGCCCTGCTCGCAGCCGCCAGCTTGCTCGCCCTGGGGATCTCCTGCGAGCGGAGGGAGGCGTCCGAAGAAGCTCCGAGGGCAG
The DNA here is from genome assembly GCA_964565225.1 of uncultured Thermoanaerobaculia bacterium. GTDB lineage: Bacteria > Acidobacteriota > Thermoanaerobaculia > Multivoradales > J023 > CAZMEL01. The sequence goes on along the minus strand of CAZMEL010000108.1, from coordinate 18,580 downwards.
AGCCTTGAGCGCAGATCTCGAGACCGCGGCCCTGCGCCGCCGATGGGCGGGGCTCGTAGGCCTCGCGACCCTTCTACTCCACTCCTTCCTCGCCTGGCGCTTTCCCATGCCGGGTGCGTTCCGCAAATACGGCCTGGCGGCGGAGCAATGGATTCGCGGCGAGCTACCCACGGAGCGGCTGATGGACTTCAGCCCGCTCTACTTCCATCTCTCGGTGTTGCTGGAGAAAACATCGGCGCGGCCGGAGAGCCTTCTGCACGGCCTGCAGATCGTGCTCGTGGCCGCCTCCGTGGCGCTGTTCTTCCTCTTGCTCGACCCCAGGCTTCCCCGCCCGCTGGCCCTGCTGGCCGCCGGAATCCTCGCGATCGACCGGCATCTCCTGGTGTACGAGCGGGTGCTGGAGCCCGAGGCGCTGATGCTCTTCCTACTGCTGGCGGTTCTCGCCGGTCTCGACGACGGACGTGCCAAGGCGGTGGCCGCCGGCGGAGCTGCCGCGGCCCTCGCCCTCGCCACCCGGCCGACCTTCTTGCCCCTGTTCCTCGTGGCTCCTTTGTTTCTCTGGCTCCGGGAACAGGCGAACAACGATGGCCCGCGAGCAGGCGGCGCCCCCGGACCCGGTTGGAAACGTGGCTCTCTGCTCTTCCTGGCGCCGGTCGCCACCATGTTTCTTGCCCTCGGCCTGCGTTCGGCCGCCGTCACCGGGGATTTCCGCACGCCGACGATGAACCCCGGCACGGTGTTCTTCGAGGGCAACAACCCGTTGTCGAGAGGCACCAGTGCCATCTACCCGCCGGTGGTGCTCAACTACGTGCGCAACAGCGGCGCCATTCCCGACAGTGCCCACCAGCACTACCGCACCATCGCGCGGGCGGCGGTGGGTGAGGAGCTCTCGATCCGCGAGGTCAACGCCTTCTGGGCCGGCAAGGCGACACGGTTCCTGCGCGACGAGCCGGGCCATTTCCTGCGCCTCCTCGGCAGCAAGCTGGAGATGACCTTCCACGGTTTTCGCTGGCACGACATCCCCACCGCCTGGCAGTACGATCTCCGGCTCAGCCTCCCTTCGCTTCCTTTTGCTCTGCTCTCGGCCCTGGCCCTGCTCGGCAGCCTGTTCACCGCCCGGCACTGGCGGCGCGACCTGCTGTTCTTCGCCCTGGCCGTGAACCAGGCCGCCGTGATGCTCGTCTTCTACGTCTCGGCCCGGCAGCGGCTGGCTCTGCTGCCGGCGGTGATCTTCTTCGCCGCCGTGGCCCTCGGTCGCTTCTGGGAGTCCCGCTGGCGGTCACTACCGATGGTCCTCCTCGCCCTGCTGATGACGGTCTCGCTGACGATTCCGGACGACGCCATGCGCGACGAGCTGCACCGGCGGCGCGGCTATCTCGAGACCGACCAGGTTCTCCACCAGATCCGCGAGAAGAGCAAGACTCAGCCCCTCGCCCACCATGCCGAGCTGGTGGTCGAAGCCGTGGCGACCGCTCCCTGGTGGCTCGACTGGCTCCACCCGGTGTATTTCCCCCGCGACCAGGGCACCCTGGCCGCGCGCACTGCCGAGCTCCTGGCGTCGCGCGACCGCAACGGCCCGTTCCGGATCTCCATGGATTTCGACCTGGCGGAGCTCCATCTCCGCAGCGGTCGTCTCGGCCCCGCCCGGGAGCTGTTGATGCCGCTGGTCGAAGCCGAAGGTCGCGTCTACCGCGGCGGCCGCCAGCCGTCGTCTCCCGAGGTGCTCCTGGCGCGCGTCGCCGCCCGGCAGGGCCGCGAGAAGGAAGCGCTCGATTTCCTCGAGCTCGCGCTCGAACGTTTCCCCGGCGACCCGTTCGCTCTCGCCGAAAACGTCGCTCTCACCGGCGACGAAGCCGACCGCCAGCGCCTGTTCTCGTACCTCAGCTCCCTCGATGCCCATTGGATCCTCGGCCGCGCCTTTCTCGAGCACGGACGTTTCTCCGAGGCCGCAGCCGAGCTCGGGGCCCTGCTCGAACGCCAGCCCGAGTTTCGCGACGCGCGGGTCTTCTACGCCGCGGCCCTGGCCGGCGAAGGCAAGCTCGAAGAGGGAGCGCGGGAGTATCTGCGAGCCATGGAGGCTCGCCTCGAGCCGGTGCTCGCAGGAGACGCCATCGCGTCGTTGTTCCGCTACTGGTCGGCCGGGCATCCCGAAGATCCCCAGGCCCAGATCCAGGCCGCAAGCGTGCTCCATCAACTTGGCTTCTTCCGCGAGGCCCTCGAACGATTCGAAGCGCTCGACGAGATCCCCCCCGAGCACGAAGGGCCGGTTCGGGCCGAGGTGGAGCGTCTTCGCCTGGAGCTTCGCCCGTGAGATCCGGCGCGGCTGTTCACACCCCCGGCGTATCGGCTCCCCAGATGTATTTATGGGCCTGCAGCTGCAGCCGGACGGGAAGCCGATCGCGCAGGATCCAGCCGGCCAGCGCCTGGAGGTCGATGGCGCCGTGCACCGGAGAGAAGTGGACGGGACATTTCTCGTGCAGGCCGCGGGCGAGCACCAGGTCTCGGGCCCAGAGATAGTCGACCTCCCCCGCCAGCACGAGCTTGAGCTCGTCGCCAGGGCGCAGGGCTTCGAGGTTGGGCCAGTGGTTGTTCTCGGCCTCGCCGCTTCCCGGGCACTTGATGTCGACGATCCGCCGTACCCTGGGGTCGACGTTCGAGATATCGACACCGCCGCCGGTTTCTAGCAGAACTTCGTAGCCCGCGTCGCAGAGATCGACCAGGAGCGGCAGGGCGCCGGGCTGCAGCAGGGGCTCTCCGCCCGTGAGCTCCACCAGGGGGCAGCCGTAGGACTCGACCTCCCGGAGCACTTCTTCGCGCGACATCCAGGTGCCGCCATAGAAGCTGTACTCGGTGTCGCACCAGGAGCACCGCATCTGGCAGCCGGTCAGGCGAACGAGCACACAGGGCCGCCCGGCGAAGGTGGATTCGCCCTGGATCGAGTAGAAGATCTCGGTGATCTTGAGTCGCTCGGACGGTGGCAGCTGATCGAGGGGCCGGGTCGGGTCGGTGCCGGGCGCGGCTTTGGGTCGGGTCATTGCAGAAGCCGGCGTAGAGGCTGTCAAGCCTCGAACATGGCACAGGATGTCTCGTTCTCCCACACCTCGACCTTGAGCACCGACACCCGCCCCGCAGTGTTCTCGTCGCGCGCCATCTCTTTCTCCATTCCCTGAAAAATGAACTCTGCGATGTGCTCGGCAGTGGGATTGCGCGAATCGAAGGGTGGAAAGTCGTTGATCAACCGGTGGTCGAAGCGGCCGGCGACCTCTCCCGTCATTTCCCGCAGACGGGAAAAATCGACCACCATGCCGATCGAGTCGAGCTCCGCGGCTCGCACATGCACCCGCACCCTGTAGTTGTGTCCGTGCAGATGGCGGCATTCCCCGGGATGGTCGGGAATCTTGTGTGCCGCGGCAAAAGTGAAGTCTTTGAAGATGGTGAATGGCACTTCGATCGATTCCAGTTCGTGGCCCGAATCGTCCTCGTCGAACCGCTGCAGTGGCGTTTCGCCCCTCCATCGATTCCGGGCAGATCCGAACCTCGTTGCCAGACGTTAACCACTACTACCGCGGGAAAGCAATCTTCCCGCGTAATCAGAAGAAACTCCCAGGTCTCCTCTCCTCCCCCCGCACCGCCCTTCCACGGTCGCGGGGATCTTTTTATTGCGCCAGGAAACCAGACCGGCCCGCCGAACGCCCTCGGTGGGCCGGCCGAACGGGCTCAGAGCAGCTGCCGCAGCACGTATTGCAGAATGCCGCCGTGCAGGTAGTACTGCGCCTCCTGCGGGGTATCGAGCCGCACCCGAACCTGGAAGGTCTTCTCTCCGGCGCCGCCCTTTGCCGTCACCGTGAGCTCCTGGCCCGCGGCGAAGTCGCCCTGCACCAGGTCGGCCAGGCCGCCGATGTCGAAGGTCTCGTGGCCGTCGAGCCCGTGGCCTTCGGCGGATTCGCCGGGCACGAACTCCAGGGGCAGCACTCCCATGCCGATCAGGTTGCTGCGGTGGATCCGCTCGAAGCTCTCGGCGATCACCGCCCGCACTCCGAGCAGCAGCGAGCCTTTCGCCGCCCAGTCGCGCGACGAGCCGGTGCCGTATTCCTTGCCGGCCAGCACGATCAGGGGTACGCCACGCTCTTTGTACGCCATGGCCGCATCAAAGATCGACATCGACTCACCGTCGGGCAGCAGCCGGGTGAAGCCACCTTCGATCTCGGGCACCAGGCGGTTGCGCAGGCGCACATTGGCGAAGGTGCCACGCATCATGACCTCGTGGTTGCCGCGCCGGGAGCCGTAGGAGTTGAAGTCCCGCGGGGCGATGCCGCGCTCTACGAGGTATCGACCCGCCGGGCTGTCGGCTTTGATCGCACCCGCCGGCGAGATGTGGTCGGTGGTGACGCTGTCACCCAGAAGCGCCAGAACCCGCGCATCGCGGATGTCCTCGGGCGCTTTCGGCTCCTTTGGCATGTCGACGAAATAGGGAGGCAGGCGAACGTAGGTCGAGCTGTCTTCCCAGGCGAAGGTCGCTCCTTCCGGCGTGGGTAGCTCTTGCCACTGCTGGTCGCCCGTGAAGACATCGGAGTACTCGGAGTGGAACATCTCCGCCTTGAGGGCCTGCTGCACCGTGTCGTCGATCTCCTGGCGGCTCGGCCACAGATCCTTCAGATAGACCGGCTCGCCGTCGCTTCCCACGCCCAGAGGCTCGTTGTAGATGTCGATGTCGATGCGCCCCGCCAGGGCATAGGCGACCACCAGCGGCGGCGAGGCGAGGAAATTGGCGCGGACGTCGGGGCTGATCCGGCCTTCGAAGTTCCGATTGCCGCTCAGCACCGATGCCGCCACGAGGTTCTTCTCGCGAACTTCCTGGGCGATGGCCTCGGGTAGCGGACCGCTGTTACCGATGCAAGTGGTGCAGCCGTAACCGACGGTGTGGAAATTCAGCGCCTCCAGGTGTGTCGTGAGGCCGGCCTCGTCGAGATACCGGGTCACGACCTTCGACCCGGGGGCGAGACTGGTCTTCACCCAGGGCCGTGCCTTCAATCCGCGTTCGTTGGCCTTCTTCGCCAGCAGCCCGGCAGCGACCATGACCGAGGGGTTGGAGGTGTTGGTGCAGCTGGTGATGGCGGCGATGACCACCGCCCCGTGGTCGAGCTCGCCGATGGCGGGAGGTGCTTCGGCCACCGCCGTGGCCGCGCCGCCGCCGCTGACCACGTTGAGGCCACCCGCCGGCTTTTTCGCCGCGCCGCTCTTGAGCTGCGGCAACTGCTCGCGGAAGGTCTCGTGCACGCGGTCGAGAGGAATCCGATCCTGGGGCCGTTTCGGGCCTGCCAGGCTGGGGACCACCGTTCCCAGGTCGAGCTCGAGCACGTCGCTGTACCGGGGCTCGGGGCTGTCCGCCGTGTGGAAGAGCCCCTGCTCCTTCATGTAGGCCTCCACCAGGGCGATCCGCTCGGGCGAGCGGCCGGTGAAGCGCAGGTAGTCGAGGCTCACCTGATCGATCGGGAAAATACCGCAGGTGGCGCCGTACTCGGGAGCCATGTTGGCGATGGTCGCCCGGTCGGCGAGCGGCAGGGTGGCGAGGCCGGGGCCGAAGAACTCTACGAACTTGCCCACCACGCCCCGGGCCCGCAGCATCTCGACGACCCGCAGCACCAGGTCGGTGGCGGTCGCTCCCTCGGGCAGCTCGCCGGAAAGGCGGAATCCCACGACCTGGGGAATCAGCATCGAGATGGCCTGGCCGAGCATGGCAGCCTCGGCCTCGATGCCGCCGACGCCCCAACCGAGCACGCCGATACCGTTGATCATGGTGGTGTGGGAATCGGTGCCCACCAGGGTGTCGGGAAACGCGAAGGGAACGCCGCTGAGCGCGCTCCCCTGCTCGCTCTCGTCGATCACCACTCGGGCCAGGTATTCGAGATTGACCTGGTGCACGATACCCGTGGCCGGCGGCACGACCTTGAAGTTGTCGAAGGCGCCCTGGCCCCAGCGCAGGAAGGCGTAGCGCTCGAAGTTCCGCTCGAACTCTCGCTCGGCATTGATCAGCAGGGCCGCCGCGCTGCCGTATTCATCGACCTGGACCGAGTGGTCGATCACCAGCTCCACCGGCTGCAGCGGGTTGATCTGGTCGGCACTACCGCCCATCGACTCCATGGCGTCGCGCATGGCGGCGAGATCGACCACGGCGGGCACGCCGGTGAAGTCCTGGAGCAACACGCGGGCCGGCATGAAAGCAATCTCCACGCTGGGAGCCGCCGTCGGATCCCACTTGGCCACCGCCTCCACGTCGGAAGCCGGCACGTTGACACCGTCTTCCCGGCGCAGGAGATTCTCGAGCAGAATCCGCGTGGCGTAGGGCAGCCGGCCGACATTCCAACCCTGCGTTTCCAGGGCTTCCAGACTGGCGATCTGGAACTCTCGGGATCCGACCCGGAGTGTTCGTAGCGAAGAAAAGCTATCCTTCATGGGGACCTCGATAGTTTGTGAAAGCTGGAAGCCGGAAGGCTCCTAGGAGGCGGAGCCGCTCCCGGAAACGGTTCTTTGAGCTCCGAAGACGACTATCTTACCCGATCTCCTCGGCGCATACATCCGCTCCAGCCATGGTCTCCGAGTCAGCGGACCCCTTCTCGCCGGATCCTGCCCCTCGGTCGGTAAAAACCCGCAAATCGGGTCAGGATCGGGCTAAGATTGTCAGACTCGGCCATACAATCAGGCCGGATGGTCCGAAGTCATGGAATCCAACGAGCTCCAAACGCCCCTCCTGCTGCTGGCGATGCCCCAGGTCACCGACCCGTTCTTCCATCGCAGCGTGGTGCTTCTCCTGCACCACCAGGACGAGGGCAGCATCGGTTTCATCGTCAACCGGCCCACGGGCGTGAAGATCGACGACATCCTGGAAGACCTCGAGATCCCCTGGCTCGGCAACGACGGCGCCCTGGCCTTCTTCGGCGGGCCGGTGGAGCCCCAGCTCGGCACCCTGCTCTACCGCGCGAGTGAAGAGAGCACCCCTGCCGAGACCGAGAAAGAGATCGTTCCGGGCGTGGTTCTCACCCAGCACATCGGCGACTTGAAGTCGCTGGCAGAAGAGCCCCCGTCGACCTTTCGTCTCCTGCTCGGCTATGCCGGCTGGGGAGAGGGTCAGCTCGAGCAGGAGATCCTGCGCCACGACTGGGTGATCGCCCCGACCCGGAAAGACCTGATCTTTGCGGACGATCCGGAAGAGGCCTGGCGCCAGGCTCTCGAATCGGTGGGCCTGAACCCCGAGCAGCTACCCTCATTCCCCCAGGGAGACGGCGGCTCCGCCGCCAACTGATTTCCGAAGCACGATTCGCTGGAGAGCTCATGCCCCAAGATCCGAGCAAGATCGCCATCGTCACCGGCGCCAGCGCCGGCATCGGCGCCGCCACGGTTACCCGCCTGGCCGCCGAAGGGTTCCACGTGATCGGCGGCGCCCGCCGGATCGACCGGGTGCGGCAGGTGACCGAGCCCGTAGGAGGCACCGCTCTGCCACTCGACGTCACCTCCCCCGAGAGCATCGAGGCCTTCGTTACCCGAGCCCTCGAGCACGCCGGAGACAGCGGTATCCACCTGCTGGTCAACAACGCCGGCGGCGCCCTCGGGCTGGACCGCCTCGAAGACGCCGACGACCAGCGTTGGATCACAATGTTCGAGACCAATGTGCTCGGGGTCATGCGCATGACCCGCGCCCTGCTCCCCGCCATCGTGGCCTCGGGAGACGGCCATATCGTCAACATCGGCTCGATCGCCGGCTTCGAGACCTACCCCGGCGGCGCCGGGTATACCGCCGCGAAACACGGCCAGCGAGCGCTGAGCCGCACCCTGCGTCTGGAGCTCGTGGGCCAGCCCGTACGGATCACCGAGGTCGCCCCCGGCCTGGTGGACACCGAATTCTCACGGGTGCGTTTCGACGGCGACGAATCGAAAGCCACCAAGGTCTACGAGGGCATGACTCCCCTGCTCGCCGAAGACATCGCCGACTGCGTGGCCTGGGCGGCTACTCGCCCGGCCCACGTCAATATCGACGAGATCGTGGTGCGGCCTCGCGACCAGGCGGCGGCTACCGTGGTCCACCGGCGCACACCCTGAGCGGAGAGCAACTGCCATGGATCCCCAACGCCTGAAGAACGCCTACCAGCAGCTCGAATCCCTCGACGAACGGCTCAGCTACAAGATCCGGCCCCGCCCCGGTGGCATCTCTCCGACCACCGACCAGGTCGACGCCAAGCTCAGAGACCTGGCCGGCTTCACCCTCGAGCTCAAGGACATCGTCCGCGAGTTCATGCTCGCCTTCGCCAGCCGCCCCAAGAGCTGAAGCCGCTTCTCTCATCGAAGATTCCGTTTCGCCCTCGATAGACCAGATTCCAGGAGACCTCTCATGCTGCGAGCAATCGGCCGATGGATCAAGGCGGTCGGCTATCTCTTGACCGGCCAGGTCGACGCCGCCCGACGCACTCTCGATACCAACCCCAGCGTCATTCGTGCTCGCTTCGACGAGATCATCCGGGAGAAGACGTCGCGCATCCACCAATACAAGCAGGCGGTCGCCCAACTCATCGCCCAGGAGCAGCGGAAGCTGGCGAAGGTCCGGGAGCTCACCCATGAGATCGAGCGCCTGGAACGCCTGAAGGCCGGAGCGCTGGCCAAGGCCAGACAGACCACCGAGACCCTGAAGAGCGCCGGACGATCGATGGAAGAGATCAAGGAGAGCGAAGACTACCGGCGCTGTCTCGCGGCCTACAACGACTTCTCCTCGACCCTGAAAGAAAAGCAGGAGCGGCTCGAGGAGCACGAGAGCGACGCCGCGGAATACCGCAAGACCATCGGCGAGCACAAGGTACAGCTCCAAGCCCTGCTGCGCGAGCTCGAGCAGGTAAAGGCGGAATCGGCGGAGACCGTAGCCGATGTGATCACCGCCAAGCAGGAAAAGGACATCGCCGATACCCTGGCCGGGATCGCCCAGGACGGTACCGCCGAAGAGCTGCAGCAGCTGCGAGAGATGCGCCAGGAGCTCCGCGCCGAGGCCAAGATCTCCAAGGAGATCAGCGGCACCGAGGCCAAGAACCAGGAGGCGGAGTTCCTGGAATATGCCCGGCAGACCGAGGCCACCAACGAGTTCGATGCGTTGCTCGGCCTCGAGGAATCCGCTCCGGAGACATCGGAAGCGACTCCTACGAAGCTTCCCGAATAGCCGCCTTCTCCCGATCATGAGCACCTGATGGGCACCGGCTCCACGTTTCTCGGCCAGGCCGGCCGGATCCTCAACTCGGGCCAGACCCGAAGCCTGCTCCTGACCGGAAATATCTACGACCACTTCTTCCGGCCCCCCGGCGGCGACGACACCCACGGGGGTTACGTGCCCCTGGTCGACCTGCTCCGCCACCACTGGCGGGTTTCCGGCAAGATCCTGCTCGTCTACGAGATCAACGGCCCGATTCGCTGCACGGCCCGCGACCTCGAAACGATTCGCCAGGGCTGGCTGGAATGGCGCACGGGGCTCGACGCCGACCAGCGGGCCATCGAGGCGATGTCGACCGACGGCCGGAGCTCTCACCCGGACCCCGAGGCCGAATCCTTCGACCGCCATTTCCGGCGCGCGATCGGCAATCCCACGGTGGCCTTCGAGCTGCTGCGCCAGCTCTGCGTATGCTCTCGGGAAGTCCTGGCGGAGGATCTGCTGATTCTCGTGGAAGGGGCGGACCTGGCCGTTCCGGTGGGAGAAATCGCCTCGCTCTCCAACGCGGATCGACGAAAGATCGCCATCCTCAAAGACTGGTTCTCGGACCCCGAGTTCATGGACTCGGGCGATGCGGTAGTCCTGCTCGCCGAGTCCCGGAGTCAGCTGCAGCCGCGGGTCGCCCGCCTGCCACAGGTCGTCGAGGTGGAAATCCCCTCCCCGGATCTCGAAGAGCGCCAGCGCTTCATCCAGTGGTTCGAGCAGCTCCATCCCGGGCGTCTCGAGCTGTGGGGAACCCGAGAGGATCTCGCCGTGATGGCCGCGGGCCTGTCGCTCCAGGCTCTGCGCCAGCTCCTGCTCGCCGCAGCCCACCGGGACGGCACCCTGGAGCGCGGCGAGGTGATCACCAAGGTCGAGGCATTCATCCGCAGCCAGCTGGGCGACGAGATCGTGGAGCTGAAGAAACCCGAGCACCGGCTCGAAGACGTGGTGGGCAATGCTCGCCTGAAACGATTCCTCGACCGAGAGCTGATCCCTCGCTTTCGTGATGGAGGCGCGGGAGCCCTCACCGGAGCCGCGGTGGCCGGACCGATCGGCGGTGGCAAGACCTTCGTTTTCGAAGCCGTTGCCGGCGAGCTCGACATGGTGGTCCTGGTGCTCAAGAACCTGCGCAGCCAGTGGTTCGGCCAGACCGACGTGATCTTCGAGCGCCTGCGTCGAGTGCTCGAGGCCCTCTCCCGGGTGGTGATCTTTCTCGACGAGGCCGACACCCAGCTCGGTGGCGTGGACGCGAGCACCCACGCCACCGAACGCCGCCTGACCGGCAAGATCCAGAGCATGATGTCGGACCCACGCCTGCGCGGCCGCGTGTTCTGGCTCCTGATGACGGCACGGATCCACCTTCTCTCTCCCGATCTCCGGCGACCGGGACGGGCGGGAGACCTGATCATCCCCGTGCTCGACCCCGAGGGTGACGACCGCCGAGCCTTTCTCCACTGGGCCCTGCAGCCCGTTCTGCCCGGGCCCGTAGCGAAGGGAGACCTGCGCGAGATCGAAACCGCAACCGCAGAGTACTCCGCGGCGAGCTTCGCCGCGCTCCGTTCCCTGCTGATCGCCCGTGCCGGCGGCGAGCCCCTTCCACTGGCCGAGATCCGGGAGATTCTCGACGACCTCCTGGTGCCCGCCATTGCCGAGACCCGCCGCTACCAGACCCTCCAGGCCCTCCGAAACTGCACCCGCCGAAGCCTGCTCCCGGACCCGAGCATCTCCGAGGAAACCCGCCAAGGGTGGGCGATCGAGATCGACCGGCTCGAGGATCGAGGAATCCGCTGAGCGCATCCGGACGGATGCAACCAACGAGGAAACGGATTCTATTCCCTGCACGAATCACTCGAGCTCTTCGAATGGGCATTCGCGGGAGAGGAGGCTAGAATCGGCTCGACCTCGCCTGGTTGACATCACAAAGGGGAATACCGTGGGACGATCCTGGAGCCGGAAGATTCTTCTTTCCTCGATCCTACTCTCGTCGACGCTGCCGCTCGGAGCGAGCGAGGAGCCGAACCCACCTCTGGCACAACCTCTGGCACATGCCGTGGACGTGCTCGCCAGCACTTTCGGCACCAGCGCCCAGCAGCAGGTCGCGGTCGAGGCTCTCTCGGAGCATCGGCTGGCCGTGGTCTGGAGCAGCCGCCGACAGGACCACGGAGATGCCGGCATCTTCGGACGGCTCTTCGATCCCGATGGACGCGCTCTGAGCGGCGAGGTCCGGCTCCACTCCACGACCCGAGGTCGCCAGAGCCGGCCGGTGGTGGCGCCTGCTCCCGGAGGCGGAGCCTGGATCGCCTGGGAGTCGATCGGCCACGACTCCAGTGCCCGCACCGCCGTGGTCGCACGCCGCTTCGCCAGCGACCTCGGGGCCGCAGGCGAAGAGATCCGCGTGGCTCCGGGCTCTCTCCGTGACGCCTCCTCTCCCACCATCACCAGTGATTCCAAAGGGCGAGCCCTGGTCGCCTGGTCGACCGCAACCTCTCTCGAGCCCGTGAGCTCCGGAATCTACGCGCGATGGCTGCTACCGGAAGGGACCGTTGCGCAGGAGTTGCTCACCATCAGCCAGGGGGCCCACGACCTCTACCCCGCGACCGTGGCTCTGCCCGGAGACCGTGCTCTGATCACCTGGGCTCGCCTCGCGCCGGAAACCGATCGCGGAATCTTCGCCGCGGTGGTCGACGCCAGCGGTCCGGTGGGCGAAGCGTTCCGGATCAGCCCCAAGGGCAATCCGTCGGTGGTCGAGCCCTCCGCGGCCGCCACGCCTGGTGGTGGCTTCGCGGTCGCCTGGATGGAGCAGGCTGGTGATGCGTTCGTTCCCGTGCTGCGGCGCTTCGACAAGGAGGGATCACCGCTCGATCCGGAACCGGTGCGAGTCCCCACCGCGCCCGGAGCCTGGGCCAGCGGTGTGTCCCTGGCTTCGGACCCGCAGGGCCGCCTCCTGCTGAGCTTCAACTCGCAAAGAGCCTTGCAGGATCGAGACCTCTTCTATCAGCGCTTCGGCGCCGATGGCGCGCCGCTCGATCCCGTGCCGCGGTCCGCCACGATCCACCGGAGTGGAAACCAGAGCGGCACCATCGCCTCGGGCGCTCGTCGCACCCTCTGGCTCTCGGGCGAGACGCCTGCCTCCGAAAGGCTGGTCTTCGCCTGGCGGGGTGACGCTGGTGCCGGTGATGCGGATGGCGCCCACCTCTCTCTGCATGCGCCGCGCCCCCTCGAACAGCCGGTGACGATGGCCCCGCCGCTCCAGGCAACGACGGCCATACCCACCTGGAACCCGAGCTTCGTACCCCTCGAGCGGCTCCCTCCACTCTTCGGTGGTGGTGGCGACTTCGGCTTCGAGGCGGTTCCCGATACGGGCTGGAATCCACCCGACCCGGAGATCGCGGTCGGCCCCACACGGATCGTGGTCATGACCAACGGAGCCATTTCCACCTTCGACAAACAGGGCACCGAGATCTGGAGCGACGAGATCGAGAACTCGTTCGGCTTCTGGGGCGAGCTGGGTACGGACAACTTCGTCTTCGACCCGGAAGTGACCTGGGATCCGCATGCACAGCGTTTCGTCGCCATGGCCAACGAGCGCAGCAGCAACAGCCGCTCGAACTTCCTGCTCGCGGTTTCGAGAGACCAAGAGCCCACCGATCGCGACGACTGGCACAAGTATCGACTCGACGTGACGGACCTGGCCGGGAACGATATCGACTCTCCCAACCTCGCGCTCAATCGCGAATTCATCCTGCTCACCGCAGACTTTTTCGGGCCCGACAAATATCTGATCTACATCATCGACAAGGATTCGATCCTGGAAGGTGGCGCTCCGGTGGTGACCAGCGAGCTGATCACCGGCGCCAGCCAGCAATCGATGGGTATTCCCGTCGTCACCAGCGACACCGACACTCTGTTCATCCTGCAGTCGACGGAGCTCTCCAACAACACTTCGGTGATCTTCCACGCCATCACCGATCCCTTCACCAACTATCTGCGCCAGACGTTCGAGCTGACGGTCCCGGACTACACCTTCCCGGCCAGCCCGCCGCAGATGGGTTCCTCCGTCCGGCCGATTCTGTTCGAACCGAGATTCTGGAGCGTCGCCGAGAGCAATGGCGCGATCTGGGCCGTTCACCACGTCGGCCAGGCCCGGGCGCGAGTGCGCTGGTACTCTTTCGACCTGAACGGCTGGCCGGCCGCCCTGGAAGGAGGCCCGACGATCGCCCAGACGGGTGAGATCGATCTCGGAGACGGAATCTCTACCTTCTTTCCCAGCATCGATGTCGACTCGAACGACAACGCGGCGATCACCTTTGCGAGGTCGGCCATCAACGAGTTCATTTCCATCGGGCGCACCCTGCGGGCGGCGGGGGATCCGCCCGACTCCTTCCGGCCGCCCCAGGTCGTCCAGGCGAGCCTCGCCTCACAGATCAGCGGCCGGTGGGGAGACTACAGCGGCACGCAAAACGACCCCGACACCCCCGGGACCTTCTGGGGGCATCACGAGTTCACCACCGGCAGCTCCAGCTGGAGAACCTGGGTCGCGCGTTACGACCTGCGACCGGCCCCGATGTTGCTGCGCGTGTCTCCGCCATTCCCGGGCGCCACCGCCGACCTCGAGGTCACCGGAGCCACACCGGGAGATACCGTATTCTTCTACGCCACCGACCAGGGAACCGGGCTGACCGAGGTCCCCGGGCTCGGAATCTTTCTCAGCCTGGAGAACGGGGTCGAGCTCGGTAGCGCGGTGGCCGACCTCAGCGGTGTGGCGCAGCTGACCGCTGCGCTCCCCGCCGGAGCCGAGCTCGCGGTGCAGGCTGCCGAAGACGGCCACACCAGCAACTGGGTGCTCGAGGGAGATCCTCTCGTCTTCGCCGACGGTTTCGAGTCCGGAGATGTTTCGGCCTGGTCCGCAGCCTCTCCGTAGAGCAGGTCCGCCGGTGCTCCGAGCGCGGAGGCTTCGGCTCTACCGGCCCGTGGAGCCGAAGCCTCCGGCGCCCCGATCGGTGGCGCTCAAGGACTCGACTTCTTCGATCTCGGCCATCGCACAGCGCGCGAAGACGAGCTGGGCGATGCGGTCGCCCCGCCGGATCGTGACGGGCTCCTGGCCGAGGTTGATCAGGACGACTCCGACCTCGCCTCGGTAGTCGCTGTCGATGGTGCCGGGGCTGTTGAGGACGGTGAGCCCATGGCGCAGGGCGAGGCCGCTGCGCGGGCGGACCTGACCTTCCCAACCTTCGGGAAGCTCGATCTGGAGACCGGTGGGAACCAGGACACGGTGGCCGGGCGCCAGGGAGAGCGGCTCCTCGACCGCCGCTCGGAGGTCGAACCCCGCGCTTCCCTGCGAGGCGAGGTCGGGCAGAGGGAGGTCGGCGGCGAGGCGCCGGACGCGAACCTTCACCCTTGGTTGTTCGTGCCGAACGGCTGGTTTCCGCCCTGGTCGGGCGTGTTGGTGCTGGCGGCCCCCGGGAAAGGCCTGCCGATGTCGGCACTGTTCAGGGGAAACACCGCACCCGACTCGGTGTGCACATAGGTGCTCTGGTTGATCAAGTCGGAGGTGAACTGCCAGTTGGGGATCTCCCGCGCGAGGATCTCCGGGCGTTCACGGCTACACACCCCGACGATCGGGCCGACCTTCTGCACGGGTCGGTCGTTGGGCTTCGGGGGAGGCAGCCCATTGTTCCCGGACGGGTCGAGGCCGTTGTTCGCGGGAATGGAACAGGGATCGGGCTGGCTGGCGAAGAGGATCTCCCAGCCCTCGCCGTCGAAACCGAAGGGGTCTTCGGCCACGAGGGGATTGTTCCAGAGCTTGCGAATGGTTCGCCCCTGTCCCTTGTCCTCGGTGAGGTCTTTGAGCTGTTGGGGCCAGGTACCGTAGCGGTTCTTGTAGACCCGCGTGGCTTCCGCGTACTGCAGCGCACGAAAGAGCATCTCTTTCTCTTTCTCGCGCTGGATCACATGGCTCCACATCGGCATCGCCTTGGCGAGCAATACGTTCATGACGCTGACCATTACCATCAGCATCACGAGGTTGTACCCGCGGCTGCGTTTCTTCCAGGCCCGGTGTGCAACCCGGGCCCGGCGCCAGAACGAGAGCCTCACCATTCGGCGTAGGCCTCGCCCTCGAGGCTCAGGTCTTCGGATGCCGAGTAGACATCGATGATTCCTGGCCCTCCGCCGTCGAGGAAGTCGTCTTCGAAGGCGGAGAAGGCATCGGGGTCGTCGGGATCGATCAGCTCGTCCTCGCTCACGGTGATCCAGTCGGCTTCTCCGGTGATCGGGTCGATCGGAACGTCCCGGAGATACCCTTCGTTGACGAGCTCTTCGAGATCGCCCGGATAGCTACCCTGGTCGGCATAGAACTGGTCGATCACCTCGCGCAGGGTGCGGAGGTTGGTTTTCAGCACCGCCTCCTTGGCCCGGCGTGGGGTCTGGGTGAGGTTGGGGACGGCCATGGCGGCCAGAATGCCGACCACGGCGATGACGATGATGAGCTCGAGGAGAGTGAATCCCGCGGATCGTCGGCCGCGTTGAGCTCTGATGGAAGACACGATCATGGCTCGGGCTCCTTCACCACTCCGAGTAGGGAATTCCGTTGAGGCCGGTGCCGGTGCTCAGGGAGTACACATCGTAGATGTTCTCCTCACACCAGCTGCTGGAGTCGAGGTCGTCCTCATAGCAGCGCAAGCCCCACTCTGCCTCGCCGGTCATCGGATCGACCGGAACACGGCGCAGGAATCGTTTCTTGCTGTCGGGAAGCTGGCCCACCAGCTGTACACCTTCGATCAGAACTTCCCACTCGGCGGGATAGCCATCGGTTCCCAGCTCGACGGGGAGCAGGCCACGATCGGAGTAGCGCTTGTATTCGTCGATCGCATTCCGCATGGTGCGCAACGCATACCGCAGCTCGATCTCTTTTTCCCGGCGCGAAGTGAATTTGGCGACCGGCAGGGCCACCGCCGCCAGGGTGGTCAAGAGCACACAGACCACGAAGAGCTCGGTGAGGGTGTAGCCCTTCTGCCAGATCCGGCGATCCCAGATCCTGGGTTTCCTGTGATGGCGGACGTTGGCACGCATGGGAAGCTCTGACCTCTTTCGGAGGCTCGAAGATCGTCCTCCGAGCCCTCATTGAAGTGTACGGAACCAGAGGTCTACCTGTTGATCTCTTCCTGCTGCTGTTGCTGATTCCGCCCGAAGAGATCGTTGGGCCCTCCGGTGGGCACCAGGTCGATCCCCTGGGGCTGCTCTTCTTCCTCTTCCGCTTCTCCTCCGCCACCTTTCTGGCCGGCGGCATCCTGGAGGCCTCTCGGCAAGGAACGCAGGCGCTCACGCAGGCGCTCGCGGACCGCGCCCCTGGCGTCTTCTCCGTCGAAGGGTCCCGAGGTGTTGGACTCGACCCTTGGGCTGCCGCCGCGAAAGGTGATGTTGGTCTCGGTTCCCACCCAGATCGGTAGGAGATCGGACTCGGTGATGTTGGCCCGGCGGATCACGTGCGGGGTCAGGGTCAACACGATGTCCGTCCGCCGCACGTCGGTTGCGGTGCGTTTGAACAGGCGGCCCAGGATCGGGATGTCGGAGAGTCCGGGAATTCCCGACTCGCTCTGTCCTTCGTCGGTCCGGATCAGGCCGGCGAGAAAGTTGGTCTCACCATCCTTGAGGCGGATATTCGACTCGATCGCTCGGGTTCCGATGATCGGCTGTGACTGGCCGCCGGAGCCTTGCACGAAGTCGGCGATATTGCTGATCTCGACCTTCAGCTGCAGCGAGACTTCTTCGTTGTGGTGAACCCGCGGCTCGATCTCGATCTTGATGCCGATGTCCTGGTACTGGAAGGAGGTGACGGGAATGACCCCCCCCTGGCCACCCTGGTTCTGGGTGTTGAACGTGGTGGTGGGAATCGGTACCCGGTCGCCAATGGTCAGGCTGGCCTTCTCCCCTTCCGTGATCCGCAGCTTCGGCTGCGCCAGAGTTTGTGCATCACTGTAGGACTTCATGAAGTCCACCAGGAGATCGGGAACCGTGAGCACCCAGTTGTTCTGGTTCAGGAATTCGAGATCCGACACTCGCAAGGGTACGTCGTCGCCCCCCAGATCCAGGGAGAGGCCGAGCTGGTTGGCGGTCAGGCTCAAGCCCAGCTCTTGGAGCTTGCTGGTGTTGATCTGCAGCAGCTCGACATCGACCACGACCTCCGCCTTCGCCTTGTCGTTCGAGAGGATGATCTGCTCGGCGACCTTCACCGTGTCGGCGGTGTCGCGCAGCACGATGGCGTTGAGCTGCTCGTTGGCGGCCACGTGTTTGGCGCCGATCAGGCTTCGGACCATGGTCATCACGTCCTTGACCTCGGCGTTGTCGAGGAAAAACGTCTGGATGACCTGGTCTTCGTAGTTCCGCCGATTCTGCGGCGTGTCGTCGGCGATGATGATCGAATGCTCGTCGAGCACTTTGTAGAAGTGGCCGACGGTGCGCATGATGATCTCGAGGCCGTCTTGCGCCGTGACCTGGTTGAGAACGATGTTGATCTCCTGGTCCTTGAGCTTGGGATCGAAGAGGACGTTGATCCCGAAGGCCTGACCGAGGGAGCGGTAGATGTCCATCACCGAGGTTTCTTCGGGGAAGTACAGGTCGATCGGCTCCTCGGCCCGCGGATTCAGCACCGGCGGCTGGGGCCGCACCCCCTCGACCTTCCGCTTGAGCTCCGAGACCGTCGATCGCGGGGCCCGATTCTCTTCCTGGGCCCGTAAGGCTTCCACGACTTTCGACAGCTCGGCTTCGGCGTATTGATTCGAGGGATCGAGCTCGACGGCCTTTCTGAACTCGACCATCGCCCGCTCCAGCACACCGGCTTCGTGAAAGGCTTTGCCCTGGTGCACGTGGACCTGGGCCGCCTGGATCTTCGCCCGCATCAGGGCGGCGCGATATTTGATGTTCTCCGGATTCTGGCGCACGGCCTCGAGGTAGTGGAGCACCGCCTGATCCCAGTCTTCTTCCAGCTCTGCCTGCTGAGCCATCCGGAAGATATTGTTGGCGGAGCATCCGACCACCAGCAATAAAGCCAACGTGACCCAGAGGATTTGTAGTTTCTGCATTCTTGGAGATTCTCCTGAGCTTCTCGACGGGCTATCCACCGATCGCCAACCGGTGGGGTGCTTCATCCGGAAAGCCGACGAAGGTCAGATCGACCGATTCGAGTCCGATTTTGTGGACGATGAACTTTTCCTTCACCACTCCGCCCTCGAGCACGTTGAGCAGAACCTCGCCGTCGGACAAGACGGCGATCCGGCGGCTCTTGGGCCCGAAGATCCCCAGCAGGTCGACATCGACCGGAGGCGGCTGAGGCCGGGTCGGCGGGGGAGGATCACTGGG
>CAZMEL010000107.1:0-23352 GCA_964565225.1 uncultured Thermoanaerobaculia bacterium | reverse complement strand
CCCACACGCCTGGGGCTCACGGCTCGCAATCTCGCCAGGTCGGCCCAGGCTACATCCTGCCGCCCCGCTGGGGCTCCAACGCCCGGACAACGGTCCGGGCGTTGGCCTTCGGATCTTGCAAAGATTCAGGATTCCGCGGCGGAGCTCCGGGATTCCGTGGGCGCGGCCGGCATCTCGGCTCGGAAGACGCTGCCCTTCCCGAGCTCGGAACGAACCTCGATCCGGCCACCGTGGGTCTCGACCGCACGCCGCACGCTGAAGAGACCGATGCCGGCCCCGGGCAGGCTGTCGGCTGCCTGGTAGCCCTCCTCGAAGATCTTTTCCAGGTCTTCGGGAGCGATTCCGCGACCGTCGTCCGCCACTTCCAGCACGATCTTGCGAGGCTCTCCGGGCTCTTCTCTCAGCTCCACGCGGACCGAGCGCCTCGCGTATTTGACCGCGTTGGCGACCAGGTTCTGCACCAGGCTCGCCAGCTGCTCGACCGCTCCGCGCATCTCGATCGCGCGTTCGGGAAAGAGCGGCTGATCGAAGGGCACACCTCCGTAGATCAAGGAGACCTCGCGTCTCTGCGCGATCGGCAGCAGGTTGCCCAGGGTCGAGAGCGCCAGCGCATGCAGGTTGACCTTCTGCCAGGCCCGGCGCTCGCCCCGCATCTCCTCCAGGGTCCCGCGCAACAACGCCTCCATGCTCTCGGCGCTCTTCTCGATGGTCTCGAGCGCCCGCGCCATCCGGGCTTCTCCCAAGCCGTCCCCGGCCTCCCGCAACAGGGAGGCATAGCCGAGAATGCCCTGCAGCGGGTTGCGCAGGTCGTGCACCATCACGTCGAGCAGGCGCTGCCGCTGACGTTCGAGCTCTTTGGGCAGGGAGATGTCCTCGACCACCAGCACACCGAACGGCCGCCCCCCGACATCGAACGAACGCAGCCGCAAACGAACATCTCGCGGGTGCGGCTGAAACGGTAGATCGAAGCGGAAGTCGAGCTCGGTGGCCAGGGTGTTGCTCTCGATGTGCTCGTCGAAGCTACCCCGGATCTCCGGTACGTTGGTGCACCTGGCCACGTCTTCGAAAAAATGGCGTCCGATGACTTCCTGGCGTCGACGCCGTGCCAGTTGCTCCTCGAATCGGTTGTACTTGACGACATAGCCGAAACGGTCGAGCACCACCACACCCACCGGCAGGGCATCGAGCACCGTCTCGTTGAAGAGATCCTCGGCACCGATCTCGGAGATCGGCGGACACTCACTGCTGTCGGCTGAGGTTGTCACGGCTTTGTCGAAGGAACGATCGATCACGCACGGAGTATAGCCGTCCGGGCTCCGATCGAAAATGGCTCAGCTGCCCGAGCAGGCTCAACTGCCCACCACGCGTCGACTGTACCGCCCCAGAATCTTCTGGGCGATCACCAGGCAGAGCATCGACAGCAACACCACCACAGCCACCAACCCCAGAAAACGAAACACGTCTCCCGGCGGGAAGACGTCTCCCAAGACCAGCTGTGCGTAGGCCTGGATAAAGTACATGTGCAGAAAAAAGATACCGAAGCTCAGGTCGGCGAGGCGGGCCAGCCAGGGGGCGATCCAACGGTCGAAACGCTGCAGGAGGACCAGCAGGAGACCGCAGAGAACGAGCTTCTGCAGGGCATTGGTGTCGAAGGCCCCCTGCTCGGTCGAGAAGATCTGCCGCGAGTAGAGAGCCCCTCCCCGATCCAGCCCCACCACCTCCAGCACCACGAGGCCGAGATAGACCCCGCCGACGAAGGGCAACCAACGATCGTGCCAGGCGAGCAGCCGCTCTCGATGTCGGCTGGTCCACATCCCGAAGAGGTAGACCGGCAGAAAATAGAGGCACGAGTGCCACACGTGGGTGAAATGGCTCGGCCGGTGCACGAAGCAGGTCATTGCCAGGAGCACCGGCAAGAAGACGTACGCCCTGCCATCGCGATCGGCCGCGAGCAGAACCGGAGCCAGGAGGTAGAAAACCGAGATCATGGGAATGAACCAGAACGGCAGGATATGAAACCCCGTGAGCAGGTTGAAGGCCACGTGCGCCGCCAGCCCCGGCAGCTCGATCCCGTTGGCCGGATCGAAGCTACCGCGGCCGCCGAGCCATTGCACGAGGATCATGGGCAACGAGACCACCACATAGGGCGAGATCACGTTGCGCAGCTTGCTCCGCAGGTATTTCCGGTAGTCGAAGCGCCCGGAGAGGTGCTGGAAGAGAAAGCCGGCGACGAAGACGAAGAGCACGGTGCCGTTCTGGAACACGGACTTCAGCACCTGCTCCTCGCGCTCGGCTCCCTGCCACTCGAAGAGATAGATGCAGTGCCCCGCGACGATGAAGAGAATCGCTACCGCGCGAAAACTATGTACATTGCTCAAGAACGTCATGAACACCTTGCTGGATCCCGACAAGTCGAAACAGTACAATAGAATAACTGGTAGTGTATTTACGCGCACGGCTCTCGGGCACATCTTCGGAATCTCTGCCAGCCAATCGATGAAATCCCGCGGGCCGTAGGAGAGAAGGATGTCGATTCGATCTGATCTTCCGGGCACTCTGCAGAAATCCAAGAATCCAGCCATACGACTCGTCACCGGCTTCTTGTTGGCCACGGCCGCCTGGTTTTCGGCCGACTCACTCTTCGCCGGTGGATCCCAGGCGTCCGGTGCGGTCACCGACCAGATGATGGTCCTCAACGGATCCCGAATGCCCGTAGAAATCGGCGACTACGTGTCGGCGTCGGTATCCACTGGCAGCACGGTGGGTCTGAACGATGCCTACCGTTTCTTCATCGAGGTTCCGGACGGCCTGTCTCGCCTGGTGGTCGAGCTCCTCGATCCCGACATCCTGGTGGGAACCGCAGCCACCGAGAACACCAACGATCGCGATCTCCGGCGCAACTCCCGCGACAGCTTCGCCAGCTACCGCCTCTTCGACCCCGACGGCAACCTGGCCGCTGGCCGTTTCGGCGTGGGCGACGATACGGCTCCCAACGCCGACAACTCCTGGATCACCCTCTACGACAGCGAGACGGCCGGCGTCACGGGCGGCGACACCTTCGCCGACGACTTCGACACCCAGGCCTACAACAATTCCACCGGCAACACCGGCTGGGCCACCGACTGGATCGAGACCAACGAGCTGAGCACCGCCGGCCCCACCGGCGGACAGCTGCAGGTCACCTCGCCCGGTGGCGAGCTGCAGATCTCCAACGTCGGCGACTCGTCTCCGGGATTCACCAACCGCCCGAGCCTGGAGCGCGAGGTCGACCTCGCCACCGGCGGCTACTCGGCCGCGGTGCTGAGCTTCGACTGGCGGGTGACCGCCGACATCGAGGTCGAAGACTCGGTCGTGCTCGAGATCTCCGACGACGGCGGCACCACCTGGGACCTGTTCGAGATCTTCCGCCAGATCACGCCGTCTTCTAGCGGCAGCCGAGCCTACGACCTCACCGACTACATGGCGGCGAACACCCGCATCCGTTTTCGGGTCGACGCTCTGTACGCCGGCGCCAACGAAGCCTTCCTGGTCGACGATCTCCAGATCCGCGCCAACACCCTCGCCAACGGCGGCGCGCCCACCTCGGGCCACTGGGAGCTGGTGGTCGACATGAGCTCCGACATTCACAACGATCCCGGCGAGCAGGACGAGCTCAACGCCTTTGCGATGCGCGCCCACGACGGCACCTCCGGAGCCGGCGGCACCGAGGTCAACGTCTACGCTCTCTCGTTCTTCAGCCTGGGCCTGAACAACAACGGCCGAACCCGCAGCTACAACATGTATCCCTACGTGACCGAGGGCTGCACGCTGGAGGTGAACGACTTCGACTTCGACTCCGGCGCCACCGACAACGATGGACCCGGTGTAGGCAACGACCCGCCCTACGGTTCCTGGGACCTCACCAGCCGCAGCACCGCCTTCACCGACGATGAGGCGGGGGTGCTGAGCGACAACAATCTGTGGGCGAGCGAGGTGGTCACCGGCTGGAACTCGGACAACTCCGCGCTCGAATACGGCATCTGGGATCTCGACCTCACCATCTCCGACTTCGGATCGGGCAACTACGCCGTGATCTATCTCGGAAACCAGGACGCGGCAGACCCCGACGCCAATGCCGACGGCACTCCGGGGCCTTCCGCCTCTCCCGAGGCCGACACCTTCCGAATCTATTTCCCGACCGACGCCAACGCCGCACCTGCCAAGCCCTATGTCACCCAGACGGTGCGGTACACGGGGCCCGGCAACGGCCCCAACCCACCGGTCATGGGCAGCACCAGCCGCTTCGCCGTGACCGTGACAGTGGTCAATCCCACGGGCTCGACCGGCGACATCACGTTCAGCGCTCCGACCCACGTGGTCACGGCTCACGTGCCGGGCGACACCGCCGACGCCCGGGTACGTTATGGCGGCCTCGCCGGAGGATTCCCCACCGCCGGCACCGTGACCGAGCCGACCGTCGCCGACCCTGGCGGCGGCGACGTGGTGTGGAATCCGGGAACCATCGCCCCCGGCGACACCGAGGTTCTGGTCTACTTCGTGGACGTCGAGCCCCTGGTCGCCACCTCGCCGCTCACCGTGCCGGTGACCGGTGGCTACAGCTCCGCCGATGGCACCCGGGCGATCTTCGTCGACGAAACCGGCGACACCTCGGATCCCTTCACCTTCGGCAACCTCTGCGGCCTGAACATCATCGCGGGTGGCGGTCAGACCGCGACCCCGGTGCTGGTCTCCGACTTCCGCGCTCTGGCGGCGGGGGCCTCGACCCTGGTGCAGTGGCAGACCGCGGCGGAAGCCGGCACGGTGGCCTACGACCTGCTGCGCTACGTCCCGGGCCGCAGACATCCCGAGAAGATCAATCGCGAGCCGCTCGTGGCACTGCTCGACGCTCCCCAGGGCGGCACCTACCAGTTCCTCGACCACGCCGCCTCGGTACACCGAGCCCACACCTACGAGCTGGTGGAGATCGAGGCCACGGGTCGCCGTCTGCGGCATGGTCCGTTCAGCGTCCAGGCCGAGGAACGCGCCGAGGAGATTCCGCTCGACGGTTACGGCAGGGTTCGACACCAGCAGGCACCCGGCAGCCTCGCTCGGCCCGCCTTCGCCAGCCCCGACGATCCGCCGACACGATCCGTGGCCTCCGACGCTCTGAAGATCATCACCGGCGAGCCCGGCCTCTACCGGGTTTCGGCACAAGAGCTGGCCGCAGGTTTCGGGCTGGGCGCCCGCCAGTTGCCCCCGATCATCCGTGGTGGGCATCTCCGCCTGACCCACCTCGGGCAGGAGGTGGCGTGGAATCCGGGACCCGGCGCACAGTCGCTGGAGTTCTTCGCCCAGGAGGTCGAAAGCCTCTACACCGGCGAGAACGTGTACCGCCTCCACCTGGCCGACGGCAGGCGCATGGATGTCGTGCAGGGTGAGCCGCCCCGACGAGAAGGGGACGAGCTCGCGTTTCGCGACCGCCGCCGATTCGAAGAGAATCTCCGCCCGCTCGTCCTGGCTCCGATCGACCCCGAGAGCGACATCTGGTTCTGGGACTTCCTCTCCCACGGGAGCTCCCAGCACGGGGAAAAGAGCTTCGGCCTGTCGGTCCCCGGGGTTTCCGCCACCAGCCTGGGAACCGCCCGCCTCGAGGTGCAGCTGCAGGGAACCTCCGTCGGCCAGCACGCGGTCGAGGTGGAGCTCAACGGCCAGCTCCTCGGCACCGTCGCGCTCACCGATTTCGAACGGGCGAGCACCGGCTTCGACTTCGATCACGCCCTGCTCGGCGCCAACAACACCGTTCGGCTGCTCTCCACCGCGGGAGGCCTGGTCTTCGTCGATGCCTTCGAGCTCGACTACGATCGCCAGTATCTGGCCGAGGCAGATCGCCTGCTCAGCCGAGGCGACGAGAACGCCCTGGTGGCCGTGGGCGGCTTCGGAGACGGCGCGATTCGTGTCTTCGATCTCGCCGAACCCGACTCTCCTCGTCTCTTGCGGGCCGTCGGCATCTCCGAGGAGAGAGCCGGCTACCGAGCGATCTTCGAGCCCGCAGACGGCGATCGGCCGTACCTGGCGGTGAGTGAAGGCGGCATCCTCGCGCCGCTGGCGGTCCGGATCGATACACCCTCCGATCTGCGATCCCCCGACCACACCGCCGATTACCTGATCCTCACGCCACCCGCTCTCGTGCCGGCCGCCCAGGAGCTGGCCAGTCACCGGATCCGGGCCGGACACCAGACGATGATCGTGAGGCTCGACGACGTGTACGACGAGTTCTCCCATGGCCTGGCGGAGCCTCCCGCCATCCGCGAGTTCCTCGACTGGGCCTGGCAGGAATGGCGTGCGCCACCGGAGATGGTGGTGCTCGCCGGAGCAGGGACCTACGACTATCAGGATTTCCTGGGCCATGGCGAAAACCTGGTCCCAACCCTTCTTCGCAGCGACGGCAACACCCTCTTCGCCACCGATCTTCCCTACGGAGACACCGTTGGCGACGACGGAGTCCCCGAGCTGATCATCGGCCGGATTCCGGCCCGATCTGCCGAGGAGCTCACCGCCTACGTCGAAAAGATCGTGGCCTACGAGCAGCTCCAGGAGCCCGAGTGGGGCAGCCAGGTGCTGCTGCTGGCCGATGACCCGGATGCCATCGGATCCTTCCCGGACACCAGCGACGACCTCGGAGACCTCCTTTCGCCCGAGTACCAGGCCCAACGCATCTACCTCTCCGAGACCCCCGATCTGGCCACCGCACGCCAGGAGATGTTCGACCAGCTCGCCGAAGGAGCCGTGTTGGTGAGCTATCTCGGCCACGGCGGAGTGGATCGCCTCGCCGACGAGGGTCTGATGACCCTCGCCGATCTCCCTTTGACCGGGCAGAACGAGAGGCTGCCGGTGGTGGCCGCGGTTTCCTGCCATATCGGCTTCCACGGCCTGCCCGGGTTCGACTCGCTCGGAGAGGTGCTCGTGCGCCAGGGCGATGGCGGAGCGGCCGCGGTCTGGGCCCCGGCCTGGCTCTCGCGCCACGACCAGGCCCGTTTCTTCGGAGACCGCCTGTTCCGTCACATCTTTCAAAACGAAGAACGGGTTCTCGGCCGGGCCGTGCTCCGGACTCTCCAGAACGGAGCAGCCCTCGGGATCGACCGCAGTCTTCTCGAGACCTACCAGCTCCTCGGAGATCCCGGTCTCGTCCTCCAGGTCAGCCCCGATCCGATTCCCGGAGGAACCGGCTGCGGCGACGACTGCGGGGGAGGCTGAGCATGGAATCTTCACCGAAGAGCAAGAGTCAACGATCGAGGTCGACAACATGAGCCCGAAGCCCAGCGACGCCTCCAGCCCTCGAGCAACCGAAGCTCGCGAGCCCCAGATACCTCCTCGCGGACGCCGTCCATACTCCAAACCGAAGGTTCTTCTGCTCGAGCCTCTGGAAGCCGTGGCCGCCGATTGCAGCGTGCCCGGCGGCAAGGGCGACCCCACCTGTATCGTCGGATTCTCCTGATGCGGGAGATCGAGAGCCCGGAGCTCGCCACACGGCCGCTTCGCCTGCGCCGAGACGTTCGATTCCGGGTGATCGATCGCGAGGCGGTGGTGTTGCGCCAGGAAGCCGCCGAGGCCCTGGTGATCAACGAGGTCGGAGCGCGAATCCTGCAGCTGACCGACGGCGAGACCCCTCTCGAGCACATGCTCGACCAGCTGAACGCCGAGTTCGACGTGGACCGCGACGAGCTGCGCCGAGACTGCGAGGAGTTCGTACAGAATCTCCAGGAGATCGGTGTTCTCGAAGCCGTCGAGGCGGAACCGGCCCTGGCTGCGAGGAAAGCCGCGGGCCCCCGACTCGCTCTCTGATCCGAGATCTTCCCCGGACTGCACCATGGCTCTACGCTCGATCCTCGAAAAGACCTGGAACCAGGATCTGCTCTTCTCCGTCCTGGTGGAGCTGACCTATCGCTGCAACCTCGATTGTTTCTTCTGCTACAACGATCTCTCGGCTACCGGAGAGCCCCTGCGCGACGAGCAGTACTTCCAGCTCCTCGAAGACCTGGCGGCCCTGCAGGTCTTGAACCTCACATTCACCGGTGGTGAGCCCCTGGCCCACCCGTCGTTCCTCGCGCTCGGAGCCAGAGCCCGCGAGCTCGGGTTCGTGGTGCGAATCAAGTCGAACGGCCACGCTTTCCGCGGCAACCTGGCCCGGCGCATTCGCGACGAGGTCGACCCCTTCCTGGTCGAGACCAGCCTACACGGCGCCGACGCCGCGACCCATGATCGCCAGACCCGGGTTCCGGGAAGCTTCGAGCGCCTGCTGGAAAACCTCGAAGAGCTGCGGTCGATCGGTTTTCGCATCAAGCTCAACGCCACTCTGACCCGCTGGAACGAGCACCAGATCGAAGAGATGTTCGACCTCGCCGATCGTCTCGGCTGCCGCCTCTCCATCTCGCCGTCGGTCACCCCGCGGGACGACGGGGATCGCGGTCCTCTCGCCATCGCCCCCAGCGATGAAGGGGTCGTCCGTCTCTACCGTTTCCTCGACACCCGGGTCTCCGACCGCGAAGCGGCGGCAGCCTGCACCGGCAGCCCTTCGATCCGCAAGAGCTGCGGCGCTGGCTCCTCGGGGCTCGCGGTCGACCCGTTCGGCAACGTGCTCCCCTGTGTGCAATGGCGACGCCCTATCGGCAACCTGCACGAACAGGGTATCGCCGAGATCTGGCGAGGATGCGGAGAGCTCGAAGAGATCCGCCGTCTCAACGGCGCGGCCAAGCAGAAGCTCGAGGCCCTCGGGCCCGACGCCGCCGGCCTGAGCCACTGCCTGGGGCTGTCGGAAGAGAAGACCGGAGATCCCCTGGCTACCGACCCCGAGGCCTGGCGCCAGGCCGGGCTTCTGCGGAGAGCCCGCGAGCAGAACGGTCGTCCTCCTCTCTTGCCGATCCTCGGTCAACCCCAGGGCTGACCCCCGTGGCCTTTGGCGAGACCTTCCTCCACTACCCGGATCTCTTCCCTACCCGCCGTAGCGGCGAGGTCTGGGGAAGCGAGCGGCTGGATATCGACTTCGTGGGTGGCCCCTACCGTTTCGTGGGGCTCGCTCCGGAGCAGGTCGAGGCGACCCGGGAACGATTCGGGGAGCTGTGCCTGGAGGCGAGCGCCGGCCCCGCGGCGGTGGAGACCCGAGTCTTTCGGGTCGGTCCCGGGGAGTTTCGCAGCTTCTCCCTCGAAGGTTGGGACTACACCTTCGATCGCGATTACACGGAGACCGCGGTTCGCCTCGCCGGCTTCGACTTCCTCGGTCGCCTGGACTGGGGGCCCGGGCTGACCGGAAGCCTGTGGACCCACGAACGCAAGGGTGCGGCGTACCAATGCCTCTTCGAAAACTTCTTCCGGGTGTTGGTGGCCTACCGGCTCACAGAAACCGGCGGAGTGCTGCTGCACAGCGCGGGAGTGGCCTCGCGCGAGCAAGGGCATCTCTTCTTCGGCCGCTCGGGCGCCGGCAAGACCACCCTCTCGCGGCTCGCCCTGGAATCCGGCCGCACCGTGTTGAGCGACGACATGAACGCCATCTGCCCGAGCGACGACGGGGCCCTGCGAATCGAAAAGCTCCCGTTTGCCGGCGACCTCGGCCGCCGGCCCGGGCCGAGATCGAGCTACCCCTTGGTATCGCTCAACCGGCTCCGCCAGGGGCCGAACCGGGTGCGGCCTCTGGCCACCGCCGAGGCGGTGGCCGCTCTCATCGCCTGCTGCCCCTTCGTCAACTGCGATCCGCACCGGCTCGACACCCTGATGGGCAATCTCCGGGCCCTCGCCCGAACGGCGGGGGCCCAGGAGCTCACCTTCTCCCTCGAAGGGAATTTCTGGGATCTGCTCGAGCCGGCGACAGCCGTCAGCTCGCCGCTCTGACGTCGTAGGCCATCAAGACCTCGCCGTGGCGAATGTAGAGCACCCCGTCTTCGACGACCGGGTGCGACCAGTGCTGCCCTTCGCCCTGGGTGATCTCGAAAGAGCTGATCACCTCGAACTCGGCCGGATCGGGATTCACCAGGTGCACCGAGCCGTCTTCCGTGTATCCGTAGAGTAGCCCGTCGGCCATCACGATCGCTCCCTTGCCCAGCCGCCGGATCGAGGCCAGCTGCTCACCGGTCTCGAAGTCGAGCACGAACCAGGTCTTGTTCGATGCGGCGCCGTAGATCTTCCCGTCGTGGAGCACCGCACCACCGTGGTGTACGTCGAGGTCTTCCTCTTTCCACTTCTGGGTTACCGACTTGCCGTCGGCGGCGAGCTCGAAGAGGGTGCCACCCTGGTCATAGCCATGGGTCACGTAGATCTTGCGACCCGAGACCAGCGGGCTCACGGCGTGGATGTCGTATTGGGCGGGGTAGTCCTGCCGCCAGAGAATCGCGCCGGTCTCCGGATCGAGGCCGACCAGGCTCTTCGAGACCAGGGTCACGATCTGGCGTTGACCGCCGAGCTCCACCAGGCGCGGGTTGCAGTAGGCCGCACCGTCACTCAGGCCCTTCGTGGTCCACACCGTGTCTCCCGTCTTGCGGTCGAGAGCGACCAGAGACGCATCCGTGCCGCCGGGGGTGAAGATCACCCGATCACCGTCCACCAGGGGAGACTCCGAGACCCCGAAGAAGATGTTCTCTCCCCCGAACCTCTTCAGGAGGTCCACCTGCCACTGGATCTTGCCGGTCTTGGCATCCAGGGCCGTGGCCATCCCCATGGACGACAGGAGGAACACGGAGCCATCGGCATAGGTGGGGGTGGTGCGAGAGCCGGGATATCCCCTGCCATCGTGCTCGGCACCGTACTCGGACTTCCAGACCTGCTTGCCGGAGCGATCGAGGGCAAAAGCGACCCCGCGGTCGCCGATCTTGCCAGTGGTGTAGATGTGGTCACCCACCACCGCCATGGAAGCATAGCTCTCCCCCAACCCTTCCGCGCTCCACAACAATGGCGGCCCTCCTTCGGGCCAGCTCGTGCGCAGGCCGGTCGCCGTGAAGTGTCCGTCGCGCTCCGGGCCGCGGAACTGCATGCTGTCGCCGAGAACCGGAACACCGAAAGCTATGATCATCAATACCGGAAGGATTCTCTTCCAAGCCATAAAGACTGCTCCTTGCATTACGAATTCGTGAAGGTCGGCTCGGTTCGACGCCCATCTCTCGTCACAAACGCGCCACAGAACCGACTTCTCCATTTTACCAGGCCACGCCTCCGACGCCCATTTCGCAAACCGCGCCCCAACATGTAGGATTCCCCCTCATCGGGCCGAGCGTGTCGCGTCGGCCGTCCTTCTCGACTCTAGCCAGCATTCTTCCTTCCACCGAGGCCACCGTGGACACGATACGTAACTTTTGCATCATCGCCCACATCGATCACGGAAAATCGACCCTCGCCGACCGCCTGATCCAGCATTGCGGCGCCGTCGAGGCGAGAGAGTTCCGCGACCAGATCCTCGACTCGATGGACATCGAGCGCGAGCGGGGCATCACGATCAAATCCAACACCATCACCTTGCCCTATACCGCCAAGAATGGCGAGACCTACCAGCTCAACCTGATCGACACCCCCGGGCACGTGGACTTCTCCCACGAGGTGCGTCGCTCCCTGATGTCCTGCGAGGGTGCCCTGCTCCTGACCGACGCCTCCCAGGGCGTCGAGGCCCAGACGGTGGCCAATCTCTATCTCGCCCTCGAATACGATCTCGAGATCATTCCGGTGATCAACAAGATCGACCTGCCGTCGGCCGACATCGACCGGGTGCGCGAAGAGATCGACAGCGACCTGGGCCTCGATCCCTTCGAAGCCGTGCTCTGCTCGGCAAAAACCGGCGAAGGCATCGAAGACGTGCTCGAAGCCATCGTCGAGCGCCTGCCCGCGCCGACCGGCGACAGCAAGGCCCCGACCCAGGCCCTGGTCTTCGACGCACAATACGACGCCTACCGTGGCGTGGTGATGCTCTGCCGGATCAAAGAAGGCCGCCTGGAGCCGGGTCAGCGCCTCCTGCTGATGCACACGCGGAAGCGGTACATCATCGAGGAGCTCGGGCTGCTGCAGCTCGAGCGGGTCAAGCAAAAGGCACTCGAGGCAGGGGCCGTGGGTTACGTGATCGCCGGCGTCAAGTCGGTGCGCGACATCACCATCGGAGATACCCTGACCTTGGTCGACAAACCGGCCCCGGAGCCTCTCCCCGGTTACAAAGAAGCCAAGCCGGTGGTCTTCTCCTCCATGTATCCGATCGCCTCCGACGACTACGGCGATCTGGTCAAAGCCCTCGAAAAGCTCTCTCTCAACGATGCCGCCCTGACCTTCGAGAAGGACTCCTCGGCCGCTCTCGGTTTCGGTTTCCGCTGCGGGTTCCTCGGCCTCCTGCACCTGGAGGTGGTCCAGGAACGCCTGGAACGGGAATACGACCTCTCCCTTCTGCTCTCCGCTCCTTCGGTGCAGTACAAGGTCAATCTCAAGACCGGTGAGCAGATCCAGATCGACAACCCGATGTACTTCCCCGATCCGTCGGAGATCGAGTCCACGGAGGAGCCCTACATCAAGGCGTCGATCATGATTCCCGAGCGCTACGTGGGCGCGGTCATGGAGCTCTGCCGCGAGCGGCGGGGCGAGCAGACGGTCTTCAACTACCTCACCCAGTCGCGGGTGGAGCTCACCTCCGAGATGCCCTTGGCCGAGGTGCTCTTCGACTTCTACGACCGGCTCAAGACCATCACCCAGGGCTACGGCTCGTTCGATTACGAGATTCTCGACTATCGCGTCAGCAGGCTCGTAAAGGTCGACATCCTGGTCAACGGCGAGCCGGTCGATGCCCTGTCGCAGCTCTGCCACGAGGACCGGGCGCGAACCCGAGCGCTGCACTACTGCGAACGGCTGGCCGAGACCATTCCGAGGCAGCAGTTCAAGATCGCCATCCAAGGTGCGATCGGCGGCAAGATCATCGCCCGCAGCACCATCACCGCCTTCCGCAAAGACGTCACCTCGAAGTGTTACGGCGGCGACATCTCCCGCAAACGCAAGCTGCTGGAGAAGCAGAAGGAAGGCAAGAAGCGCATGAAGATGGTGGGGGCGGTGGAGATTCCGCAGAGCGCCTTCATCGAGGTGCTGAAGTCCAACTCGGGCAAGTGAGCAGCGAGCCGGGCGGCGTCTACCTGCACATTCCCTTCTGCTCGGCGATCTGCCCCTACTGCGACTTCGCCGTGGTCGCCGACCGGGCTTCTCGGCGAGCGCCCTTCGTCGCCGCCCTGGACCGCGAGATCCGCGGCGGCGCCACCCGCTGGCCGGAGTTGGTGGAAGTCGGCGTCGATTCGGTCTACCTCGGCGGTGGCACCCCCTCGGTGCTGGAGACCGGCGACCTGGCCCGCCTTCTGGAGGCCGTCCGCTCGACCTTTCCCCTGCGCGACGACACGCGCTGGTTCCTCGAAGCGAATCCCGAAGACGTCCGTCCCGAGACATTGGCCGCCTGGCGTCGCCTGGGGTTCTCTACCCTCAGCCTCGGCATCCAGTCCTTCGACGACCAGGAGCTGCGGTTCCTCGGCCGCCGCCATACCGGCGCCCAGGCTGTACGTGCCGTTCACGACGCCCTCGCCGCGGGATTCGCAACCATCTCCGTCGATCTGATCTACGGCCTGCCCGGCCAGCCGCCCGAATCCTGGTGGCGGAGCCTCGAAACCGCCGCTCGACTCGGGCCGCACCATCTGTCTTGTTACGGGCTCGAGATCCACGAGCGAACTCCCTTCGGCAAGCAACGCGACCGGGGCGAGCTCCGAGAGCCGAGCGACGAGCACCAGGCCAACTTCTTCCTCGAAACCCACCGGCGTCTGCAGGCTCTCGGCTACCCCGGGTACGAGGTCTCGAACTTCGCCCGCTCCCCCGAGCATCGCTCCCGCCACAACCGGAAATACTGGCACCACGTGCCCTACGCCGGCTTCGGCCCCTCGGCCCACTCCTTCGCCGGCAACCGCCGCGGCTGGAACCTTCGCTCCCTGGCACGCTGGCAATCGGCCGTCGAGGCCACCGGTTCGGGAAAGGAAGCCGAAGAAGAGCTCACCCTTTCCGACCTCGCCCTCGAAACCCTCATGCTCACCTTCCGCACCGCCGATGGTGTCGACCTCGCCGCCTTCGAGCGCCGCTTCGGCTTCGATCTCGAGGCTCGCAATCGCCGGCTCGTCGAGCGCCACCTCGAGGCCGGCCACCTCCGGAAACAAGGCCACACCCTGCGCCCCACCCTCGAAGGCTGGGCCATCGCAGACGGCCTCGCAGCCGGCTTCGATCTCAGACGCGATTGAGCCCCTTCAAGAGCCCTGCCCCACCGAACCCGACTGAAACTGCCGCACGTCGATCTGGTGTTTGCGCATCAGCTCCCAGAAGGCGCGGCGGTCTTTCTGGGCCGCCCGCGCTGCCTGGGTGATGTTGCCTCGGTGCCGGGCCAGCATCTCGGTGAGGTAGGTTTTTTCGAAGCCGCGGACCACCTGTTTCTTGGCATCGCGAAAGGGTACCTCGGCGACTTTGCCGAGCACCGAGATCTCCGCCGGCCGGTGGCGAGTGCCGAGACGTTGCCACAGCCGAGGTAGGACGGTGATGGCCGTGAGGGGCGGAGGCAGCACCTCGGTGAATCCCAGCGACAGAAGCCCGAAGATCTCTTCGGGGTCGATGGTCTCGCTGACCGCGAAGACGGGCATTTCCTGGCCGGCGAGACCGGCCCCCAGCCACCACGAGTTGTCGTCGCCGACCTCGAGATACACCACGTCGGGCAAGGAGGTGTCCCGTTCTCCGAAACCCGCCAGCGGCACCTCCGCATCCGGCCCCGCCCAGCGCCTTCTCTCGATCTCGAAGGGCCACGGAGAGCTCCGCAGCACACGTTCGAGAGAGTCCAGGTGCCGGCAGGGCACCAATGTCTCCAGCAACAGAATTCGCACTCGCCTCATGTTGGTCTCCAAACACTCCGGACCGAGTAGGGCTCGGTCTCGCACTTTGATTTCCCCGTTACCCCATCAAACGCAGTTTCGGCGTCTAGCGGGACATTCGGCCGCTGGAGCTCACTTCGGGCAAAGGCAACTGGTTTCCGTCCAAAACGCTGGACATCCCGAGAATCCCCCGGTCGAGCCGGGTTTCTCGCATCGCCCGGCCCCGCCCAACCGGACGCAGGCAAAGAGTCTTTCCCTGCCCGCCGGAGCGAGAGCTGGACGAGAAACCATAAGTCCATACTATTCAGTGTTTTGCGAAGATTCTTAGAGTTGGCAAGCGCCTTGATATGGAAATTGGAGACCGCTCACTTTCCGAGGAGGAACTCCGATGACCCGTTTCGAATCCATCGTTCATGCGCTTCTCGTCCGGCTCCGTGTCCATCACCTACCCCGCCACGTGCCGGACACACCGGCGCACCCATCCCCGGGCTCCGCCTCTCGCCATCCCTACCGCGTCACGCCGACGTGTTGGGGTGTGGCCGAGGGCGGCGGAGTCCCCTGCCACCATTTTCCCCACCTCCAATCCCCCCATCGCCCGGACCGCGAGCGACAGGTGCGAAGCCGCAGAAACGATGTTCGCCGCCAGATCGAGTCGAGATCCCGTCGCCGAGCCGAAACGCTCCACCGGCCGCTGCCGGTGCCGAGGGGTCTACTCGTCTGCAAACCTCCCGGAGGCTCCGGTTAGCCCTGAGCCTGGCGGCGAACCTCTTCCGACCCGGGCGAGGTCGGATCTTCTCTCGCGCTGGCCTCGGCCGGCGCTTTTTCGTTGGAGCGTTGGTCAGTCCACTAGCTGGAAACAGCGAACCGTACGTGCGGGGATCTCTCGGTAGGCGAGGGCTCCGACCGATTCGGGAGCGGGAACGAAGTGGGTCAGGGTCCAGGCGGCTGCCTCGTCTCGGGAGCCTCCGATTTCCTGGAAATGGCAGGGTAGAGCCGGGTAGAGAGTGACGCTGAAACGGTCGAGAGGCTCGGAGAGACCTTCGCCGATCGCCTTGATGTAGGCCTCTTTGCGCGTCCAGCAGTGGAAGAACGCGTTGGCTTTTTCTTCGGCCGAAACCCGCCGCAACGCGTCCCGTTCCGTAGCAGCGAAGAAGCTCTTGGCGATGTTGTCGGCATCGGGCATGGGCCGCAACATCTCGGCGTCGACCCCGAGCTCGAGGCCTCGGGTGAAGGCGTAGACCGCGAGATCCTGGGAATCGGTGAGGTTGAATTGCAGCGCGCTCACTCCGGGCTCCTGGCACCCATTCGCCAGGACCGGTTTGCCCTTCTCACCGTAGGCGAAACGCACCGCTGTGGGATCCAGGCCCGCATAGGCGGCCACAAGCTGCCGCAGGCGACCTCGGCGTACCGTGCCACGGCGCTGCAGGTAGTCGAATCGGTACCGATCGACCCGGGCCTGTTCTTCATCGTCGAGAAGCGAGCGTAGCTGCCGCACCCGTGAAGCCTCCGGCGCCAGGTCGACGCTCCAAAGGTGGATCTCTCCCGGCTCGAGAACCGGAGAGCGTAGCGATGTGGGAAGGAAGGACGAGAGCTCGAGACTCATGTGTGGATTCTTGCAACTCCCGCAGAAAAGCGAAAGGCCCTTCCAGCGAAGGGCCTTGCAGAAACGTTCACTCGGAAGTGGCGATTACCAGCTGAAGGCGACATGCCCGAGGGCTCGCCGCTCGATCAGATCGCCACCGAAGATCTGGTAATGATCCTCGTCGAGAAGGTTGCTGATGTTGATTCCCACCTCGACCCGATCATTGATCTGGTACGAGGCGTTGAAGTCGACCAGGTCGTAGGACTCGATCTCACCGCGGAACACCCCCGCCGCCCAGTCGAAGCCGTCGACGTGGCGGAATTTGAGGGAGGCGTCGAAGGCCTCACCGATGTAGGAAACCGCGACCCCGTACTGGTTCTCGGGCGCATTGGCCAGAAGAGGATCCTGCTCGAGCTGCTCCTTGACGTCGAAATCGAACCAGTTGTAGGTGAGGTTCAGGGTCCAGTCGTCGGCCAGGTAGGTGTTGAGCCCGACCTCGACTCCCTGGGTGTCCACATCACCGAAATTCGTGTAGGTAACGGCCTTGATGATCGGTGCCCCGGTGATCGGGTTGTTGGTCAGGGTCGGAATCGCACCCAGGGCCGTCGCCTCGAGCTGCGCCCGCACGGGATCCGGCAGAGCGGACGGCGCCTGGTAGGGCGCGAAGGTCGGATTCAGCAGGCCGAGGGTCGGATTGAAACCGGGAATCAGGTCGGTGAGGAAGTTCTCGAGCTGATTGTTGTAGTAGTCGATGGTCAGGAACGTACGGCGCCCGAGGATTCCGCTGTAGCCCACCTCGAAGCTCTGTACTTCTTCGACCTCCGCTCCCGGGTTGCCCAGAGCGAGGGCGGGCACGGCGCCGAAGCCGCAGTCGACTCCGAAGGGAGCACAGAACAGGAAGTCGAGACCGGCCAGAGCGGTAACGGGCAGTGCCACCGGCACCTGGAGGAAGAACTCCGAGTAGTTCGGCGACTGGAAGGCCTCGCCGTAGTTGATCCGGAAGGTGTGCTTGGGCGTGGCCGAGTAGACGAAGGCGAGCCGTGGCGACACCTGGGAATCGTAGAGGCTGCTGTCGTCCCAGCGCACGGAGAGCACGGTCTTCAGGCGATCGCTGAGGTTGTACTCCAGCTGGCCGAACACGCCGCTGAAATCTTCACTGATCTCTTCGAACACGAGGGTCTGGAATCCCTGGGGATTGGTGGAGTCGAAGTTCTCTTCGCTGTAGGAGACACCCCCGATCAACCGCCCCTTGCCCTTCGCGAAGTTGGTGTTGCCCTGGATCTCGAACGAGGTCTTGTCGGAGTCGAGATAGAGAGGCACTCCGGTGGAGAGGGACCGGCTGTCCTCGGCATCGCGATCATTGTAGTAGGCGACCACGTTCCAGTGCTCGTCATTGAGGTTGAAACGGAAGTAGGGCCGTTTCGAGCTGGTCGCCTGGACCCGTCCGATACCCGTGACCGTGGCGCCGCCGCCCTGGAAGTCGGCGTAACCAGTCTCCAGGCTCAGGGTCGGACCGCGCTCCGAGTAGCGATCGAGCCGCAGGTTGCCCCAGAAGGCTTCGTTCTCGTCGCGCACCAGGGGTTGAATCTCGAGGCCGAGCCCCGCGTATTCGACCTCGGTTCCCACCTGGGGCACGCCGTCGCCGTTGAGGTCGATCCGGGAGCGAGTGAAGTCTTCACTCTCCAGGTACCCGCCACCGATCCGGCCGTACCAGTTGCCGCTGATCTCTCCGGAGAAGCTGAGATCGCCGCGAAGGGTCGAGAGCTCACCGCCGGAGAGCTTGAGCCGGCCGCCCTGGCTGTCGCGGGGCGACTTGGTGGTCATGTTGATCACGCCGTTGTAGGCGTCGGCCCCGTAGAGCGCCGAGCCCGGTCCGCGCACCAGCTCGACATTCGCCAGGGTGTCGAGCGGCACCGTGAGGCTGGTCCACTCCTGGCTGCTCAAGAAGACCACGGAAGGATCACGGCCATCGATCAGGGTCAGCACCCGGCGATTG
This sequence comes from uncultured Thermoanaerobaculia bacterium, assembly GCA_964565225.1. Lineage (GTDB taxonomy): Bacteria > Acidobacteriota > Thermoanaerobaculia > Multivoradales > J023 > CAZMEL01. The sequence continues at coordinate 4,901 of CAZMEL010000107.1, read as the reverse complement.
AGGGAGCTGTTGAAACCACGGGAATTGAAGTTGAAGTCGTAGAGGCCGCTCTGCGTGACCTCGGCTCCCGGGGTGAACTCGAGCAGCTTCGGCAGCTGGCCGTGGGTGGCCTCGCGGGCGATCTGCTCCTCGGTGATCACGGTCACCGCCGCCGGAGCCTCGGTGATTCGCTCACGACGCCGGGAGGCGGAGAATACGGTGATGGTCTCGGCAAAGCTGACGTCCCAGTCGACTGCCAGATCGGCGTTGGCCGTCGCCCCGCCAGCGACCTCGACCGAAGCCGAGGTGGCGTTGTCACCCAGGCTGTAGGCGACGTTGTAGGTACCCGACGGAACCGAGCTGAACTCGAAACGACCGCTGGAATCGGTGATCTCGACCAGGCCGATCTCGCTCACGACGACCGTGACACCGCCGACACCGTCCCCACCCTCACGGCTGACCGTTCCTTGAATCGATCCGGAGCCCTGGGCGAGGGCGGGAGCTACCGTGAAGAGGAAAAGGGCTACAGTCACAAGGAATCTGGAATTCCGCATTCCGATCTCCTAACAGGTGGGTTGAGTTCGTCTACCAGCTCTTGCCGGTCCAGAATCTCAGGAAGATGACCTCGACGAATCGGCCCGACTTCCGCGGACTCTCGTCTAAACAGCTTTTAATCCAAGAATTATGACAAGGTCGGGGAGGCTGTGCAAGCATAGATCCGAGCAACTCGAGCCCGATCACGAATCCCGTCGATTCCCGTGCGAAAAGACGCGCGCTACCCTGGAAAACCAAACGTTCGCCCCGAACGTACAAAGAATAGCGGGGATCTCAATGTCGGCGAGAGCAGGAGCGAGGCATCGCGAGGGAATCTGGAGCACGATGCGCCCGAAATGGCGTACCAGAGCCCCCGGGACGCCTCACCACTCCCCAGCACATCACTTCGACTGACACCACCAAGAGTCGACCCGAGGCCGTAGAACGGCATCCAGCTGCCGGGTGATCTCTTCGGCTCTCTCTTTCAGCAGCGCCCTCGGCACGGGCTCGCAACGCAGAGGAGGATGGTATTGGACGACGATCTTGTGGAACGGCCGGGGCAAGGTCCGGTGCCGCGGCCAAGCCTCGTATGCACCGAGGATGCTGACCGGAACGATGGTGGCACCCGTGGTCAGAGCTGCTCGGGCCGCTCCGACCTGCAGCTTCATCATCCGGCCATCGCGAGTGCGGTGCCCTTCGGGGAAGATGACCACCACATCCCCTCGATGCAACGTGTCGAGCATCCGCTGGTAGGCGACCCGATCCCGCGGCCCTGCGATCGGAATCCCGCGAAGGGCCCGCAGCAGAAAACCGATGACCGGCAGCTTGAAATAACTCGCCATGACCATGCAGTAGACGTGTCGCGAAATGACGAATCCCACGAGTGGACCGTCGTAGCTGGTCTGGTGATTCGGTGCCAGGATCACCGGCCCGCTCTGCGGAATGTTCTCCCGCCCGTGCAGCTCCAGCCGATGCATGATCTTGAAATAGAGGAACAGCCCGAAACGCAGCCCATCGACCACTCGGTCGAAGAGAAAACCCTGCCAACGACTCATGATTCCCGGATCCCTTGGTGACGAAGGGCACGAGCTTGGTGGCGAACCGACCCCAAACGAGGCCCCATTGTAGATTTGGCAATTGACATTGCTCTATAGTTACTCTCACGTTCCCAGATTGTATGAATCCGTGCGGAGAGGAAGTTTCTCGATTTCGTCTGAGCCTGGCAACCGGATCACGCCCCTCGTCGGAGGTGTAGGGTCGCCTGGAGGAGATCCCTCTCCGGAAGAAGTAAACCGTACTCGTCCCGGCCTTCTGGCCAGAGATCTTCAGACGAAGGAGATACTTGTGAAGACTCGATGGATCGCTCTTGCATTCGGACTCTTGTTCCTGCTCCAACCCCTGGCCGAGGAACCCGCCAATGCCTGCCTGCTGGCGGAACGGCTCCGGGTGATGATGCCACAGGCCACGGAGGAAGAAATCAACGCCCTCGCTCACGGGGGAATGGTGAAAAAGATCATCCCTTACGAGCTCAGCGAATCCCACCCCTGCAAGGGCGGCATGGCGGACATCTTCCCCTGCGAGCTCGTGGACCTGGTCGGATTCCTGCGTCTCGAGGACATCGGAGGCGGTGACGGCAACGATATCTGGGGCTGGACGGATCCGGACACCGGCAAGGAATACGCCATCATCGGAAGGACCAATGGAACCTCTTTCGTCGATGTGAGCGACCCGGCAAATCCGGTCTTTCTCGGAGACTTGCCGACTCACAACGAGGAGACGTCCGACTGGCGCGACATGAAAGTCTACCAGAACCACGTCTTTATCGTGGCCGACCGGGTACCCACCCACGGCATGCAGGTCTTCGATCTCACCCAGCTGCGCAACGTCGCCGAGCCGCCCGCGACCTTCGAGCCCACCACCCGCTTCACCGGCTTCAATGCCGCCCACAACATCGCCATCAACGAGGACAGCGGCTTCGCCTACGCCGTGGGTGGAGACACCTGCGCCGGTGGCCCACACATGGTGGACATCCGCGATCCGGCCAATCCCATCGACGCCGGCTGTTTCTCTTCGGACGGCTACACCCATGATCTCCAGTGCGTGATCTACGACGGTCCCGACACCGATCACACCGGCAAGGAGATCTGCTTCGCCGCCAACGAGGACACCATCACCATTATCGACGTCACCGACAAATCGGCACCCGTCATGCTCTCCCGCACCGACTCGATCACCCCGGGCACCCAGGGTTATACCCACCAGGGATGGCTGACCGAGGACAAGCGCTACTTCGTGCACGACGACGAGCTCGACGAGCTGTCGAGCGGGCACAACACCCGGACCTATGTCTGGGACATGCTCGATATCGACAACCCGGTGCAGACCGGCTACACCGACGCCGTGGGAGAGCAGCGCTCCGTCGATCACAATCAATACATTGTCGGCCAGTACACCTACCAGGCCAACTACACCCGTGGCCTGCGCATCCTCGAGCTGACCGACCCCGCAACGGGCACGCTGACCGAAGCCGCCTACTTCGACAGTTTTCCCGAAGAGACGTTCGAGCCCTTCAGCGGCGCCTGGAGCACGTACCCCTTCTTCGAGAGTGGGATCGTGCTGGTGAGCGACATCAACCGTGGGCTCTTCATCGTGCAGCCACGCCTCGACTCTCGGGTCTTCCAGGACGGTTTCGAGTCGGGATCGACCGACGCCTGGACCGAGACGACACCCTGAATCACGCCTCGTCCTGAAAAACGCCCGGACCGGTGGAAACCGGCCCGGGACCGCCTTCCGATGTCGGCTGGCACCCGCTCGACCCCTCTCCCATCATCGATTTCCGGACGCTCGTCCCTACCCACGCCTGGATGATTTCTTCCAGGGAACCAACCTCCGAGGCGAGCCGATCGAGGAGCTGAAGCCCTCGCTGCAAAAAGCGTGCTGCCGGACGCGGAGGTCCGGCGTGGGGTCGATCTCCGAGCCCGGAAGAGGCTGTCCCCGGGAAGACTCAGTCGGCGACCGTCGAGCGGTAGTAGTCGAGGCAGCGTTCGAGACCTTCTCGGAAACCCAGAGGCTGCCAACCTTCGAGCTGGCTTTCGAGCTTTTGCGAGGAGAAGTAGTTGTCTCGCGCTACCAGCTCCAGCCGGATCGACGTGATCGACGAGGTGCTCACCTCCGGGTCGGTCCCGGTGAGCTTCTCGCGGAGACGGACCGGCCAGTAGAGAAGAGGAAAGGGAATGCTGAGCTTGGGAGGATCGTAGCCGAAGACGTCACAGAGATGGGAGATGACGTCGCGATAGGCGATGGGATGACCATCGGTCACGTGGAACACGGGCTCTCCTTCGGCTCCGGCCAGATCCCCCGCAGCCGCCCGGCGCACGACCTCTGCCAGATCTCCGGCCCAGACCAGGGACATCTTCGCTCGCCCGCCCCCGATCCAGAACGGATATTTCTTCGCCGCCCGGATCAGCCGCGGCAAGACCGCCCGGTCTCCCTCTCCGTAGACGAAACGATGCCGCAACACCACGGCTTCGAAGTCTCCTCGGCGGTGAAAATCGAGCACGATGTCCTCGGCCGCGGCCTTCGACCTCGAGAAGGGTGTATCCGGAGCCCGGGGCGTGGTCTCGTCGACCCCCCGACGCTCTCCGTGGCCGTACACTCCCACGGAGCTGACGTAGACCAAACGCCGCACCCCCGCCGCCACCGCCTGCTCGCACAGCCGCCGCGTTCCCTCGACATTGATGGCCTCGAAACCCCGGCCGTCGTGGTCCACGTTTTTCGACGCCAGGTGAGCGACCGCCTCGACGCCTTGAAGCCCTTGTGCCAAGATTTTTTCGTCGAGCAGATCTCCGCAGACCGTCTCGACGCCCGGGAACCGTTCCGAGAAGTCCTGCCTCGGGCGCGAGAGCAGCACCCGGCTCCGCTCCGCGGAATCACCGGCAGCGGCCAGCGCTGCCACCACGTGGCGGCCGATGAATCCGTTGCCACCGGTCACGAAGATCAAGATCCGCCCTCCTCTGCAGGGTCGTCGGGGGCCAGGGCTGCGATGGCGTCGCGCAGGCGGTGGGTCAAGTCTTCGGGGGATCCCGAGGGTTCGATCTCACCCCCGACGATCAGTCGAACCGGACCGGTCTGCCCCCGGGTGGTGCCGTAGAGATAACACGGCAGTAGCGCCGCCTCGTTCTCGAGCGCCACTTCCGCGGCCCAGGTCTGGAACGGGCCGAGCCCGTCCGGGAACCGCCCCATCTCGGGATAGATCAACAACATCTCACCGGCCGCCAGGAGCTGCCGACAGTCGGCGAGGTAGCGGTCGTGCTCCTCGACCCGGAGAATATTTGCCAGCGCCATCAAGGCGCGGCGGACCGGGGTGCGGAAGAGCCGGGGCTTGGCGC
>CAZMEL010000106.1:0-23408 GCA_964565225.1 uncultured Thermoanaerobaculia bacterium | reverse complement strand
GTCGGCGCCGGGGCGCTGGTGGGCGGCGCTGGTGACGGCGGGGGTGGTGGCGTTTCCTGGGCCCAGGTGGAGTACCGGGCCACGATCTTGCGGTTGGGGGATCGGCAGACGTTGGGTGCATCGGCGAAGTACAGGCAGCTCGGCAGGCCGTCGGTGAGGTGGACGTTCACCGAGCCGCGGCTCCGGTTGTTGAAGCCGTCGTAGGTGTAGGCGGCGGAGATTCTCGACGGGACCCCCGCGGCATCTCTCGAGGTCACGGAGACCTCGCGCACGCTCCCCCGGACGAAGCGATTGAGCACCCAACCCTGCGCCTGGTCGGCGATGAGGTCGGCGACCAGGGCGGAGTAGTCGAGGCGGGCGGCGAGGGCGGCGGGTGCCAGGGGCTCCGTCCCGGGTTTGCCGTCGTTCCCCTCCAGGCGGATCGGCCGCTCGTTCCAGGCGAAACGCCGGAGATTCTCTTCGAAGCGAGCCAGCCCCGGTCCCTTGCATTCATTCTGGCGCACCAGGGCGTGCACATCGCTGGCGACCGACTGCGCATCGGCCACGAGCTTCGTCATCCCGGCCATTGAGCTCGACTGCGTGATCTGCGCGATCATGCCCCAGGTGTTGCGCAGGCTGTCGGCGGCCATCAGGCGATCGATCTCTCCCTTGGCCGCCAGCATCTCGGGCCTGGCATAGAAACCGGTCCCCTCGTCCACATATTCGATACAGGTCCGGCTGATCTCGACTCCGTAACCGTTGCGGGTGACCTGCTCTCGCACACAGCGTTGCCGGGTCATCTCTACCTTGTTCGCCGGCAGAAAGGCACCGCAAGTCGACGAGTAGGCTTCGAGATACTGCTGGAACAAGGTGGAGAAGAGCATGTCCTCCCGGTTGAGCTCGACGTGCAGGAAGTCTCCGTGGAAGATCGCCACCAGAGAAGTCTCCAGCTCGAGACCGGACGCCGAGAAGCTCTCGGCCGTGACGGTTTCAGAACCGGCAGCCACTACGAGCCTCGGGCTCGAAGCCCACGCCAGCCCGACCAGGGCGAGGACCAGGATCGTCTTCGAACGCTGTGCCTTTCTCCGCATCGTCTTCCTCCGCCGGGCGATTCCGACTCCTGTTGTTTTTCTCTTGATCTCTACCCGATCTCTTTCGGCGGACGATGGACCGGTCCTGGAAAGGATCGCGTAATACACCACCGAAAGTGACCCTCACGCCCGAAGAATCTCCGGACCCCTTGCCGTCGGTCGGAGGATCCGGCTCCTCGGAGCTCGCCCCCGGGCCGCCTCACCTCGGATCCTCGAGGCCCCTGGACCATACCGCCTCCGGCCGTGTATCCTCGAACCTCACTTCCCATGATTACCCGCCTCGCCCCATCCACCCGAATCCTGGAGTCATAGAACCCTCATGAGCAGACTCGAAGCCCCCCGTCTGGCCCTTACCTTCGACGACGTTCTGCTGGTTCCCGGTCTCTCCGAGGCGCACCCCAACGAGGTGAGCCTGAAGACCGAGGTCTGCCGCGGTATCTCCTTGAACATTCCGATCCTCTCCGCCGCCATGGACACGGTCACGGAGTCGGGTCTCGCCATCGCCCTCGCCCAGGAGGGTGGGATCGGCATCGTGCACAAGAACCTCGACATCGAGCGGCAGGCTACCGAGATCGACAACGTGAAGCGCAGCGAGGCCGGCATGATCGTCGATCCGGTCACCATGCGCCCGAACCAGAAGATCCACGAGGCCCTGGCGGTGATGGCGCGCTACAAGATCTCCGGTGTGCCCGTGACCGACGATGCCGGCCGGCTCGTGGGCATTCTCACCAATCGCGACCTGCGGTTCGAAAACGACCTGGAGCGTCCGATCAGCGATCTGATGACCCGTGAGAACCTCGTCACCGTGCGTCCCGGCACCACCCTGAACGAGGCCAAGGCCATGCTGCACAAACACCGGATCGAGAAGCTCCTGGTGGTGGAAGACGGCAATCTCAAGGGGTTGATCACGGTCAAGGACATCCAGAAGATGACCAAATACCCCAACGCCTGCAAAGACGAGCTCGGTCGCCTGCGGGTCGGCGGGGCGATCGGCGCCAGCGGCGACTTCATCGCCCGGGCACAGGCCCTGATCGACGCCAAGGTCGATCTCCTGGTCCTCGACTCCTCCCATGCCCACAGCGCGGGGGTGCTCGATGCCCTGGCCCAGGTCCGCGAGACCTTTCCCGACATTCCGATCGTGGTCGGCAACGTGGCCACGGCGGCCGGTGCCCAGGCGGTGATCGACCGCGGGGCCGACGGAGTGAAGATCGGCATCGGCCCCGGCAGCATCTGCACGACCCGCATCGTCACCGGTGCCGGCCTGCCCCAGGTCACGGCGATCATGGACGGCGTGCGGGTGTGCTCGGAGCACGGAATCCCCGCCATCGCCGACGGCGGCATCAAGTTCTCCGGTGATGTGACCAAGGCGATCGCCGCCGGTGCCCACGCGGTGATGATCGGCTCCCTCTTCGCCGGTACCGAGGAGAGCCCGGGCGAGACCATCCTCTACCAGGGACGCAGCTACAAGGCCTACCGCGGCATGGGCTCGCTCTCGGCCATGTCCCGGGGCAGCGCCGACCGCTATTTCCAGGACAGCGACGCCACTCTCTCGAAGATGGTGCCGGAAGGGATCGAGGGCATGGTGCCCTACAAGGGCAGCGTGCACCAGATGATCCAGCAGCTCACCGGCGGCCTGCGCTCGGGAATGGGCCTGGCGGGCTGCGGCGACATCCACCAGCTGCGCACCGAGTCCGAGTTCGTGCGAATCTCCGCCGCCGGCCTCAAGGAGAGCCACGCCCACGACGTCTTGATCACCAAGGAGGCTCCCAACTACTGGGTCGAGCGCTGATCCGGCCTCACGGAGAGCCGCACCCGCTGGTATGATCTTCCGGCCACCCCGAGGGAGAGTATGCCAGCTCGTTTTTCGCCAGGCCGGCGGGTAGCCCCCTGCCACCATCACACGCTTCGATCGTCACTCCACCCCCTCCGGCTCGACAGCCGGTGGTATCTTCGCCTGGGCGCCCTCGGCCTCGCGACTCTCTGCCTGGCCCATCTCGCCGTGGTGGCGCTCGCCGAGGAAGAACATCCGGCGACCCCGCCGCCTCTGTCGTGGTCCGACTTTCGCGAGCTCGAAACCCGGGCCGGGCAGACCCTGACCTTCGACCTGCCCCCTCTTCCCGAAGATCCCGGCCAGATCTTCGGGTGGCTCGAGGCGCTGCAGCTGGGTGCCGACGTCCAGCTCTCCCTCCGTTTACCGGACCGCGAAGAACCTCTGACCGTCGACTTCCCCAAACACCGGTTCGGCCCGGAGACGATCGTCGTTCCGCTGCCGAAGAGAGGGGCACGGCTGCAGGTTCGGTCGCGGACCCGAGGCCGCTTCCGGCTGTGGCTTCGGCTCGCGGCCCCGGACTCTCCGGCGCTGCGGCGCCGGATCGCCGCCGGACGCCACCTGACCCGGGCCGGCGAGCTCGCGGCCCGAGGCACGGGCGAGGCCCGCCAACAGGCCGCCGACCAGCTGCAAAGAAGCGTCGAGACCTGGCCCGAGGAGGCCGGGCCGGAGGCGATGGCCTGGTCCGGGTTTCAGCTCGGACATCTCCACTACGAGCTCGGCGCCCTCGACGCTGCGCACGTTGAAACCCTACGGGCGATCGAGATCTTTCGCGGGCTCGGCAACGACTTCGGCATCGGCATGGCCGAGAACCTGCGGGGCCTGGTGTTCTGGGCCCAGGGGAACGTGGCCACCGCCCGAGGGGCGTACGAGATCGCACTGCAAGAGAGAGAGGCGATCGCCGATGCCTGTGGGGAGGCCCAGACCCTGACCAATCTCGGCGTGCTCGAGCTGCAGGAGTCCCGACCCGAGAGGGCTCTCTCTTTCTTCGACCGCGCCCTCGCGCTCTGCGGCGAGGACGACGATCCGGACCTGCGCCTCGTCCTGCTGCTCAACACCGGCGGCGCCCACGAAACTCTGGGGGATCTCGAACGGGCCATCGAATTCTGCCTCTCGGCGCTGGCACCGGCTCGCGCCCTCGGGCAGCGCGCCACCGAGGCGGTGATCCACAGCAACCTCGGGACCTACTACCGCCGCATCGGTCGCTTCCAGGAGGCGTTCGACAGCTACCGTCGAGCGCTCGACCTGCAAGAGGAGCTGGGCGATCGACGGCGTCAGGGCGCCCTCTTGAACAACCTCGGCTACGCCTACCTCACCCTCGGCGAGCCGAGCCGGGCGGCCGGGACCTTCGAGCGTGCCCTGGAGCTCCGGCGACAGGTCTCCGACCACCGGGGCACCGCCAGCACCCTCGAAAACCTCGGGCGCGCCCGGCAGGATCTCGGCCTGCTGGCTCCCGCGCTCGAGGCTTTCGAAGAATCCCTCGAGATCCGGCGAGCGCTGGACGACCCCCAGGGCGAGGCCCGCACCCTGACCTCTCTCGGGGTGGCCCACCTCGAGCTCGGAGCGCTCGACGCCGCGGCTCGGGCCCTGGAACGGGCGCTCGAGCTGCAGGCCGGCGATCCCTCGAAGCGGGCGTGGCTCCTGCTCCAACTCGGCCGCCAACGCCTCGCGGCCGGGTCCACCGCAGAGGCGCTGAGGTTCTTCGCCTCGGCCCTGCACCTCTTCCGCGAGATCCGGGATCCGGTGGGAGAAGCCCGGCTGCTGACCGCCCGGGCCGCGGCCGAGCGGCTCCAGGGAGATGCTCCCGGGGCCCTCGCCGACCTCGAGCGCACCCTCGAGCTGGTGGAAGGGGTGCAGGCGAGCATTCACGATCCCGACCTGCGGGCCACCTTTCTCGCGGTCCAGCTCGAGGCCTACGAGGCGACCATCGCCCTGCACATGGAGCTCGCCGACGCAGGCCGGCCGGAGAGTCTGCGCCAGGCCCTGGAGACCGCCGAGCGCTCTCGAGCCCGCAGCCTGCTCACCCTGCTCGCCGATTCCCGGGTGGCGCCCGAGATCTCGGATTCCCTCGCCGGACACAGAAGAGAGCTCGAGGAGCGCCTGCGGTCCACCGCTGCCGGTTATCGCTCGATGTTGCGACGCCGGAATCTGGAGCAGGCCCGGGCCCTGTCGCGCCGGCTCGACGAGCTCCTCGGGCAGCTCGAGCAGGTGGAGTCCCGCCTGCGATCGGAGGAGAGCCCGGGCCGGTCTCTCTCCCGGGCACCGGTGCTCGGGAGTCGACAGATCCAGGCGCTGCTCGACGACGAGACGACCCTGCTGCAGTTCTCCCTCGGCGAAGCGAAGAGCTTCCTGTGGGTGGTCGAACGCCAACGGCTCCTGGGTTTTTCTCTGCCGCCGCGGGCGGAGATCGAAGATCTGACCCGCGAGGTCTACATCGGCTGGAGCACCTTCGATCCGGGCAGCAGCGGCGCGGAGGCCGCTGCCGCGTCCCGGCTCGGACAGCTTCTCCTGGGACCTGCCACAGCCGAGCTCCGGCCGGGACGGCGACTGGTGGTGGTCGCCGACGGTGCGCTGCACTATCTGCCGTTCGCCGCTCTACCCCGCCCCTCGGTACCGGGCGAGCCCGCCGCGCCGCGCCGCCTGCTGATCGAAGACCACGAGATCCTCACCCTGCCGTCGGCTTCGGTGCTCGGCCTGCAACGAACGTCTCGGAGCCCATCGTCACCGAGGCGCAGACCCGACTCGATCGCCGTGGTCGCCGACCCGATCTTTTCGCTCCAGGACCCGAGGTCGACGGCACGCTCGGCCCCCGTTCCGGCAAGCTCCACCACGGCCCAACGCTCGGCGGAGCTCGAAGCGGCGCCGCCCCGGCTGCCGGCGACCCGGGCCGAGGCCGATTCCATCGCCGAGCTCGCCGGCAGCGAAACTGTCGTCGAGATCCTGATGGGCGAAAGAGCCCTGCGCCAGTCCATCCTCGACGGCGCCCTCGCCCGAGCCCATACCATCCATTTCGCCACCCACGGTGTGCTCGACAGCCAACGCCCTCGGCTCTCGGGACTGATGTTTTCGCGTTTCGATGCCTCGGGACGCGCGCTCGACGGTTTCCTGACCCTCGGCGACATCTACCGGCTCGACCTCGAGGCCGAGCTGGTGGTTCTCTCGGGATGCAGCACGGCTCTCGGTCGCGAGATCCACGGCGAAGGGCTCGTGGGCCTGACCCGAGGATTTCTCTACGCCGGGGCGACGCGGGTGGTCGCCAGCCTGTGGCGGGTGCAGGACGGCGCCACCGCGCAGCTGATGACCGGCTTCTACCGCGCCCTGCTCGAGGCCGGGCAACGGCCCGCCGCGGCCCTGCGGACGGCGCAGCTGGCCCTGCTCCGGAGCTCCACCTGGAGAGACCCGTATTTCTGGGCGGCCTTCGTGCACTATGGCGAGTGGAGGTAGGAGGCGAATGGAAAAGAAGGGAGCAACGGCGCAGGGCCCGGAGGCCGAGAGCTTCGACGAGCTGGTCGAGCGAATCGTCGCGGGGGACGCCGCGGCGGAGCAGGAGCTCGCCGACACGTTTCGCCGCGGTCTCTCCTACATGCTGCGACGCCTGGTGAGGGCTCCCGACACCAGCGAGGATCTGCTCCAGGACACCCTGCGCATCGGCCTGGAAAAGGTTCGCCAGGGAGAGCTCCGGGATCCCCGGAAGCTGCCCGGATTCCTTCGCGGGATCGCCCGCAACCTGGTGATCGCCACCCAGCGCAAGCAGGCCCGGAGGCCCCGGCACGAGGAGCTCGAAGAGGTACCCGAGCCGGTGGACTCCGCCCCCGACCCTCTGCAGCTCGCCCTGCGGGAGGAAGACCGAAAGCGGGTTCGCCAGCTGCTCGGGGAGCTGGCCTCGAGCCGCGACCGCGAGCTGCTGGTGCGCTTTCATCTCGGCGAGGAGCCGAAGCAGGAGATCTGCGCCTCCATGGGGCTCACGGTCCAACAGTTCAACGTGGCGATCTTCCGCGCGCGCAAGCGATTTCGGCAGCTGGTGGAAGCCGCAGCTCAACGGAGGCCCTGAAGAAACTTCTCGGGCCGGGTGCAATCGAATGCCACGCCGCGACACTGAGTCAGCGAAGGCCGGGATCGGCCGCAGGAGCGAATCCGGAATGGACCATCGAGACATCGACGAAGGACAGTGGATCGAGCGCTACGTGATGCAGCGCCTCGATGCCGACGAAACCGAGCGGTTCGAGGAGCACTACCTCACCTGCCCCCGCTGCCTCGAGCAGCTGGAGCTCGCCGAGCGGTTCCAGCGCGCCCTGCGCGACGTGGCCACCGAAGACCTCGGTCGCCGCGCTCTCGCCGAGCGCCTGGGGTTCTTCGCGGCCCTCGCGCGGGTGGCTCGGTGGCAGCAGGCGGCGATGGCTTCGGCCCTCGCTCTGCTGATCGCTGCACCGGCCTTCTGGGCTCTGCGCCTCGACGGCGAGAGGCGCCAGCTCGATCGTTCTCTGGCCGCGGCCCTGGCCCCGGCGGCACAACCCCTGGTCGTGCCCCTGAGCCCGGAGCGATCGGACGGAGAGGAGCCTTCGGTCCAGCTCCGGCTGGAATCCGGCGAAACCGAAGTCTTCCTCTTCTCGGTGGATCCGAGTCTCCTGCCGCCCTCTCCGACCTGGGACGCGGCTCTCGTGGGCCCCGGCCCGGGCGAGCCGTGGCGGGCCCGGGGCCTCGCTCCTTCGGCCGCGGGCGGCCTGGTGCTCAGCGTGCCCTCGCCCTATCTGGTCGATGGAGACCATCGCCTGACGATCACAACCGGAGACGGCTCCGGGGAACCGGTCCGGACCTTCACATTTCGTGTTCGAAGATGATCTGAAACCCCTTTGACCCGGGAGACGCAAGATGCCAGGCAAGATCTTCACGGTGCGAGCCACCGAGTCCAAGACCTTCGATGTCGACGGAATCTTCACCTTCGTCGACGGAACCCCGGCCAGCTTCGAGATTCGTGGCGAGAAAATCGACTTCGATCAGGTGATCCAGGACTCGGCCGAGCCGAGACGATTCCGGTGCCGGTTCGGTGAAGAGACGATCACCCTCAGCGAGCACCAGCATGGAGACCAGGGCCAGGCGTTTGTTTTCGGCGAGCAACAACTCGACGACCGCGGTACCGCCGTCTGGGTCGCCGAAGAAGGTGGAACCATCGAGGACGAATGACAGAGGCCGGACGGCCCCTCTACTGCAGGCCGGGCTCGGCTTCTTCCCCGAAGGCGACGCCGCCGGCCGCCTGCTGGCTGAGGAGCTCGTTCTCGAAGGCCACCCCCACCTGGGAGGTGGCCAGCTCCAGGATCTTGATGTCCTGGATCTCCAGGTCGAGGCTGCCATTGTCGGTGTAGATCACCGACACCGGCTGCTCGGCCCCCATGACCGGAAAGACCACCACCTGGCCGTTGGCCGGTGGCCCCAGGATCGCTTCGAGACCCGAGGGCAGCTCGGCATCCTCGAAGCTCAGGGAGAGGGGTTTGGCCTCGTTCATCGCCCGGCGCAGGGCGCTGCGTTTCGACGGCACGACCCGCAGGCCGCTGGTACGCTCGGCCAGGGGCTCGTCGTCGTTGGAGAAACCGAAGGCGCCGACCGCCCGCAGCTCCTCTCCCTGGACCAGGAAGAGCACTGCCCGCTCCACGGACTCCGAGATCACGTGCATCAGGTTGAGCGCCATGGTGGCCGAGAGCAGGCCCGATTGGACGTCGAAGACGACCCGCCGGAAACGGCTGAAGCCACCGCGGGCCGCGTAGCCGAAGGTTCCCTGGGGTTGGGGATGGGAGAAGACCCGCACGAGATTTCGGCAGCAGTCCACGAGGGCCTCTTCGTGATCGACCACCACGGCGATCGCCCCCGCCCGGTGGGCGATGGGCTCGTCGTCTTGGCTGCCGACCATCGCTACCACCGAGGCCGAGGGGCGGGTGCGGGCCAGGGTGGCGATGTCTTCCGGCGCCAGGCTGCCGCTGCGCAGGTCGAGCACCACGATGGGTGAGGCGCTGGCTCCGGGCATGCGGTTGCCGGCCTCCCGCAGCCGTACCCCGACCACCCGCACCAGCGCCCCGGGAAGCTCTTCGCTCAGCCGGTCGACGAGGGCCGGGTCGTGGCTCACCACCTGGCAGCGGATCGATTCGAGGCCGGGACCGGTTTCCTGGCGCCACTGGCCGCTGCTGGCCGGCCCCCGTCCGCGTTCGGCCCCGGGGCGGTGGCGGCGGCCGAAACCGGCACGTTCGAGCTTCTGGTCGAGGCTGGTGGAATCCGTCTGGCGGTTCTCCAGACTTCCTTCGCGATGCCGTTCGTCGAAGATCCGGGTCGCCTCGAGCAGCAACATCTGGGTGTTGAGATCGAGATCCTGGAGCAGCTCTCCCGGCGCCAGGCCGATCTCGTCGACCGGGTTCAGCTCGTCGACCTCGAAGTGGAAGCTACCGTTCTGCCAGGTGACCAGCTCGAAGATCGTGGCCTCGATCTGCTCCCGGATCACCCGGTAGATCTCCTCGCGGCTCACCAGCTCACGGTCGATCAGGATCTGCCCCAGGGTCTGGTCCGTGGCGTCCGACTCCTGCTGCTCCAGGGCTTCTTCGAGAGTCTCCGGGCGCAGGATCTCCGAATCGATCAGGAGAGTGCCGAGCTTACGGTGTCCGGGGGTCCAGGCGGAGACGATCTTGCCGTCGTGAAACCCGATCTCGGCCCGCCGGCTGTCGTCCTGCCACATGTAGAGCGTGCCGGTCCGCCGGCCGAGGTGCACGAACTGCAACACGTCGGCAAGGGCCAGATCTTCGAGGACTCCGTTGATGCTCATCTCACGCCTCCGCCGCCGCCCGTCGCGCTCGCAGGAGATCGCCCGGCTGGCGTCCGGAGACGGCAGAGACCCTACCTCGCGATCCGTTCCTCATTCGAAGCTCCGCATGGTCCGAATTCCAAAAATTCCTTCTTACCGATTGCGATAGTACCCCAACCGCTGCAGGGTGGCCAGAGGCGGTTCTCGGCGCCGCACACTCCGTGGTGGTCCGGCACGAATGGGCCTGTTTCCTGGTATCGTAGGAGCTGTCGCCGCGCTCTTCTGGCGGGGCGCCGCGAGAGACCGACCATGCCGATGACGAGATCTTCCTTCACCCGACTCTGCTGGGTTTCCCTCGCCTTCACGATCCTGGTGATCCTCTGGGGCGCCTTCGTCCGTGCCACCGGCGCCGGTGCCGGTTGTGGCAGCCACTGGCCCCTGTGCAACGGCGAGGTGATTCCCCGGGCCGAATCGGTCGAGACCCTGATCGAGTTCTCCCACCGGATCACCAGCGGCATCGCGTTCCTCTTCGTCCTGGCGGTTGCGCTCCTCGCCGCTCGGGTCTTCCCTCGGGGCCATCGGGTGCGACGGATGGCGGTCATCGCGCTCGTGCTGATGGTTCTCGAAGCGGGAATCGGCGCCGGGCTGGTGCTGTTCGAGCTCGTGGCCGACAACCAGTCGATGGCACGGGCTCTGTTCATGGCCGTGCACCTGGGCAATACCTTCCTGCTGCTCGCCGCCATGACCCTCACCGCCCACTGGTCGGGCGGCGGGCGGCCGATCCGACTCGATGCCAGCCGGCGCCTGCGCAACTGGATGATCGGCTGCCTTTTCGGCACTCTCTTGATCGGCATGAGCGGCGCCGTGGCCGCGCTCGGAGACACCCTGTTCCCCGCCGGCTCGTTGCAGGAGGCCCTGAGCCAGGATCTGAGCCCGACCTCCCACGTGTTGATCCACCTGCGGAAATACCACCCTCTGATCGCCGTCTTCGTGAGCCTGGCCCTCTTCGGCCTGATCTCCCGGATCCGTGATCGGCGGCCGAGCCCGGAAACCCGACGCTGGGTCAATCGCCTGAACGTGCTCCTGCTGGTGCAGCTCACGGCCGGTGCCGCCAACATCCTTCTGCTGGCACCGATCTACATGCAGATCCTGCACCTGCTGCTCGCCGATGCCCTGTGGATCTGCCTGGTGGTGTCCTGCGCCTCCGCCCTCGCCGAAGAGCCACGAGCGGCCTCGGCAGCTTCCGCTTCCACCCGCACCGATACGGCCTCCGCCCCCGAGCCTCTCCCCTCCTGATCCCCGGGTGCTGACCCCGCATGTTCCTTGGCCGGGTATCTGCCCCGGGCAACTCTACGGATCTTGATGTTACCAAGTTACCAAGATATAATCTTTCTCTGCTCGACGGAGGGGGCCGAGCTTCGCCGCCTTCGAGCCACCTACGGAGGAGACGCAGATGACCGCCGACGAAGTTCTCGAAGCCTTCGAAAACGAAACCCTGAGCCCCGGCCATTTTCGCCATGAAAACCACATCCACCTCGCCTGGGTCTATTTCCAGCGCTGGCCCCTGCTCGAGGTTCTTCCCCGGTACCGCGATGCCCTGCGTGGATTCGCCGAACGGGTCGGCGCCTCGGGGCTCTACCACGAGACCATCACCTGGTCGTTCCTCTTCCTGATCCACGACCGGATCGAGCGCGAGGGCGCCAGGGGTACCTGGGAGGAGTTCAGGGCTCGCAACGAAGACCTGGTCACCGAGGGCAAGAACCTGCTGCTGCGTTACTACCAGCCGGAGACGTTGGACTCCGACCTGGCGCGGCGTACCTTTGTTTTTCCCGACCGCGCGGGCCCGGAGGCGCTTGCGGTAAGCTAGCCGTATGAGCCTAGCGATCATCGGAGCCGGCCGGGTGGGCTCGGCTCTCGCCCAGCGCAGCGAAGCTGCCGGTACGCCGGCCCACCTGCTCACCCGCGACTCCGGGTGGGATCGGCTCGACCCCACCGCCGGCTCCCCCATTCTGGTCGCCACCCGCAACGACGACCTCGACGCCGTCGTCTCTCGGGTTCCGGCGGCGCGGCACCGAGATCTCGTCTTCGTCCAGAACGGCATGTTGCGCCCCTGGCTCGAGGCCCGGGGCCTCGCCGGAGCCACCCGGGGTCTGCTCTTCTTCGCCGTGCCCCGGCGGGGCGACCCGGTCGAGCCCGGCGGCACCAGCCCGTTCCACGGTCCCCACGCCGCCGAGGTGGCGCAGTGGCTCGGCAAGCTCGGCCTGGAAGCCTCCGCCCTCTCCGCCTCGGGCTTCGCCGCACTGGAGCTGGAGAAGCTGATCTGGAACGCGGCTTTCGGTCTCTTGTGCGAGCGCTTCTCCGCCGATGTCGGCACCGTGGTGACCGAGCATCGCCAGGCCCTCGAGGAGCTGACCGCCGAGATGCTGCGAGTCGGTGGCCCGAGCCTCGGGGTCGAGCTCGCTCTCGCGCCCCTGGTCGATCGCCTGGCCGCCTACTCGCTGACCATTCCCCGCTACCGCGGTGCGGTCAAGGAGTGGCGCTGGCGCAACGGCTGGTTCGTGGACCAGGCCCGGGCCCGGGAGATCTCCACCCCGCGGCACGACGAGTGGCTGGCCGCCACCGGCCACTTGCCGCAGGAACCCACCACATGAGCCGGTGCGGCCGCGGGACGAGGCGGCGGCACGGGAGAGCTCCTTGGAGCTGATCGATCGCCTGCTGGCCACCGCCGTTTCCTACGCCTGGGGCCCACCCCTGCTGGTGTTGATCCTCGGCGGCGGCCTCTTCCTCACTCTTCTCTCGCGGTTCCTGCCCTTCTTCGGGGCCCGCCACGCCTTCGACATCCTCCGGGGCCGCTACGACAATCCCGACGACCCGGGCCAGCTGAGCCACTTCCAGGCTCTGACCACCGCCCTCTCCGCCACGATCGGGCTCGGGAACATCGGCGGTGTGGCCATCGCCATCACCCAGGGCGGGCCCGGCGCGGTGTTCTGGATGTGGATGGCCGCCCTGGTGGGAATGGCGACCAAGTTCTTCACCTGCACCCTGGCGGTGATGTACCGCGGACGCGACAGCCTCGGCGAGTTGCAGGGCGGCCCGATGTACACCATCGCGGTGGCCCTGGGCCCCCGGTTCAAACCCCTCGCGGTGCTCTTCGCCGCCTGCGGGCTGGTGGGTTGCCTGGCCCTGTTCCAGGCCAACCAGGTAGCGCACCTCCTGCGCCAGACCTACGACGTGCACCCCGCCGTCTCCGGTTCCCTGTTCCTGGTGATGGTCGCCGGGGTGAGTCTCGGAGGCATCCACCGGATCGGTCGATTCGCCAGCCGCCTGGTGCCGACCATGTGCCTGCTCTACCTGCTCGGCGCCGGTGCGGTGGTGGTCCACCACCTGGAGCTGGTTCCGGTGATCTTCTACCAGATCGTGCACGACGCCTTCACCGGTACCGCGGCGGCCGGAGGTGCCGCCGGCATCGCCTGGAGCCAGGTGATCCAGACCGGTATCAAACGGGCGGCATTCTCCAATGAAGCCGGCCTCGGCACCGCGCCCATGGCCCACGGAGCGGCCAAGACCAGCGAGCCCGTGCGCGAGGGCCTGGTGGCGATGATCGGTCCGTTCATCGACACCATCATCGTCTGCTCGCTGACCGCCTTCGTGATCCTCTCCACCGGCTTGTGGCGGCAGAGCGAGGGAGTCGAGGGAGTCACCCTCACCGTGCGTGCCTTCGAGTCGGTGTTGGGCGAGCCGGGCAAGGTGCTGCTGGTGCTCATCGCCGTGCTCTTCGGCTTCTCGACCATGGTCAGCAACTCCTACTACGGCCGCAAATGCTTCGGCTACCTCTTCGGCGCCGAGCGCGCTCACCTCTACAACGGCTTCTATTTCTCGATGATCTTCTTCGGCTCCATCTGGAGCGTCGCCGTGGTGATCAACCTGATCGACACCGCCTATGCCTTGATGGCCTTCCCCAACATGATCGCCACCCTGATCCTGGCGCCCAGGGTGATGGAAGCCACCCGCGACTACTTCCGCCGACTCGGCGATCACCGCCTCGCAGGGCCCGAGTAGACCCGAGTGGACCGGGCTTTCTGCCGGATCGAAACGGTCAGGCAGCGGCGAGCATCTCTTCGACCCGGGGTCGCAGCAGGGCGAGATCGAGAGAAGCGTAGAGGTCGCTGCCGAACTCGTTGCCGCGGACGAGGCGATCGAGGACGGTCTTCATGTTCTGCTCGTCGCCGATCTCCCGGTAGGCGAGCGCCCGCAGCCAAAGGACACTCGGAATCCCGGGACTGGCTTCGAGCAGGAGCTCGAGGGCTTCCGGCGCCTCGCCCCGAGCCAGCGCCAACCGCCCTTCCAACTCCCGCAGGCTCCGCCTTTTCCCCGCGGTGTCGGCATGGCTGCGCAGGAAGTCGGCGATCTCGGCCGCCCGCTCGACCTGCTCCCGGGCGAGAGCGAGCCGTGCTTCCATGTAGGCCACTCGCAGCTCCAGGCTCTCGGGACGGTGTTTGTCCTCCGCGTCGGGCTCTCGGAGCTCCGACGCCACCGTGGCCGCCACCTCCGCGACGATTTCCGACGCGTCGCGCAGAGCTCCGGTCTCGAGCAGGACCGAGCTCTGCATCAGACGATACAGCAACGCTTCGCGGAGCATGTCCGCCTCCAGCGACATTTCCCTCAGCTCCTCGAGCTGGGCCAGGGCATCTTCGGTGTGGCCCTCGTGGAGGTAGGAGACCGTTCTCCACAGTCGGGCGGTCTGCTTCTCCCGATCCGTGTGAGAGAGCTCCAGCAGTCGCTCGAAGGTTTCCCGGGCGGCCACGGGATCTCCCAGGAAGAGCTGGTTGTTGCCCACCCCGATCCACGAGGGGAGAAAGCTCGGGTTGCGTTCGAGAGCGGCCCGGTACTGCGCCAGGGAGTCTTCGAAACGCCCCATCTCGAGCAGCAGCTCGGCGTAGGAATCGTAGGGGTTCGCCTCTTCCGGCAGCAGCTCGATGTAGCGCAGGAACGAGCGTTCGGCCTCGTCCCAACGCTCGATGGCGCGGTAGGCGTAGCCCAGCTGGTTGTAGGCCTGGCTGAACTCGGGATTCACCGCCGCGGCCCGCTTGTAGAAGGTGATCGCCAGGGGCAGCTCTCCCCGGTCCATGTGGATTCGGCCGAGCTGGCCCAGCGCACGCTCGTCTTCGGGAAAGGTCGCCGCCAGCTGCTGGAAGTGGGCCAGCTCCCCCTCGTAGTCGCCCCGCCGCCTCGCCGCGGTACCGAGGATCATCATCCGCTCTCCCACGGTGACTCGATCCACCAGAAATACGGCCTTCTCGAGAGCCGCCTCCCGGGTTTCCTGGTCGGGCGCCGTCTCCGCCATCATCAGGTGTGCCAGGGCGAAGCCCTCGTCGCGCTCCACCGCCGCCGCGAAGAGGCGATAGGCGTCGTTGCGCAGGATCTTCTCCAGCAGGTCGCGCCCTTCTTCGTAGAGACGCCGGGCCGCGGCGGAGTCGGTGGTGATCGGAACCTTGGTCCGGACCTCTCCCGCGTCGGCGAGGTCGAAGGCACAGCCGGTCGCCAGCAGCAGCACAAAACAGCCCAATGCGCAACAGCGGATGGCGACGTTTCTCGACATGATTCTTCTCCTCCGGCTCTTCGATCCAGTTCCCTTCTCACCTTAGCAGAACCCCTGCCCCGCCTCTCTGCGGGGCGGGACCGGTAGCGAAGGATCAGGGACGAGGCGACGCCATGGCCGCCGTTTCGAGGCTTTTCCAGAAGCCGAGCCCGCCGCCCGCCGCCCCCACCAGGGCAGGAATCGGCCCTTCGCCCAACAAATCGAGCACGTGCGCCGACCAGAAGGCGGAGAACGGATCGAGAGCGGCGGTCAGCTGGACTCCCAGCCCCAGGCCGGCGAGAATCGAGAAAAGAGCTCGGAACCAGATCTCTCGCCACCAACACCGCCAGCTCAGGGCGAGCAGGGCCGCCAGGGCAGGAAAGGCCGGCAACAACAGCCTCGGACCGTAACAAGAGCCACCACCCCAATCCACCCAGGCCGACACCACGAGAATCTGGAGCAACACGATCCCACGCGCGGTGGTATCGATCAGCGAGTCTCCCGGCCCACGCACCGCCCGCGGAATCGCCAGCACCACCAGCGGGGCGAACACCAGCAGACCGTGGCGCGGGTCGGCGAGCACCCCCAGCAGCCCTTCGAGAAGGCTGCCCGCATGGAATTCCTGGAAGGGTACCCAGGCACGGCCGTAGAGCCAGAGGTTCTTGGCCACGAAGAGGGCGAAGAAACACGCCGGGAAGACCGCCATTCGTGCCCCGTGGCGAAAGCCCCGAGCCACCGTCGACGCCAGGAGCACCGGAACGATCACCAGGGCCGCGGATTCCTTGAGAAAGAACATGGCGCCGAGGCAGAATGACGAGGTCCACCACCGCTCCTTCGACCCGGCCCAGGCGGCGAGCACGGCCAGTGACCACAGGTAGGGCTCGGTGAAGAAGGTGCGGCTGTAGAACCAGAGAGGGGTCGAGAAGTAGAAGGCAACGGCCAGTATCGTGCCCTGGCGCGAATCACCGAGCCAGCGGCAGAGCAGATCCCAGCCGGCCAGCCCGGCGGCAAAGGTGAGGAGCAGGCTCATCAAGCCGAGGAGCAGATCCGGCGACGCCCCGGGCGCCACGGCCTGCTGCAGGAAGATCAGGGGTGCCGCCAGCAGGGGCAGGCCGATGGGATGACTGAACATCACCCCGTCGCCGAGGGGCCGCAGGTGTGCATCGAGCTCTTTGCCGGCGAGCTTGCGCCCCGCGGCCACCGAGCCCTCGGGCACCCGAGCGTAGTCGGCTTCGAGGGATACGTCCCCGTCGATGGCGATGGAGCTGGCCATCAGGGCATAGTGGGGCTCGTCGCCACCGATCAACGCCGGACGCGACACGAAGGGCAGGGCATGGACCAGGAACAGCCCCAGCCACAACCCCTTCGTCCGCCAACCCTTCTTCTGCCCTTTCGATTCCGGCATCGCCTCACCTCCGAGGGGGATCCTAGTACACTCGATGTTCCCTCGTGTCCCGTCAATCGAAATGTTTGAGCCGAGGCCAGGCCTCGGCGAGGGTCACTCGAGGCCGTCGGGCGACGACGACCGGTTGGTGGTTCTCATAGGGCATACACCAGCGGCACTCGACGGTATCGACCCGCTCGACCTCTTCGAACCAGGCTTCGAGTGCCTCCCGCTCGACACCCAGGACGATCATGACCTCGCCGGTGCAGGAACCGGGGCCCCACAACCAGAGATTGTTGTGACCACTGGTTACCGGCGGCAGATCGTCTCCACCGAAATGCTCCAGGGCTCCCGCGACGCCGTAGTTGGTGGCGAAGAAACACGCCACCGCGCGCTCCTCCGGAGCCAACCGGTCGACTGCCCGACGCGCCATTTCCGCCTTTTCTCTCCAGCCGAACATGTCGGCGTAGAACTGCGGCAGCTGTGCGAGCTCCTTGCGCTCCTCGGTCGAAGGCGCCACGCCCAGGGCCCGGGAGTACTCGACAAACGTCTCGACCGGAAGGACCGGCAAGCCGAAAGGCGCCGCGATCAACCCCTGGAGGTAAACGAGGGCTCCGAGAATCGAAGCCAGCGTCCATCGCCCCCAAGGGGCTCGGAAACGCAGGACGAGAGCCTCGAGACCCACACCTCCGGCCGCCAGCAGCCAGCTGGTAGCCGGCCCCAGGTAACCCGCGCGGCTGGTACCGTTGAGCAGGAGGAGAGTGAAGACCGTGAGGTACATCCAGCCGAGGATCCGCCCCCGGCCCGGCGCCGAGGCGAAGAGGAAGAGCAACCCCGCCAGCGCGACGGCGAAGAGCACCGGACCTCCCAGCATATCGACCTGGCCGGCGAGGAAGTCGAGGGGAGAGACCGCGAGCATCTTGTGCCCCGTGGCGTTGGCCATGAACTCGCGGGTGGGCCATCCCCAGCGGATCTGCCAGAGCACGTGCGGGAGGAAGATCCCGCCCGAGAGGCCGGCGGCGAGCCAGGGGCCGGGCATCCGCAGCTGGTCTCGGGCCACGGCCAGCAGGCCCACTGCCAACCCCAGCCCCAACCAGAGAAAGCTGAGCTTGTTGAGCAGCCCGAGACCCAGAAGCCCTCCCAGCCGCAACCAGCCGGCGCGTGAGCCGCACTCGCCCTGCACCAGCTCGACGATCCAATACCCCGCCAGGGCCCAGAAGAGCCAGTCGAACACATTCATCGAGTAGAAATGGCTCACCCCGAGATACGAAGGCCCGAGAAGGGCCGCCAGCATCGCCAGGCTCTGGGCCAAGGTCCCTCCGCCCAGGCGCCGGGCCAGAGCACCGATCACGAATACCGCCGCGGCCCCCACCAGGGCCGGTACCAGCCGCAGAGCCCAGAGATCGTCCCCCAGGAGCTCTCGCACCAGGCGTAGAATTCCCACCGAAAACGGTGGATGATCGACATACCCCCAGGCCAGCCGCTTCGAGCAGGCGATGTAGTAGAGCTCGTCGCGAAAGATGCCATATCCCGAAAGGGTGAGCAGGTGGAGCAGCAGCTTGGCTCCGGGAAAGGCCACCAGGGGCCAACGGTCGTGTGGAACGGTCGTCCAGGTCGTCACGGATTCTCCTCCATCGTCGAGATCGAACGGCGGCCGGCCCGTCACCGGCCAGCGGCAGCCTCTCGCATCGAGCGACTCACGACCATGCCCTGCACCGCAGCGATTCCTTACCCGATAAAGACTGGAAACAAGAGATTTAGCCAGGAAGATCACGCCATGTCACAGGCGCGGCAGGAGGACTTGTCTGGTATCCTCTCGGTCCCAGGAGCCCACGATTGATCTATCGATTTGGTTTGTTCGAGCTCGACACGGCCGCTGCCGAGCTCCTGCGCGACGGACGAAGAGTTCCTCTCCAGGAGCAACCTCTCGCCGTGCTCTTGGCGCTGGTGGAAAACCCGGGCCGGGTGGTCGAGAGAGACGAGCTGCGACGGCGACTCTGGCCCGAGGACGTCCACGTCGAGGTCGACAACGGCATCAACACTGCCGTGGCCCGCCTGCGCGAGGCGTTGGGAGACGCGGCCGGCAATCCGCGCTTCATCGCCACCGTGCCCCGCCGCGGGTACCGCTTCATCGCGCCGGTCGAACGACGCGTCCCCACGACGGCCCCCGGGAGCTCCGTGGCGCCAGCTGCGAGCGCGGAGCCCGTGCCGAGCCTCGCGACTCGTCTCTCGCCGTTGCTGATCCCTCTGCTTCTGGCACTGGCGGTCGCCGTCTACCAGGTCCGTCGCCCTGCCGACGAGCCGCCGATCGCCCCCTCTGCGACCTTCTCTACCACCGATCCCTCTACCGCCGGACTCTCTACGGTCCGCCTCGCGGTGCTGCCTTTCCTCGATCTCGGCGAGAGCGCGGAAACCTCGGCTCTCGGCGTCGGCCTCACCGAAGAGCTGATCTCCCGGCTGGGTCAGCTCCAGCCGGAGCGTCTGCGGGTCATCGCCCGCACCTCGGTGATGTCCTACCGGGAAGGTGCCGACCTCGATGATCTCGCCCGTCGATTGCGGGTTCGTTACTTCCTGGAAGGAACGGTGCAGAACGAGGGAGATTCCGTGCGGGTGAGCGCGGCCCTGGTGGAGACCGCCGGCCAGACCCGCCTGTGGAACGCCACCTACGACCGCCGGCTGGACTCGCTGATGGCCGTCGAGCAGGACATCGCCACCGCCGTGGCCCGGGCCCTGGCTCCCGAGCTGGAGATCGAGCCACCAACGGTTTCGAGCCTCAGCGACAGTGCCCATGCCAAGATCCTGGAAGGGCGCTTCTTCCTGGCCCAGCGCACCGAAGCCGGTTTCCGCAAGGCTCTCGAAGCCTTCGAGGCGGCGGTGGTCGAGGCCCCCGAATCCGCGGAGGCCCATGCCTATCTCGCTGCCGCCTGGGCCTATCTCGCCCTCTTCGACTTCATCCCCAGAGCGGAGGCGCTTCCCCGGGCCGAGGTGGAGGTGGCCAGAGCCCTGGCCCTGGCCCCGGATCTCGCCGAGGGTCACCTCGTCCAGGCGGCCCTCCATTTCTACTTCCACTGGAGATTCGACGCCGCCGAGGCCTCGATCGAGCGGGCCCTGCGCGGCAACCCGAGCTCCGTGACGGCGCAGCTCCTCGCCGCCAACTTTCGGACCTGTATGGGCCGAACCGCAGACGCGAAGGCCGCCCTCGCCCAGGCCCTGGCCCTCGACCCCCTCTCCCCCGCCACCTTTGCCGAGGCGGCCTGGCTCTACTTCGTCAACGGTGCAGACGAAGCGGCCGAGCGCAGCATTCGCCGGGCGCTGGAGCTGCAGCCGGAGTTTCTCGAGGCCTGGGATGTCGAGAAGTGGATGGCGATCGTGCGGGGGGAGGAGGAACGGGCGATCGAGGCATTCCTGCGGGTGGTGACCCTCGAGCGCCTGCACGCCTTGGAGGTCGAGGGGCTCGCAGACCTCGCCGAGGAAGAAGGCATCCGCGGGCTCCTGCGCGTCTCGCTACTGGATCCGGAGAGCCGCCTGCGAGAGGTGGGGCAATCACCCTACAACCTGGCCCTGGACCATGCATCGCTGGGCGAGGCCGAGAAGGCTCTGGACGCCCTCGAAAGGGCCTTCACGAGCCGGGAGAGTGATCTCGTGGCGATCGGGGTCGATCCTCGGCTGCGGTTGCTGCATTCGGAGCCGCGGTTCCGCGATCTCTTCGCGAGGGTGGGGCTGCCGCCCAGGCTTCTCGAACGGTAGCGGGGCCGGAAGAGCTCCGGCCCCGGAAGGACCAGCAGGAGGTCCCGATCAGTGAATCGCCGACAGCAGCCGTGGATCCTCGACCAGCTGGCGCACACCGTGGGCCTTGTTCTCCTTGAAGACATTGTCTTTGCACCAGGCGCTCACACTGTTGATGTCGACCTTGGCGCACTGCGGTCGGACGCTCCACGAGACCTGGAGCGGCGAGCACACCTCTTCCGTGAAGCTGGGGCCGGTGGTCGAGCCGAGGAACTCCACCGGGGCTCCGGTGGTATCGGGAATCGCCTTGGCCTGGTGTCGCCCGTGCTTCATGTTGCCGCCGTAGACGAAGTCTCCGAAATCCATCGCCGAGGAGTCGTTCACCGCCAGGAAGACCTGGGTCTCGACCCGCAGGTTCGGGTTGGCGCAAGACTCCGACAGGCAGGAGCCCAGCCCTTCCCCCGGCTTCACGTCGCAGGAGCTGTGCACCCAGTGCACCTCCAGGGTATCCCCGGGCTCCAGGCCTTCGCAGAAATTGGTCGAAGGCTCGCTGAGCTCCTTTTTCGAGAGAGAAGGAGTGGCGTTGCACTGGTATCCACCGCCGTAACCCTCGTCGCCCTCACCGGCGTAGATCGAGAAGTCCTTCGCCTTGTGCTCGGCGTTCACGTGGAAGTGGATGTTACAGAGATTCATTTCCTGGTAACTCGGAGCCATGGAGAACACTCGGCGGTTCTCTCCCGAGAGATTGTCGATATCCCTCGGTGTCTGGGGTCCGAATCCCTCACAGATCTCACCGAACGCGGTACCGGGAACGGCGACGAAGAACGCCACCAGAAGATACAGAATGGCGGAGAACCCTTTGGTCCTGTACATATGGATCGAGCTCCTTGATGAGTAGGGGGCGCCAGCCCGGTGCCCCAGGGGGTTGAGCAGACAGCATCGGACGTTACGCCGGCCCTTCCGGCTTGGATGAGCCGATCGGACGAGTCGACGGGTTTTTCGCTTCCGGCCGCCCGGCGTCGCCCGGATCGGGGCTCGACCGGGCCCGCGAAGCTCCCTGATATCGTCCCGGAGCTCGCTCGCGGGAACTTCTCCTCCACGAGCCGAGTCCAAGCCCGAAGGCCAGGTCCGATTCCCGAGGAGCGCTGCATGGTATCGATTCCCGATCTTCTGAATCTCGAGCCCAGAATCGCCGTCGACGAAGAATCCCTCGGAGTGCTGCTGGAGCTGGCGTTTCTCGGCAAGGAGGCGGCCAAGGGGCTGGACCACCATCTCGGGCAGCTCGAGGCCGTGGGTCACGGTTGGGAGCCGAGCCTGTTCGCAGAGGATCTCTTTCTCGAGGATCTGATCCGGGAGAGCTTCACCCTGGAGCTCAATGGAGTCCGCTTTCCGGTCAACCAGGCCTTCTTCCACCGGATCCTCATCGATCCCCCTACAGAAGTCGATCAGGTCGAGTTTCGGCAAGAGATTCTGCGCGAGCTCCTCGCGTCGCCGGAGCTGGCACGCAAGGCGAAAGACCTGTACCTGGAGCTCTCCCAGTTATTGTCGATGTTCAAGGCGCCGGACCACGCCGCCAAGCTCGACATCAACGCCTACCGGCTCGACATCTTCCGCCAGACGTGGCGGGTGGTCGAGGCCATGGTGCGCGACTTCGCCGACGCCCGTTCGGGCCTTTCGCGACTGCACGGCAGCGGCGAGGAAATCCGGCGTTCGAAGGAATACCATTTGATGTCCGACCTGCTCGACTACGAGCAGCGCAGCGCCAACCTCCGGGTGTCTCTCGATATCGGGGCCGACGGTGAGGTCAAGGAGCTGGAGATCCTCGAGCTGCGGGAAGACACGAAGAACCGTTATTACACCCCGCCCTGGAAACGTTTCCTCATCCGCCTGCGAGCGGTGGTCTTCCACGGCTACCGGTTGAGCCACCGGGAGATCGTCAATCGTCTGCTGAGCCAGGTCTACACCCAGGTGGCGCCGGCCTTCGTTCCCCTGGTGCAGCTGATGGGCCAGCTCGAGTTCTATCTCGCCGCCCTGGAGTTCCGCCGCCGAGCCGCCGAGCAGGGCCTGGCGGCCGAGCTCCCGTCTTTCAACAGCCAGCGGGTCCGTCTGCGCCGGGTCTTCAATCCCCTGCTTCTCTCCGAGTCTTCGAAGCCCGTTCCCTGTGACCTGGAGAGCTCCGGCCCTCACCCGATCACCTTGATCACGGGTCCGAACTCCGGCGGCAAGACCCGGCTGCTGCAGACCGTGGGGCTGACCCAGCTGCTCGCGCAATCGGGCCTCTTCGTGCCCGCGGCCGAGGCGGAGCTCCCGCTGGTGAAGGGTCTCTTCGTCTCCCTCGTCGAGAACGAGAGCGCCGACCAGGCCGAAGGGCGATTGGGCCGTGAGCTGATGCGGATTCGCAGCCTCTTCGAGTCCGTGGGCTCCCCCTCGATGGTGATCCTCGACGAGCTCTGCTCCGGCACCAATCCGTCGGAGGGCACGGAAATCTTCGAGATGGTGGTGCGTCTCCTCGGCCGGCTCGACACTCTGGCCTTCATCAGCACCCACTTCCTCGACTTCGCCCGCAGCCTCGAAGCCGCCCCACCGATCGGCGACCTCGAGTTCCTGCAGGTGGAATCCTCTGCGGACCTCTGCTCCACCTACCAGTTCCTGCCCGGCGTGGCCGAGTCGTCTCTGGCCCGAGCCACCGCCGAGCGCCTCGGAGTGACCTTCGAAGACCTCGACGCCCTGATCGATGGCCGCCAGGAGAGAAAACGAGCCGTGGTGGCCGGTTGATCGCGTAGGCTGCGACGTGCTCCCCCCGGCTACACGGCAGGTGCCGCCGGCAGGGCCACGAAGAAAGTGCTACCCGCGCCCTTGCCGGGTGATTCCACCCACACCCGGCCGCCGTGCACCTCGACGATCTTCTGCACCAGGGCGAGGCCGAGCCCGCTGCCGTCGAGGGCGGGATGCAGGCGTTCGAAGAGGCCGAATATCCGCTCCTGGTGCTCCGGCTCGATCCCGATCCCGTTGTCCTCGATCCGCAGGATCACTTCTTCGTC
>CAZMEL010000105.1:0-23660 GCA_964565225.1 uncultured Thermoanaerobaculia bacterium | reverse complement strand
GACCCGGCGGGGAAAGCGGCTCGGTGGCGGATCCTCTCCCGCAGCGACCCAACGGTCGAGGGCCACGAGCAGGCCCCGCAGGGCGAAGAAGAAGTCGGCCGGGTTCGCCGGGTATCGGGCCTCGGCGGCCGTGGGGGGAAAGGGCTCCACGAAGTGCTGGGTCGAGGCGAAGTGGTAGATCCGGGTCTCCGGCGCCGGGGCCACGTCCCGGGCTCCGTCGACCGAGGTGTGGATCAGGGAGGCGGCGCGCCCCCAGTACTCGTAGCCGGTATGGGTGAAGAAGATCTTCGGTCGTGGAGCGTTTGCGGAAGGCAGCAGACCCTCCGTGCGATCGAGCACGGGATCGTGCTGGGGCCGCTCGGTGAACGGGAAGAGATCGGTCGGGTAGACGAACGAAGAGAAGGGATGCCCGTCGCGCGAGGGCTGGGCGAAGCGGTGATTGAACGAGCCACGGCCGGCCCCGGCGGTGTGGACGAGGAGCCCGTCGAACACCTGACGCCCCTCGGTGTCCTGGTGGAACCCCTGGTAGAGGAGATGGCGCAGGAATCGCCCGGACTGGGAAATACCGAGGCCCAGCACTCTGCGGCTCTTCAAAGGCCCTGGCGGGCCGTTGCGGGCCAGGGACGCCAGGTCTCGCACCGCCGCCAGGCCGAGCCCCACCACCTCGGCGCGTTCGCCACGGTAGACCACTTCGTAGATCTTGCCCGGCTCGAATCCTCCTTCGAGGCCGACCCAGCGTGGGTCCGGAATCCAGCCCTTCCGAGAGCGGCGGGCGAAGAACCAGCGATCGCGGGGAATCGTGCGCCGGGGCCCCAGGCGCTGCCCGCGGACCGTCAGGACGTGGGCCGGATCGTCGAGGCCCACCGCGGGATAGGCCGCGTGCCCGCGGTGCCCGAGCGGCAAAACGTCCGCGGGCTCGGCGAAGACCTGGTCCGAGCGCACCCACCCGGTCGGAGCGAACGGGCTCTCGGCCGGCACCCGGGAGCGGCGCAGCAGGTCGTCGCCGTAGGGCAGGTCCGCCTGCCATCCGACCCACGCGACGGTGAAGCCACGGCGCATCAAGAAGCCGTCGCCGAAGTCCTCGGCCGTGGTAGGGTCGAAGGTTCTCGGTGCCCCCCGGTGGAAAGAGCGCACCGCCGCCTTGCCTCCGCGGTTGGGCACCTCCAGGAGCAACGCGCCGTTGCCCCGCTCCGGCTTCACAGGCCGCAGCACGTACACATCCGCCGAGAAGCGTACCTTGCCGTCCTTACCCTTCGCGGCCAGGTCGAGATCGACGATCTGCCGGTTCGCGGGCGCCTTCGGGTCGAGGGCGAAAAACGCCGTGCCGACCAGCTTCTCGTACGGCCCTACCGGGCCGAAGGCTCGGCCGCCGGCTACCGTCCCCCGGCTCTCCAGCTCGAGCCGCTCGACCTCGGCGACGGCCGGAGAGCTGAAGGAGAGACCTGTCAGGAAAAGTATCTGGAGCGTGAGGAGCCAACGCAGAGAGAGCATGCATCGCCATTCGTAGGAAGATTGAAGCTGCACTCAGTGTAACCCGGCCTCCCGTTCAAAGAGAAAGGGCACCTCGAATGGAGGTGCCCTCGGCGGTCTGGACGATCGTACGGAAGCTCAGAGGCTGACGTCGAAGCGCTTGGAGATGAGGTTGCCCGACAGGGGGTCGTAGACGGAGATCAGGACCCGGTGGGGCTGGCGGCGGAGGCGCAGTTGGGTGTCGAAGACGGCGACACTCTCTTCGCCCGGGGTCCGTGCGCCGCGGATTTCGATGGGCTGGGAAGAGACCGGCGCCCGGTCGCCCTCCGAGTCGGTGGCGGCGACACGCATTTCGAGATGTGCCGCGTAGCCCTCGCCCTGCGGGATGACCGTCACCAGGTCGAGCGGGATCTCTAGCCGCACGGGCAAGACCACCTTGCGGAAACCGGCCTTGTTCGGCGTGCCGACAGAGACGCCGAGCTCACCCCCGGGCAACGGCAGATCGAAGAGCTGGGCGCTCTCGACCAGGAGATCGTTCTCGCTCTGGCGGGAGAGGTCGGAGAACGAGCGCCGAGAGCGGACCTTCAGTCCCTTGCCCTTGGCCACCAGCTCGACTTTGTGGCGCTGGTCGTTCTCGAGCCAATCCGGAGTGAACCCGATCCAGTAGTAGGCGCGGGTATCTTCGACCACCCGTTCCAGGGAGGCGCTGCGAGCCCCGTCGAGAAAGGCCAGACCACCGGTGGCGTCGGCCAGGTAGACGAGGGAATCTTCCTCGAACCAGTCCCGCTCCAGGTCGCGATCGGCGACATACTCGGCAAACGCGAGGTTGCCGAACTCGGCGCTGCCGCGGTGGATCAGCTGGCTGTTGTTGAGGTCGATCGGGTAGAGGGTGTATCCGAGTCGGTTGGCGGTTTCCACCAGAGGCCGGAACAGAGACTCTCCGAGCCGGCTTCCGTAGAGGAAGGCGGAGTTGGAGAAGGAGCCGGAAACCCATTCGAAGCCGAAGGGCCAGCCGCCGGATGCCAGGAGCATGACCTTCCGCCCCTGGGGCCGGGCAAAGGCTCGCAGCGCGGAGGTGGCGCCGCCCACGACCCGCGAGACCTGCCAGGAGATCTCGTCGCCGCGCTGGAGGTCGAGGCCGTCGGCGGTCGAGAGGTTGCCTCCGAAGCCGAACCGCGTGTTGGCGCGCAAGAGGTTGTCGAACTGGCGCTGCTCACTGCGTCGCTGGAGACCGTAGGCCCGTCGATTCGTGGCCTGGGTTAGGGCGGCCTGGAGCTGGGGCAGGGATCGGGTCCAGCTCGAGAGCATCTCGACCCGATCGCCGTCGAAGGCGACGATCGCCATGCGGTCCTCGGGAGCGAGGAACGTCAGCTGCTCGGAAAGGTCTCGTAGGAGGCGGTTGCGATACGAGGGAATGGCGAAGTAGTCGTCTACGAACAGGAGATAGCGGGTACCCACGGCCTCCCCGGGCGGCAGGGTGGGCAGGGTTCCGGAGCCTCCGTAGCGGGCCACGGCACGGCCTTCGGAGACCTCGCTGAAGTATTCGATCGGCGTCTCCTTGCCGTCGACGAGGAGGGTGAAGTCATCGGCGCTCAGGCCGGTGACCTTCTCGCCCTTGCGGGTGACCACGGCCTCCAGGTTGACGACCCGGACGTCGACGATGTCGCCGAAGGCCGGCGGGGCTTCGGTGTCGGCGCTGGCCCAGGAAGGACCGGCGGTTACGAGCAGGGAGGTCAGCAGCCCAGCTGTCAGTAGGTGTCGGGTATTCATGTTTGGCTCTCCACTGGGTCCGTCGTTGTTGTGCGCCCCGGGAATCGATGAGGCGCTGGTCGTCGAGTAAAGCACGGACCGTGCCAGCCACGGGAGCGCGAGGGAAGGGAGGCCGTAATCTCTCCGGAATCGTTCGGATCGCGGAGAGGCGAGCGACGAGGTGTCTCTTTCCAGGCCAGGTCGATCGTCGAGTAGATCCCGCGTAAATGTCGATCTCTAAACCGCTTGTCGCCATTTGCACCGAGCGTCGATGGACGCCGGGGCGGAGAGGCCCGGTGGCTCCGGATGGAGAGGGAAGGGGCGGAACGGGGGGCTGCTTTCCCCGAGGTGCCGCTCGAGAGTGTGGTGAAAGCGTCCTCTGGAGAGGACAGAGGCAAGAACGGCGGCCAGCACGAGACTGGCCGCCGCCTTTTCGTCGGTAGCTCCGAGGAGCCTCAGAGGCAGAAGCCGACCGAAGAGATGTGGTTGTTGATCGAGCTGCGGGAGCAGCTGGAGAAGTCGTCGGCGGCGCTGCTGGAGCCACCCTGGATCGAAGAGCACATCAACGGACCACTACCGTTGCAAGAGACGCCGGGGCAGACCGGTGACTGGTTGTCGTGCCCGGCCGAAAGGTTGTGTCCGATCTCGTGGGCCGTGAGCCGACGCCGCTGGCGGCTCGAGCTGAGATCCTGAGAGATTCCGTAGGAGAGGCTCGGGTTGTTGCAGATCACTCCGACCCAGGCGATTCCGATGGTGCTGCCGCTGAAATTCTTGCCCGAGAACTGGTGGGCCACGTCGCGGCTGGTGGAGCCCATATTGGCGTTCCACCAGTTGCGGAACTGGTTGAGAGTGGTCGAGGCATTGAGCGAGGTGTAGGGGTCGGTCGAGGCATTGGACCAGCACTGCTGGGCGACGATGGAGATCGAGGTATTGATCTCGCTCTCGTAGATTCCGTCGACGGCGTTGAGCACGCCGCTCATGCGGTTGAAGGACCCGGGATTGCCGTGGCTGCTGAAGTACTGGCCGTCACACTCGTTGGCCACCTGGAGGGTGTTGGCGGCCATGGTCTGGGGGTCGCCGGGGAGGCGCGGTGTGGCCGGAGATTCGACCTCGAGAGCATGCTGGTGCAGACGTCCGGAGCCGCAGGTGCCCGACTCCAGGTCGGTGACGTCGGCGTCGCGGTACACCACCACGTCTCCTCGATCGGCCCCGCGATCGTAGTCGGCAACAGGGTCGATGAAGACCCAGTCGTCTGCGGTCTTCACGTAGGCCACCAGACGCTCGGGCTCGATCGTCAGCCGAACGATGCTCTCGGGATCGCCGACGACGGCACCCTTGAAGGTCACCAGCTCGCGTTCGGGTAGCACGGTCACCTGGTCTCCGTCACGGAGAATCTCCTGGTAACCCGGAGCCCGGAGATCGTTGGGCTCGAGCAGGAGATCGAAGGTCTGGTTGCCGAGATGGAGCGACAGGCGGCCCGAGCGAGCTTGCTGCTCGACGGCGGTCAGATCCAGCTCGAAGACGCCATACCGGAGGAGCATCTGGTCGAAGGACTCGGCAGCAGCGGGTGTCGGAGACTTGGCGAGTCCGACCAGGGTCGGCGGCGATTGCGCGGCGAAGGCCGGCAGAGAGGTCGCCAGCAGGGCGAGCGACAACAGGGCCAAAAAGGCGAGGGTGCGGGAAGAGTGCATCGGCTTTTCTCCTTTTCCGAGAGACGGGTTGGTTGTCCGGGAATCTCCGCGGACGGATCTCGAAGGACGGTGCCGTGCCTGGTGCTGCCGAATGGCAGACCTCGGCCGAAACCGACCCGATGTCTCCGGGAACAGAACAGAAAAACAATCGGCTCCGGGAACGGAACGCAGCTGTCTTCGGCTACACCTCGACTCGAGGTGACGAAGACCGACGTGTAAAAAAGAGGACTAGCAGATACTTCAGAGAATACCACAAACCTCGGTCCGAGAAGGAAGGTCCGAGAAAAAGTGATGAGGTGAAAGGTTCTGCCCGTTGGGTGTCAGGCCCCGATGCAACTCGCGTTCGAGCCCGGGTCTCGCGGCAGCCAGCGTCGTAGAACGTCGGCCAGCTCCTGCTCTTTGAAAGGCTTCGACAGGTAGTCGTCCATTCCGGCCTCGAGACAACGCTCGCGGTCGCCCTTCATCGCGTTGGCGGTGATCGCGATGATGGGTAGGTGGCTACCCAGGGGAAGGCTTCGCAAGCGCCGGGTGGTCTCGTACCCGTCGAGCATCGGCATGTGGCAGTCCATCAGCACGAGGTGGTAGTCGCGATTGGCCAGGGCATCGAGCACCTCGACCCCGTTGTCCACCGCGTCGGCCTCGTAGCCGAGAGCCTTGAGCTGGCTGAGGGCCACGAGCTGGTTGACGGCATTGTCGTCGGCGAGCAGAACTCGACGCTCCCCTTTCGGGGCCTCCGAGCTCGCGAGCGTTTCCGGCGTGTCGGGAGCCGGCGCCTCGAGCGCTGGCAGCGGGGCTCCGGCGGTGGACTCCAGAGGTAGCTCGACCCAGAAGCAGGAGCCCTCGCCGAACGTGCTCTCGAAACCGATCGCACCTCCCATGAGCTCTACCAGGCGTTTGCTGATCGACAGCCCGAGGCCGGTGCCGCCATAGTCGCGACTGGTGGAGTCTTCGGCCTGTTGAAAGGCGGAGAAGAGATGCCCCTGGGCCTCCGGCCGAATCCCGATGCCGGTATCTTCGATCTCGACTCGGATCCGTGCTCCGGGGCCTTCCAGGCGCCGACAGCGCAGAGCCACATGTCCTTCGGCCGTGAACTTCACGGCATTGCCGAGAAGGTTGACCAACACTTGATGGAGGCGCGACGAATCCCCACGAACCGTCGGAGGAACGTTGTCCGCGATCTCGAGGCGTAGATCGACTCCTTTTTCCTCCGCTCGTGGCCGCAGGAGCCTGCCGAGCTGCTCGATCTGGGCCCGGAGATCGAAGTCCGACGCCTTTACGGAGAGCTTGCCGGCTTCGATCTTTGAGAAATCGAGAATATCGTCGATCAAGGTCAGGAGGCCATCGGCAGAGCTCCGGATGGTCTCGAGATACTCGCGTTCCTGACCCTGGATCTCGGATTTGAGAAGTAGGTCCGTCAGGCCGATGACGGCCCCCATCGGCGTGCGGATCTCGTGGCTCATGGTGGCGAGAAAACGCCCGCGAGCGGCGTTGGCTTCCTCTGCCGCTTTCTTGGCCAGGATCAGGGCCTGGGTGCGGCGTTGCTCGGTGACGTCACGATTGATGCTGAGCACCGCCGTCTTGCCGCGGTACTCGATGGCCGAAGCGTTGACCTCGAGCACCATTTCCGAGCCGTCCTTGCGGAATTGCACCGTCTCGAATTGATGAAAGCTGCCCTTCCGCAAGGTGGAGCGCAGGTTGCGAGTGCCACGGACGGGGTCCTTGGAGAGATCGAGGATCGACATCCCCACGAGCTCATCGAGGGGGAAGCCGTACATCTCGCAGGCCCGCTGATTGGCGGTGAGAATCCGCTCGAGCTCGGGCTCGAAGACCAGGATCGCGTCGTGGGCGGCTTCGAAGATGGCCCGGTAATCACGCTCGCGATTGCGCAGCTCCTGGGTCCGCTCGGCCACGATCTCCTCGAGCTCCACATTCGCCCGCTGCACCTCGTCTCGGATCTCCAGGAGCTCGGTCTGGCGAAGGCGAAGCTCCTTGTCCTTGATCAGAGCCGACCAGAATCTCTGGTGCATGTTCTGTCCGAGATAGAAGAGATAGAGCGCGTAGACCAGGGTGGCCGTGGCCAGGAAGTGGGCCGAGGCATCGCGAAGCAGGAGCAGAGTCGTCAGGATCGGAGCCGTGAGGGCGAAGACATAGATTCGCAGCAGATGCAGGTCCGGAGCGTAGATGATCACCGCCAGGCTGGAGAAGGCGATACAGGCCATGAAAGCCAGGGAAGCGGCAGCCTGGAAGGGCTCCTGCAGGACGATCTGGCTGCACAGCGCGGTGAAGAGAACGACCGTCGAGAGCAACAAGACATATTGCCAGGCCGTCGAGACCCGGGGTCTGGCTCGCAGCTCGCGGATATCGCGCAGAGCGAGGTGGAGCCTGAGAGGGGCGAGCAGGCCGATGGAGGCCGCCAGGGTCGATGGGTAGCTCTGCGACCAGCCGACCTTGCTCGCCCATACCACCAGCGCTGCGGCAACGGGGTAGGCGAAGATACCGGGTAGAGAACGCTGGGCCATGAGCCGATGGCCATGGCGGAG
This sequence comes from uncultured Thermoanaerobaculia bacterium, assembly GCA_964565225.1. Classification (GTDB taxonomy): domain Bacteria; phylum Acidobacteriota; class Thermoanaerobaculia; order Multivoradales; family J023; genus CAZMEL01. The sequence goes on along the minus strand of CAZMEL010000105.1, from coordinate 16,210 downwards.
CAGATCCAGGCGTGCTTCGTCGGAATGGGATTCGAGGGTTCGAGGGGTGCTCGGAAAAAAGCTCATCTCGTCGAGTAACGGAAGCTCCCCCCCGGAGATTCGGTGAGCTCTGGGCCTCTCGAGAGTATCGGCCGGCAAAAAAGAACGAGGCCAATGAGACGGTGCGGCCGGCCTCGGCCGCCCACACCTCGATTCGATCCCCGATACTTATCACCTCGAGTCTTGCGATGTCGACCTGGCGATCGGCCGAAAGGGGAGGTGTCGAAGGAGCCCACGGTTCGGCTCCCGGTGGCCGGGCGAGTTTCGATACACTGGGAAACCGAGCTAAGACACCCACGGAGGACGCCTTGACCACGGCCTTTCACTCCCGTACCCGCAGCGCCTCGGCCCTGGCCGCGGCGGCCCCGAGCCTGGCCGAGCTGCTCGGGGATCGGTTCACCACCACCCCCTCTGCCCTGGAGCACCACGGAACCGACGAGAGCTGGCAGCAACCCCTCCGACCCGACGGCGTCTGCTTCCCGGAGACCACCGCGGAAGTGGTCGCCGTCGTCGGGATCTGCCGGGCGGTGTCGCTCCCGCTCATCCCGTTCGGTGCCGGGTCGTCCCTCGAAGGACATGTCCTGGCACCCGAGGGGGGCTTGAGCCTCGATCTGTCGCGGATGGATCGGATCCTCGCCGTGCGCCCGGAAGACCTCGATGCGACGGTGGAAGCCGGTGTGACCCGCAAGCAGCTCGATCGCCATCTCGAGAGCCACGGCCTGTTCTTCCCGGTCGATCCCGGTGCCGACGCCACCCTCGGCGGCATGGCGGCGACCCGGGCCAGCGGTACCGCGGCGGTGCGGTACGGCACGATGCGAGAGTCGGTGCTCTCCCTGGAGGTGGTCTTGGCGAGCGGGGAGGTGATCCGCACCGGAGGCCGGGCTCGCAAGTCTTCGGCGGGGTACGACCTGACCCGGCTCTTCGTCGGCTCGGAAGGAACCCTCGGCATCATCACCCGGCTGACCTTGCGGCTCGCCGGCCTTCCGGAGGCGATGTCCGCCGGAGTGGTCTCCTTTCCCACCCTCGGAGCGGCGGTGGATACGGCCATCGAGGTCATCCAATCCGGCGTTCCGGTGGCGCGAATCGAGCTGCTGGACGACGTGATGATGGGAGCGGTCAACCGCTGGTCGGAGTCCGACCACCCCGTGCAGCCGACCCTCTTCTTCGAGTTCCACGGCAGCCCTACGGGGGTCGCAGAGCAGGCCGAGGAGAGCGGGCAACTGGCTCGCGAGGCGGGGGGCAGCGGTTTTCGCTGGGCGCGAGAGCAGAAGGACCGGGAGCGCCTTTGGTGGGCGCGACACAATGCCTATTACGCGGCCCTCGCCCTGCGCCCGGGAGCCCGCGCCTGGAGCACCGACGTCTGCGTGCCGATTTCTCGTCTGGCCGAATGTATCGCCGAGACCCGCGAAGACCTCGACCAGAGCTTCCTCCAGGCGCCCCTGGTCGGCCATGTCGGCGACGGCAACTTTCACCTCTTGATGCTGGTCGACAACGAGGAGCCGAAGGAGCTGGCCGAGGCCAAACGCCTGCACGAACGACTGGTACACCGGGCCCTGGAGCTCGAGGGTACCTGCACCGGAGAGCATGGTGTCGGCATGGGCAAGAGAAGTTTCCTGCCCCTGGAGCACGGTCCGGCTCTCGGGGTCATGGCGTCGATCAAGAAGGCTCTGGACCCCGAGGGCCTCCTGAATCCCGGCAAGATCTTTCCCCCATGAGCGCAGCCCCTCGGAGGCGGCGAGTCGAGCCGCGGCCGCTCCGGCGAAGCACCTGGCCGGTGCTGCTGCTGGCGCTGCTCGGGTCGAGTTGGGCCGCGGCAGGCTCGGCCCAGCTGTTCGAGTTGCCCCTGTCCACCTGGGGTCCCCTGGAGACGCGGCGAGCAGACATCGGACCCGGGGTGGTCGAGGTGATCGCCGCGCTGCTGGTGCTCGAGGCGATGGCCCTCGGATGGCTCCTCTCCCTTTTCTGGCGCCGGATCCGGCGCCAGAAGGCTCTTCTGCGGGGCGCTCCCGAGACCCTCTCGTGGCCCGGCGGACGCATTCGGCTCCTGGAGGAGAAGATTCTCCGGGTTGTCTCCTGGCTCCTGGCTCCCGCTGCCGGGCTCGTGGGCGCTTTTCTCGGCCACGGTTTTACGCTGTGGGGGCTGAGCGTGAGCGGCCTGCTGGCCTGGGGTGCCGTGGGGATTCTCGCGCTGGCGGCCGCCTGCTTCGTGATCGGGAGCCGGGAGCTTCTCCTGGCCGGGAGACATGGCTCCGGCCCGCCGGAGGCTGAAGGAGGGCGCCTCTGGTAGAGTTTTGGAAACCCCGATTCCTGACTCGTGACCTGCACCTCAACTCTTCTCTTCGGAGCTCGAATGCTTGATGTTCCTCGATTTCATCCCCCGCGTTTCGGACGCAGGATCCTCGGCCTCGTCCTGGTCCTGCCGCTGCTTCTGCCCACCTCGGGCCTGCGCGCTTCCGAACCCTCCGGTCCCGCCGCCGCCACCCGGTTCGCCCGCGATGGCGTGCGGGTCGATGCGCAAGGGAATCCGTTCTACGCGACCTTCTCGCTCTGCGCCATCGACCGCGCAACGGGGGAGTCCGGAGTCGTGGTGACGACTCGGGTGCCCTTTGTCGGCCGGGCGGTGCCCTGGGCTCGGGCCGGAGTCGGCGCCGTGGCGACCCAGAGCTGGACCATCGTCGAATACGGCCATCGCGGGCTCGACTTGATGGAGGAGGGGATGGAGCCCGCCGAAGCTTTGGAACGTTTGCTGGCCGACGATGCGGGGCGCGAGCTGCGGCAGCTGGGATTGATCGACATGTCGGGTCGGACCGCGGCCCATACCGGAGCAGAGAACAGCCCCTGGGCCGGTAGCCGCCAGGGCGAGGACTACACCGTACAGGGCAACATTCTGGTGGGTCCCGAGGTGGTCGACGCCGTGGCCGAGCATTTCGAGAGCACCCGCGGGCTCGGCATGCCCCTCGCCGAGCGGATGATCCTGGCCCTCGAGGCCGGGCAGGCAGAGGGTGGAGACAAACGCTGGGGGAACTTTCAATCCGCGGCGATCCGGGTGGCCGATCCCGACGACCCCGGCCGGGGCGGAGACCATCTCTCGGTGTCCATCGACGTCGGCGAGCACGAGCACCCGGTGGCGGAGATGAAGCGGATCTACTACCGCACCCGGAGGCGCCTGGGCTGGCGCTCGTTCTCGGCAATCCGGGGGCCCGATGTCGTAGAGCTCAAGCGCGGGCTGCACGAGCTGGGATTCTTCCGCCCCGATCTCGAGACCTTTCCCGAATCTCCCGATCCGGTGTTCGACCGCGCCCTGAGCCGGCGCGATCCCGACGCTTTCCAGGCCATGGTCCGCGAGCTCGGCGGTGTGATGGCCGAGTTCGAAGAGGAATGGGGCGAGTACGATGCCGAAGCGGTGGAAGCGGTCGACGCCTTCCGCGCCGAGAAAGGGCTCGACCACTCCGGCCAGCCGCCAGGCCTGGTCGACGAAGCCCTGGTGAAGGCTCTGCGCGAGGCGCTGGCCGAGCGACGGAGGGAGCCATGAGCTCGCCGCCAGACCTGCGAGGGATCTTTCCTCCGCTGACCACCCCTTTCGCTGCCGACGGAATGCTCGACCCGGGAGGCCTGGAACGCAACCTCACACGTTATGCCGAGTCCGACCTCGCCGGCTATGTGGCCTTCGGCAGCAATGGAGAAGCGGTGCACCTGACCGCGACCGAGCGCCGGAAAGTGCTGGAGATCATCCGAACGGCCGGCGGGCCGGGCAAGACGCTGATCGCGGGGGTCAATGCCCTGTCCACGGCCGGCGCGATCGCCGAGACCCGCGCCGTCGCCGCTTCCGGCGCCGAGGTGGCCCTGGTGATCACCCCCTACTTCTACAAGGGCTCCATGGACGCCGAGGCCCTGGAGCGCTTCTTCACCGAAGTGGCCGATGCCTCGCCGATTCCGGTGCTGGTGTACAACGTGCCCCAGAACACCGGGGTGGTGATCTCCCCTCGGAGCCTGGGCGTGCTGAGCGGTCATCCGAACATCGTCGGAGTCAAGGACAGCTCCGGGAATCTCTCGGCCCTGGGAGACACCCTACGCCGGGTGCCCGAGGGCTTCGCGGTGCTGGTGGGGAATGCGGGCATCCTCTATCCGGCCCTGGCTCTCGGTGCGGTGGGCGGCATTCTCGCCGTGGCCTGCGTGCTTCCGGAGGTCTGCACCCGGCTCCGTGCCGCGGTGCTCGCTGGCGACCACGAAGAAGCGCGGAGGCTGCACCAGTTGCAGGCCCCGATCGCTCACAAGGTCACGGCAGAGCATGGAATCGCGGGTCTCAAGACGGCCCTGGAGCTGCTGGGCCTCACCGGCGGCGACCCGCGGCGGCCTCTCCTGCCACTGTCGGAGGCTGGGAGAAAAGATCTCGAGCAGGCCCTGGCCGCGGGCGGGCTCCTGCCCGGCGGAAGCAGCGCCTCGCGTTGATTCCCGGCGAGAGAGGCTGCCGGGAGGTCTCCCGCGGCCGTCAGCCGCCGGGGGAGGCCTGGCTCCAGAGGGCGGTGTTTCCCGCCTCGAAGCCATCGGCGAAGATGCGTCGGCTGTCGTCGGCCCCGGCGTCCCAACGACCCGAGGCTGGCCTGGGATCGCCGTCGATATCTCTCGGGGTGGTGGCGGTCTGGTTCTGGGCCGACTCCCGGGCACAGGTGTCGCGGCCGGTGAGATGGAAATTGCCGCTGGAAGCGTTGGCGAACGCAGGGTCGCATTCGGCGGAGGACGCCTCCCGGCCGATCTCGGTCTGCCAGCCGGCGAGCTCTCCGTGCCCGAGCAGCTGGCCTCCGATCCAGAGCGCGTAGCGGCCCGCCTGATCGTAGATGTTGAAGTTGGCGCGCAGGATCTGGGGGATGTAGCCGAGCAGCATGTTGTGGTCGTTGTCGGCGAGACCGGCGATGATGTTGTTCTTCACCTCGTAGCGCTGCTGCATGAAGGTCTGGAACTGCGGAGCGCCGTCGACCGTGGCGCCGATCAGGATCCCGGCGCCTTCGTCGCGCCGCATGGGGCCGAAGCATGTGTTGTTGATGATCTTGATCTCGCCCGGTACCGGGGCGGCATCGTTGCCGGGGTATGCGCTGATGCAGGACTCCCAGGCGCCTGCGCCCACCGACGACAGGAAGTTGTTGGTGATGGTGACACTACCTACCACCTCGCCGGCCACATCTCCCTCGTTGCTGCCCGGATCCTCCCCCTGAATGGAGATTCCGAAATGGCCGAAATCCCATTCGGAGTAGGTGTTGCGGAGGATGTTGCCGTCGAGCACGATGTTCTCGGTGGGTCGGGCGTCGGCGTTGTCGCAGAATCCCTCGGAGGCTCCGTCGACCCGGATGCCGCCCCAGAAATCGATGATCTCGTTGTTGCGCAACACCCAGTCCTGGTTGCACTGTTGGATCACGAAGGTGATGGTGGCGTTGCCGGTGCCGGGTAGAGGGGTCCATTCGTCGACGTTCAGATCCCAGATCGAGTCGAGCACCTCGACACCGGTGATGTAGCCCCAGGGTTTGAAGCTGGTCGTGCCGCCGAGATGGTCTCCGAGCATGATCCGGGTGATGTTCTGCCAGCGGAGGGGGCCGGCGTCGGCCTTGCCACCCTCTCCCTGGTGAGGGACACCGCGTACGAACCAGCCGCCGTTCTCGTCGAAGAGGAGATTTTCGAAGCTCACCCAGTGCAGGTTGGTGTTGAAGAGGTCGATGGCGATCACCGACGAGTCGTGCGACCGTTCGCCGTTGATCCGGAAGAGCTCCAGGTCGTGCAGGTAGAGGTGCTCGTGGGTCGAGCTCGCGGCGAACTTGATGAACCCCGAGCTGGTGGACGAAGTAGCGCGTCCGTAGTCGTCGACCTTGAAATGAGCCATCTCGAGGTAACTGACGTCGGGATCGATGGCAAAGGCGCGAATCGCCGCGGCGGTCGGGCCGTGAAAGCGTGCGAGATCACCGCTGGTGCCACACCGAGCGGTGTCTCGCTGGCCGTCGTCGTAGGGCGGGTAGCAACCGTCGTCGTCGCGATCCCAGCCCACCAGCATCGCCGGGTGCGAAGGGTAGAGCCAGCTCCGTTCCTCGCTGCCCGTGGCCTCCACCTCGTAGGTGGTCTCCAGACCGCGAAATCCGGGAGGAGGCGAGAGGTTGATCTCCTGGGAGTTTCCGCGAAAACAGATGATGTCCTCGGCACCGTCGGCGGGGCCGTCGGCCATCGAGAAAGCGAAACCGACGGTCCGGTAGGGAGCGAGGGCGGTGCCGTCGCCGGTGCTGTCGTTGCCGGCCTGGGCGTCGACGTAGATCAGGTCTTCGTCCACCCCGTCGCCGTCGGGGTCGGGGGTACCGGTGGCCGGGTGGGTGGGATGGGAAGGACCACCGTCGCAGACGTTGCAGTCTCCCGGCTCGACCAGCGGATCGGCTCCCGCCGGCTCTCCGATGATCCCGTTGCGGTTCATATCGAGCCCGCAGGCTCTACCGACATATCCCCGCTTCTGCGCCTGGGCTGCCGAAGGAGCGAGCAGGAGGACGAGCAGCCAGCAGCAGGTGCCGCGAAGCAGGTTCCGGGGATGGAGCAAAAGAGAAAAAAGTCCGTGCATGTCTTGTGTCCTGGTCGGGGATCCGCTGTCTCGAGAGTGGGTCTCAGGGTGTCGAGTGGCTCGACCAGGCCGCGAGGTCACCGGACTCGAACCCGTCGCTGAAGAAGCGGGTGAACTGGAAGAGGTCGTCGAGATATTCGCGAACCTGTCGGGATTCGGCGGAGCCGAGACGTCGAGAGTAGAGAAGGAAGGTGGCGATGTCTCCCACCATGCCCTCGCTGGTGCCGTTGCAGTTCTGGGCCCCGAGGTACCGGTGGAAGTAGCTGGCGGAGTTGGCCGGCAAGCCGGGCAAGGTGCGATCACGGCCATCGATCCATACCTCGAAGCGGCCGGCGGTATCGCGATGCACCTCGATCAGGTGCCAGCCGATCGGTGGCATCGCTCCGGGCGTGCTGAGCTGGAAGAGCTGGGTTGCGTCGGCCCGGAAGTACAGAGAGTCGTCGGCCACGCTGTGGAGGAGGCCGTTGTTGGAGGTGCCGAAGTACCACCAATCCGCCGGCTGGTCTCGCGGGGCGGCGAGAAAGAACAGGCTGAAGTCGCCGTCGACCCGTACCGTATCGTTGGTCTCGAGCTCGAGACAGGCGATCTGGGTCGCGTTGGGGCCCATCTCGGCGACGGTCGAAATCCGGGCGCAGGGCTTTCCGTGCAGGCAGCTGGAGACGTAGGCCGGTTTCTGCAGGTCGTCCTGGCCATGTTTGTGTCCGCGAATCCATTCGTCGGACTGCTCGCCGGTACCGCACAGGCCACAATCGTGGTCTCCCTGGTCCTCCCACCAGCGCACACAACCCTCGGGGGCATACCCCACCGCGCCGGAAATCGCGCCAGGGGTGGTGTCGCAGTAGACCCGGGAGATGTCGGCGATCTCGGTAAAGGGCTCGTCGTAACACGCCTGGGTGCTGCAGGTCGCGATCGCCTGGGGTCCGAAATCGGTGGAGATGAAATATAGCTCGAGGGGGCTGAAATCGTCGGGCTCGGCCCCGGTGCCCGCGGTGGCTTCGGGGACCAGAATCAGAAGGGAGACCAGTATCCAAGCCGACCACACCGGTCCGACCCGCGCCGAATCCTGAAGCATTCTCTCTCTCGCTCTCCGAAAATTAGAGTCCAATACCGCATTCCCACCATACTACATTCGGAAGAGCGAGCCAAGCCCCGGGCTCCAGGTTTCGGCGGCGGGAGGATTCCGCAGCGTGAGGTTCTTCGGTCGAGCGGCGAATCGTTACTCTCGCTGCAGGCTCTCGAAGAGCATGGTCACGAAGCTGTCGGCATCGAAATAACCCTGGCCCCAGGTTTCGTCGAGGGAGGCGAGAGGTTTGGCGGCCACGATCTCTTCGCGGCTCTTGCCGGCCGTCACGTGTGTCTTCACCAGGTCGTGCGCGGTGCGGATCATGTCGCGGAAACCCTGGAGCCCCTTCTTGTCGGAGAGGGGACCATGCCCCGGGATCACACGGGTCTCGTCGTCCATGAGGGCCAGCCCCTGGTCGATGGCGGCGAGATATCCCGTGGCCGAGCCGTTGCTCCAGACGTCGATCAGGGGATACATGCCGTTGAAGAAGAGATCACCCATGTGCACCACGTTGGAGGTCTTGAAGTGGATGATCGAGTCGCCGTCGGTGTGGGCGGGAGGCACGTGAAAGGCGTGGATCTCCTCGTCGCCCAAATGGAAGGTGACGGAGTCCGAGAAGGTGACCACCGGCAGGGCGCCCGGGTCGGCCGGCGGGGTGGTGCGGTCCCACAGCTCGTTGAAGTTCTCGACGCTCATCCGCTCGCGGACCTTGTCGTGAGCCACGATCAACACGCCTGCCTCTCCCAGGTTCTCGTTGCCACCCGTGTGGTCGCCGTGCCAGTGGGTGTTGAGCACGAAACGAATCGGCTGGTCCGACAGGGCGGCGATGGCCTTTTTGATCTTCTCCGTCAGGGGAGCGTACTGGTCGTCGACGAGAAAGACACCGTCGTCTCCGACCGCGACCCCGAGGTTGCCGCCCACACCTTCCAGCATGTAGATCCCCTCGGCGACGGCATGGGTCTTGATCTCCGCATCGGCGAATCGGTCTTGCCCCTCGGCGGGCGGGGCGAGGAAACACAGCGGGGCGAGCAGGAGGGTGAGAGAGAGGAAGAAAGCAGCTCTTCGAGACATGGGCGAGTTTCTCCGTTTCCTGCTTCCGGTAGCAGGCCGGAGCAGCAAGTTGGTTGATCGGGGCGAGCTCGGCGTCCGGGCCCTCGGCGGACGAACGGCACCGGCTGCAGAAAAAAGCTCGTGAGGATTTCCTCGAGACAGTACGGGAAACCAGGGAGTCTGGATGCCGGGACTAGCTAGCGCAGCACCCGGATCTCGACTTCGATCTCGACTTCGAGCCAGGAGCGGTCCGCGGTGAGAGCCGGCACCTCGAGACGAGCGGCGAGGGCGAGGCATGCGAGATCGCCGAGGCCGAGGGAAGACCCGGGATTCTCCCGCGTGATCTCTGCCACCTTGCGGGCATCGTCGAGTCCGAAGGGCTCGATCCGCAGGCCCAGGGCGACCAGGTTCTCCACCATTCCCTCGGCCTCGATCCCGTGCTCGCAGCAGTATTCGAGCACCTGCGAGAGGTTGAGGGCCGAGATGGCGGAGTGGTGCAGCTTGACTCCCACCAGGGAGCCGCCCGGGGCATCCTGCATCATGGCCAGAAGGGCCGAGGAGTCGATGGCGAACCGAGGAGCCGAAGGTGGGTCGATCATCGGATCCGCTCTCGCGCCGTCGAGAATCGGGAGCCGGGAAGGGCTCGGGCCCCTTCGGCGAGGGGTGGCACGCCGTGGAACGCTACTCGGGGTAGGGAAGGAGTCTCAGCTGGAGGCATGAACGATTCCGAGAAAAGAATTCGATCGCGGTCGGAGTCCTTGCATGGATGAGGGGGAGTATGTCACACGGACCGCCAATCCACACCGCCGAGGTCGATGTTACCGCCGGTGAGGATGATCCCTACGCGCCGACCGGCGACCGGCAGCCGGCCCGACAGCACCGCCGCGAGGGGAACCGCGGCAGAGGGCTCGATCACCAGCTTCATCCGTTCGAAGACCTGGCGCATGGCCCGCAGGATCTCGGCATCCGAGACCCGCACGATCGACTCGACCAGCTCCCGGATGACGGGGAAGGTCTGCTCGCCGAGCCTGGCCAGAAGGCCGTCGGCCACGCTGTGGGGAGAGGAGACCGTCTGGATGCTTCCCGCCTCGAGAGAGCGGATGGCGTCGTCGGCTCCGGCGGGCTCTCCGGCGAACACCCGGGTGCGAGGCGAGAGATAGTGTGCCGCGAGGGCCGTGCCGGCGAGCAGGCCGCCACCTCCCACCGGGGTCACGACCAGGTCGAGATCCGCGGCCTGCTCGAAGAGCTCCATGGCGGCCGTCGCCTGGCCGGCGATGATCCGGGGATCGTCGTAGGGGTGGACCAGGGTGGCGCCGGTCTCGTCGATGATCTGTCGTGTGGTCGACTCGCGGGCCGCCTGGGTGGGCTCGCACAGCGTGACTCGGGCGCCGTACTCCTCGACCGCGGCGATCTTCACCGCCGGGGAGGCTCTGGGCATCACGACATACGCCTCACATCCCCAGGTGCGAGCGGCGAGGGCCACCGCCTGGGCATGATTCCCGGAGGAATGCGTCACCACCCCACGGCTCCTCTCCTCGGGGCTCAGGCAGGCGAGGGTGTTGGTGGCTCCCCGGTATTTGAAGGCCCCACCCTTCTGGAAGCTCTCACACTTGAAGAAGAGCTCGGCGCCGCTCGCCCGGTCGAAGTACCGCGAGGTGAGCACCGGGGTCAGGTGGGCCGTGGGTGCAACCCGATCGCGAGCGGCCCGGAGCTCCTCGAGGGGCAGGAGCATCGTGTGAGAGAGCGTGGTGGTGGTCGGCATGGTCGGTTCCGGTTTCCGGGTTTCAGCGGCGCTGGTACTTGCCGCTCCACCGGTAGGTCAGGCCGATGGAGAATCGGCGGTATTCGGCGTGGCCGGGCAGGCGGGAATCCGCGTACAGGTAGAGATTGAACGCCGGAGACAATGAGAGATGCTCGGTGATCTCGAAGAGCAGCTCGACCTCGAGATCGAGGCGTTCGAGCGTCCGGGTGGAATCTACCATGCGTTCGGTGTAGAGATTTCCCACGAGCTCCGGCCCGTTCTCTCCCAGGGGCCAGCTCCATTCCGCCTCGCCGAAGACCCCGAAGAGATCGGCTTCTTCCGCATCTTTCTGCCGCCGGGCCTGCCAGCCGACCCGGATCTGCGGCCATCGCCGCAGCTTCCAGCGCAGCCCACCCGTGAGATTGAGCTCCAGCTGATGGGGCAGGAGCTCGTCGTTGCTGTTGCGGTTGGGCCGCAGCTCCGAGTCGAAGATGAAAGAGGCGTAGGGCCGGGCGCCGAGCCATCGGGTCTTGGTGAAGACCCCCGAGGATTCGAAACGGAGATCGTCTTCCGCCTCGTTCACGGCGCCATCGTCGTCGTCGACCAGTCGGAGCCGCGCCTCGAGCAGGTTCTCCCACGAGAAATGATTCCATTCCTGGTCGGCCCGTAGCTCGAGGGTCGAGTGCAGGGTCGAGCTGTCCCCGGCGTTGGCCCGGGAGTCACTGACGCCCTGATAGGCGGTATCGGCCGAGGTGTCGACCCCGTCGAAGCTGAAGGTCAGCCTGTCGACTCCGAACCGCCAGAGGCCCTTGCCGCGTAGGTCCACGAAGGCGTCTTCCGGCCGTTCGAGCCGAGGGATCACCACCTCGTCACGAACCTCGAGAGGCTTGCCTTCGGCATTCTTCAAGACCTCGCCTTCGAGATCGGTGAGGATGGGGTAGTTGTCGCCTCCGCGGCCCAGAAAGGTGGTGGTCACCACCCGGTAGTCGTCTGTCTCTCGCAGCTCGCGTCCGTTGACCTCGAATTTCGAATCCACCGCGCTCAGCCCGGCGAACAAGAGGGCGTTGGGGCGTGGCTGGCCCTGGTCGTCGACCCGCTCCGTGCTTTCTTCGTACAGGGCACGAAGCTGCTCGCCGGTGATCTCGCCTACCTCCAGGAACTGATCGATCGACAGCAGCCGCTGGACCGTCTCGTACTGAAACGGGCAGCAGTCGATCTTCGAGTCCGCCACGTTGCGCAGAGCACCGCGATTGAGGATCGCCACCTCGGCGACGGCGCGTTCTCGCATCGTCTCGAGCACGAGCTGCCGGAGCTCGCTGAAGGATTCCGGAGAAGCTGCTCCCTTGGGGAATCGTTTCCCGCCGGTGGTACGAAAGTCGTGGAGGTGGTCGAGGATTCTCTGTGCCAGAACCGTGTCGTGGGGAGGGGACGGCTCGATCTGGTGGATTTCGAGCTGTGCGAGCTCCGGTGCCCAGCGACCCTCGTGCCGTCGCAGGTCGAGGGTGATCTCTGCCACCGTCCACGGGTCGCCGAACTCGTGGCGCCGGCCCACGAGGAACAGTGAGTCGGATTTCCGGAGCCGCCGGATCACCAGGTCTCGACCGAGATCCGGGTCGAGCACGAGGTCGATCGGGGCCTCGCTCTCGAGCAGGTCCCACGTTTCTTCGCGCCCGGTCATGGTGCCGTCCTGGGCCCAGGCGTGAGAGACGGCGAGGCGCAGGGCGCGGCGCTCGGGATCGGCCCGCTCGAAGACCTCGCCGAGGGCGAGGGGCAACAGCTCGGTGGACTGCCGGGAGAGGTCGTCGAGATAGGTCGGGTCGAGCCGCCCGGCCACCAGCAGGTCGAGGTCCGGAAACGGCGAGAGCACCGCCACCTCGTCGAGTCTGCCGAGCCCTTCGGTGGCACCCGAGAAGCCCCGCAATACGCAGAAGGAGCCGCTCGCGGCGAGGTCGACGACGGCCTTGTTCGAAGAGCCGGACGCCCGCAGGTCGAGGTCGATCGGGTCGGGCACGAAGGCCTGCACCCCGGCGGCCGCCAGCACCTCGCCCATGGTGGTCCCGGCATCGAACCGTGATTCGGCGTACGGGGCGAGAGTCCGCCCGGCGTCGATGATCGCCACGCCATGGCCTCGCACGCGGGCGGCCTCGGCCAGCTGCCGCACCTTGGCGACCACCGCTTCGATGGTCCGGTTCTCTACCGGCCCGACCCGAGGGTCGGTTGCCTGCTCGCTTTCCGCGGCGGCCTTCGCTTCCGCTTCGAGACGCCCCGAGAGACCGGAGGTGACGAGCAGGGTCAGCTGCCTTCGGTCCGCGGTCGCCCGCTCGGGATCGGCGGCTCGGCCGTCGGAGGCCAGCAGCAGGGTGAGCACGATCAGGAGCCCGGCGGCGGCGGAGGCCCTCGGACTCGTTCGGAGTAGGGGTCGATGGGCGGTTCTGTACAATGGATCCAACCTGAACGGAGGAGAAAACATGCTCGAAAGTCTCTCTGCGGAGTCTCGTTCCTGGTTCTCGGGGCCGGTTCTGGCGGCGCTGTTGGGGTGTCTCGTGTTTCCGGGTCTCTCGAACGCGGCCGGCGCGGAGAACGATTTACCGGCCAGCGGGGAGGAGATTGCGGTCCTGGAGACCTCCATGGGCACCATGAAATTTCGTCTCTTCGCCGACGCAGCGCCCCGTACGGTGGCCAATTTTCGGCGATTGCTGCAGGAAGGATTTTATGACGGGCTGCCATTCTATCGAGTGGTCGCCGGGCATGTGATCCAGGCGGGCGACGGCGGCGAAAACGAGCAGCCCAGGGTGCCGGGAGAGTTCGGGGCGCATCCCCATGTGGTCGGTGCCCTGGGCCTGGCCCGGGACTCGGACCCCGACAGCGGCTCGACCGAGATCTACATCTGTCACGCCGTGCGCTCCCACCTCGACGGCAACTACGCCGTTTTCGGCTTGCTCTTCGAGGGGCTCGACGTGCTCGATCGCATCGCCGAGGTCGCGGTGGAGGAGCAGTGGGAAGGGGAGGTGGCGTTCCACCGCCCCGTGGAGCCGGTGTTGATCGAAAAAGCGTACCTGGCCCGCCACGGAGAGTAGGCGCGTTCGCCGGACCGCTCAGGCGGGTACGGCCTCTTTTTCTCGGGCGGGATGGATGTCTTCCATCTGCACCGAGACGAGCTTCGAGACCCCTCGCTCTTCCATGGTCACACCGTAGAGATACGAGGCCACCTCCATGGTGAGCTTGTTGTGGGTGACCACCAGGAATTGGGTGTCCTGGGCCATCTCTTGCAAGGTCTCGACGAAACGCAGCACGTTGACGTCGTCGAGAGGGGCGTCGACCTCGTCGAGAATGCAGAACGGCGAAGGGCGGCTCTGGAAGAGGGCGAAGAGCAGGGCGATGGCGGTGAGGGCCTTCTCCCCACCCGAGAGCAGATTGATGTTCTGCGGGCGTTTTCCTGGTGGCCGGGCCATGATCTCGATGCCGGTCTCGAGGATGTCGTCCTCGTCGAAGAGGCGCATCTCCGCCTCGCCGCCACGAAAGAGCCGGGTGAATGTCTGCCCGAAGGTGCGATTGACCGTGTCGAAGGTTTCCCGGAACCGCTCGCTCGAGGCCTCGTTGATCTCGCGGATGGTGTTCTTCAGGTTCTCCACCGAGGTGGCCACGTCTTGCCGCTGGGTCTTGAGGAACGTGAGGCGTTCCTTCTGCTCGTCGTATTCGTCGGCAGCCAGCACGTTGACCGGGCCGATCCTCTCGATGACGAGCTTGGCACGGGCGAGGTCGCTCTCGAGCTTCGCCAGGGTCGACTCGTCGAGGGACGGAATCTCGGCCTCGTCCTCCGCGATCGGCTGGAGCTCGGCCTCTCCGCCGGTTTCGTCGTCGGCATCCTCCGCCGCTGCCTCGGCTTCCTCCGTACCGCCCGCCTCTGCCTCGGCCCCGCCGTCGGAGGCTTCCGCATCGGCGAAGAAACCTTCGGGCGGAGTCTCGACGGCGGCCGCAGCGTCCTCGGAGTCGTTTCCGTGGATCGATTCCGCCGCTTCCTCGCTCGCGGCTCGTTCTTCTGCGGCCTCTCTGGCCGAGATCCGAGCCCTTTCGGCGATGTCGAGAGAGATCTTCGCCAGCTCCGGGCGCTCGAGGCTGCCGGGCAGGGAGAGCTGGAACTCTTCCAGGTAGGTGAAGGCGAGGTGCTCGGCGTCCTGCTTCTGACCCGCGCGGTCGACCCGCAGGGTTTCGATCCGTGCGCGCAGCTCGTCGCGGTGGGTTCGGGTCTTCTGGACTTCTTCCTCGAGGCCGCGCATCTCCTCGCGGGCACCGTCGAGAACCCGCTGCTGCGCGATCACTCGATCCTGGGCCCCCGCCCGGCTCGAGAGAGCGGCTTGGAGCTCGCGCTCGGCGGTTTCCATGGAGTCCTGTAGCTCGAGTAGCCGGCGTTCCAGGACTCCGCCTTCCTGGGTCCAGGCCTGGATCTGCTCCTCGGTGTAGGTGATCTGGCTCCGGACCCGGGAGGCTTCCTGGTTGTGGGACTCCAGGCGTTCCTCGAGCAGGTCGAGCCGGCCCCGGCGCCCGGCGCCGGCCGTCCGCAATGCCTCGCGTTCTTCCTTGGACGCCTCGAACTCCGCCTGGATGCGGTCGAAAGTTTCGGTGAGCTGCTGGTGGTGGGTCTCCGCATCGGCCAGGCGGGTCACCAGCCCTTCCTTGTGGATGGTCTTGGTTTCGAGGTCGCGGGCAATCTCGCTCTGCTCGTCGACCACCGTCTGGCGCTGGGCGTCGATCTTCTCCTTGCGAGCCAGAGAGTCCTGGCGCCGGGCCTGGGCCACGGCCATGTCGCGTCGCAGCTCGGCGATCCGTTCGTCCATGCGGTGGATCTCGGCCGCGAGCTGGGTGCGCTCGCTGACCAGGTGCTCGAGGGTGGAGCGGCACCGGACGAGCCGTTCTTCACTCTGCCGGAGGTCGTCGCGGATCGACTCGAGCTCACTCGAACGGGCGAGCACACCCGGAGCCGCCTCCTTGCCCTGGACCTGGATCAGGCCGCCGACGAAGTGGAATTGCTGGCGGCAGATGAAGGCCGTGCCCGGATGCTCCGCAGCGAGGCGCGCGGCGTCTTCCGGTGCTTCGACCAGAAAGGCCGGCGGCAGGGCCGCGGCGAGCTCCGGCGGCAGGTCGATGGCCTCGGCCAGAGAGTCGTGGATCGCCGGATCCTCGAGGTCGCCGCCGGGCAGGGGAGCACCATCCAGAGGGCGCAGGAAGACACCGGCGGTGTCGAGCTGCGAGAGGGAGCGGGCGAGCTCCAGGGCGTCCTGCCCCGGCTCGAGGACCACGGCGTCGGCCAGATCGCCGAGAAAGTGGTCGATCCCGTCTTCCCAGCCGCGAGCCGGGGCGGCGGCCTGGGTCAGGAACCGAGGCTCTTCGATCCCGATCTGCCGCAGCTTCTCGACCAGCGACTGGCGATTCTCTTCGTGCTCCTGGCGCAGCTGCTCGAGAATTCGCTGTCGCTGCTGCTGGTTCGAGATGTGGTTTTCGAGCTGCCGGCGCTCTTCGCCGAGCTCGGCCTCTCGCCGCAGCAGGGAGTCGAGGGTCTCGGTCTTCTTCCGGTGCTCCTCGGTCTTCTGGGTGAGCTCGTCCTGGGCGGCCGCGACCTTGGCATCGATCGCCTGCAGAACGGCTCCCGCCTCCTGCTGCTGGCGATCGAGCCGCTCCCGCTCCTCGGCGAGGAAACGCTGCCGGTAGGAGCGTTTCTCGATCTCCACCTGCT
>CAZMEL010000104.1:0-23731 GCA_964565225.1 uncultured Thermoanaerobaculia bacterium | reverse complement strand
TCATGGCGCCGCTCTGCAGTCTCGGCGACCTGGAGCTGGGCCGCGGACGTCCGCGCATCGCGATCCCTCACTACGAGCGGGCTCTCGCCCTGGTCCGGGGCACGGACGCCTCGGAGCTGGTGCATACGGGGCCTTGCCAGCTGGGCCTCGGCCGGGCGCTCCTCGAGGTCGGTCGCACTGCCGAGGCCGCCGAGGTGCTGGAGCGGGGAGTCGCTCTGGCCGAGCAGACTCCCGGGGATCCACTGGTGCTGGCCGGCATGCGGTACCGCCTTGCGCTCGCGCTCGCCCGAATCGGTGAGGAAGAGGAGCGGATCGAGGAGCTGGCGCGAGCGGCCCTCGGAGGTCTGCAGAAGGTCGGCGGCCGGGGAGCTGCGCAGCTCGGCGAGCTGGAGCGGTGGTTGGTGGAACGCCGGGAGAGCACCTCGTGACCGCCGAGCGCACCCTGTCGGCCTACGCTCTGCGCACGGTGAGCGCCGGAGCGACTCTCTATGTGCTGCGTCCCGGGCTCAACCGCATCGGCAGCTCGGCGGAGAACGACATCCGGCTCCGCGACGCGGGGATCTCGAAGCTGCACGCACGGTTGGAGGTCCGTCCCGGCGAGCTCCTGCTCGAAGACCTGGCGAGCAAGAACGGCACCTTCGTAAACGGCGCGCGGATCGCCACCCGGAGAGTGGCGCCGGGCGACACCCTGGGTTTCGGGCCCCTGTTGCTCGGCCTGGAGCCCGTGGCCTCGGCAGACACTCGCCTCGCCATCGGCCCCGCGAGTCGGTCGGGCTCCTTGCTCACCGCCAGCAGCTTCGCGCCCGGCGAGACCCCACACCTCGGCGGCGATCCCGCCGATCTCCACGAGCTCCTCACCGGCTTTGTCGAGCGGCTGCCAGAACCTTGGGCCAACGTGTTTGCAGACCCTTCGGCACTGGATTCGGCCCTGCGCCAGCTGGCCGAAGGGCTCGGAGCCCGAGGCGCGGCTCTGCTGGAGCCGCAGGGTGCCGAAGATGCTTCCGGGCGCGACTGGGTGCTGCTCGCCGGTTCTCTTCCCCTGGAGGCGTTTGCTGCCGAGTGGTACGTCGAGCCGAGCGAGGGAACCATACAGGGGCAGACGGGAGACTCTACCTGGCTCCTCGCCCGTGCCGGTCGGGGCTGTTCGGTGCTGGCGATCTGGGGGCAAGGCGTTTCGGCGCACGCAGAGCCGGTCGCCGGCCTGGCGGCGCAGATTCTGGCGCGCTGGGTCGGTTCCGGCGACCAGGCTGTGTCCGAGCCCGGGAACGCTTCGGGACCCGGAGCACCGGTGTTTCCGCCAGGTTGGGTCCGCGGGGAGTCGCCGGCCATGTCAGAGCTCTATCGCCGCCTCGCCGCGGTGGCGCCTTCCGACCTACCGGTGCTGATCCTCGGCGAGACGGGGGTGGGGAAAGAGGGAATCGCCCGCATGGTGCACGACTCCTCCCCCCGCCGCGACGGGCCTCGGCTGGCGATCAACTGTGCCGCCATCCCCACCGAGCTGCTCGAAGCGGAGCTCTTCGGAATCGGCAAAGGGGTCGCTACCGGGGTCGAAGGGCGCCTCGGCAAGTTTCAGCAGGCCAGCGGCGGCACCCTCTTTCTCGACGAGATCGGCGAGATGCCGCCGGCCCTCCAGGCGAAGCTCCTGCGGGCTCTGCAAGAAGGTGAGGTGCAGCCGGTGGGTGGAATGGCTCGAGCGATCGACGTACGGGTGATCGCGGCCACCAACTGTGATCTGTCGGAGCGGGTCGAGCGCGGCGAATTCCGCGCCGATCTCTACTTTCGCCTGGCGGGCATGCCCTTGCACCTGCCCGCCCTGCGTCATCGCCCGGAAGATCTGCCCGCCCTGGTGGCCCATTTCCTACGCCGGGCCTCTCGCCGCACCGGGCACTCCCCCCGCGGGATGACCGTGGGGGCCCTGGAAGCCCTCCGGCGGCGCCCGTGGCCCGGCAACGTGCGCCAGCTCGAGCACGCCGTGGGCCAGCTGGTGGTGCTCTGCCCGCCGAGTCAGCCGATCACCTCGGACCTGGTGGATTCGACCCTCGGGGGGGAAAAAGAGGAAGGCGGCGCGGTTCTCGACCTACGGCGGCTCGCCGATCTCGACCTGGCGAGCCTCGAACGCGCGGCGGTCGAAGAAGCGCTCTCCCGGGCCGCCGGCAACCAGAGCCGCGCCGCCCCCCTGCTCGGAATCTCTCGCGAATCCCTGCGCCGTCGCATGGCACGCTACGGCCTGCTCGACGCATCCTGAGCTCCCCTCGCTCCGAAAACCGGCTCGATCAGCCGCGGACCGCCTTCAGCACCTCTTTCTGGTCTCTTTCGTCGAGCCGGCCGATCCACAGATCCAGGACTTCGCCGTCCGGCCCTACCAGCAACACGGTCGGGGTTCCCAACAGGCGCAGCTGGCGGAAATCGGCCGCCACCAGGTGGTCGAAACCCACGTCCTGCTCACCGAGGCGATCTCTCTCGAGAGCCAGGGACTCCGGGCTGTCGAGAGCAGCGATCAGAGGCACCTGGTCGCCCTGCTCGTCGAGCTCCCGCGCCAGCTCGCGATAGAAGGGCAGGCTCTCGGTACAGAGCTCGCAGCTCGGCGCCAGCGCTACCACCAGGGAACGATCGGCCTGCGAGGGCAGCAGGGCCTTCAGCTCGCTCGATACCTCACCGGGTCGTAGCGAGCTCGGGTCGTAGATCGCGGCGGCAGTGGACTCGGAAGACTGCCGGGCCAGCAGAGCGATGGTCGCCACACAGAAGAGAAGAGTCGCCAGGTTGGCGGCTCGGTCGAAAGTGATTCTCATGGTTCGGCTCCTGTTCCGATGTCTGGTTCTCGCTCGCCGGGGCTCATGGATGCTCACCGACGACGATCGAGGGAGGAGCAAGAGGCGTACCAAGAGGCTCCGGAGGTGATGCAACCGTGAGCTCTCGGCTCTCTGTGGATTGCGGGCCCGCTCCCTGCTCGAAATCGCTCAGGCGAGAGCGGATTCGAGCAGGGAATGGTCCCGAGAAGGGCCGAGATCGCCGGTCTCCGGGAGATCTGCTCCCTGGCAAGGGTCTTGCTGTTCAGGGAGGTGAACTTGTTTCTTCGTCGACGCTCTCGACCGAACGAAACATGGCTCGCGAGGCCGCGAGAGCGTTGCCGAGATCTCGAACGGAAAGGAGGTTTTTCGACCAGCGGACCTCGGCCTTGCGGGCGCCACATCGGACCCAATGTGTCGATTTCCGGCCGTCGAGGCCGGAGCCCGGGTGGCTCCCCGGACCGGTGAGCCGCCCGATTCTACGAACTCAGGACCATGGAGACGATCCATGCATCGAAACACTCTGCTCAGGCTCTCGCTGAGCGCCGCGGCCTTCCTGGTCGTCCTGGCGTCCGGTGCAGCCGCGCCCGATGCCAGCGCCAACGGGAATTGCTATTGCACCATTCCCTACACCCTACAGATCAGCGGAGCCGGTAGCAGCTGCTCCGCGGCGCAATCCAACTTCAACGGCCAGGCCAGCTTCTGGGCCGACCAGTTCTGCGATTCCCTCAGCGCTCCGAGCTCGGTGTGCAACGGCCCCAATACCGACTCGCAGAGCGCCTGCTACTGGGATTTCGATACCCAGAAGTGGCGGATCGACGGCTTCGTCAGCGGCCACTGCCTCTTCTGCCCCGGCTCCAAGGGCCCGCCGCCGGGTCCCTGAGCCTCGTCGTTCGAGTCTGCAACGGGCCGAGGTCCCGGTCGGCATCGCGCCGGCCGGGACCTCGGTGTGTCTGGAGGCTCTGGAGCGAAGGCCAAGGAGGGCTCGTTCGAGCCTTCAGCCCAGATACACCTCTTCGGGCATGTCGTCATCGCGGATGAGCTGCACGTCGAAGAGGCAGGCGAAGGGATCGGAGCCGCCTTCGTCTTCGAGAGAGATACAGCAGGTCCGCAGAACCGTTCCGTCGGGGGTGGTGAGCTCGGCACAGATCGAGCTCGAGCCCGTCGGGCAGGTGTTGTCGCAGATCCACGCTCCGGTGTCGTCCTGCCGGCAGAGGTGGGTGTAGTCGGCGGGAGCGCCCAGGCCGACCCACACGGGATCGTCCATGATCTGGTAGGAACCGGGCGCGGCAGGAGCCGCGACGAGCAGGATCATGGCCACCATGAAGAGCCCGGGTGGGTCGACGAGAAGAGTGGGACGAGACTCCGGCTTCTTGGGCATGTCTTGAATCCTTTCGTTCGATTTCCGCGGAGCTTCTACCACCGAGGGAAGCTCCTCTGCTTCGAAGCGCGAGAAACGGCGAATGATTGAATCAACTTCCGAGAATCGAGGGGAATGATGAGAAAATCGAGTATGGATTCTCGGACCATCTCGGCGGGCAGCACCGCACCAACGAACGAACCGGATCCGGCGCTGGGCGTGGTCGTCGTCGATCACGGCTCCCGCCGCGCCAGCTCCAACCAGATGCTCGAGACCTTTGTCGAGCACTTCGCCCTCGCCACGAAGTACCCGATCGTCGAGCCGGCCCACATGGAGCTGGCGGAGCCGTCGATCGCCACCGCCTTCGGCCGCTGCGTCGAGCGCGGGGCCCGGCGAGTGGTCGTCATGCCCTATTTCCTTCTCCCGGGGCGGCACTGGCACCAGGACATTCCCGACCTTACCCGCCGGGCCGCCGAGAGCCACCCGGGGGTCGAGTACCTGGTGGGCTCGCCCATCGGTTTGCATCCGCTGATGACCGGGGTCATCCAGGCGCGGCTCGAGCATTGCCTGGCCCACTCACGAGGCGAAGCCGAGAGCTGTGAGTCCTGCGCTGGCAGTGAGCGCTGCCGGTTCGAGACTTTCTGATCAGGCCGCGCAGAGTCAGGTACCTTCGCCCGGGCGATAGGTGCGGGTCGCTCGGCGCTCGACGTCTTCCCGGTAGTAGGCGACGTCTTTGAACTGACGGTCGACGTAGCGCTGGGCCTGGTCGTCGAAATGCGGCGAGCTCGGGTCGCCGCTCTGGCCGCCGGCGAGCAGGCTCTTGGCCCGAAGGCGGTCGCCGAATTCCACCACCGCGACGAAGCTGTTGCCGGAGGAGCCGTAGATCCGCTTCGTGTCCTTGGCGCGGGCGCCGAACGAAGCGAGGGCTCCCCAGCGACCCGAGGCCATACCCACCGGCAGGCTGGGCTCGGCGTCGTCGAAACGGGAGTCGATCTCGCCATCGAGGCGCTGGAAACGGTTGATCTCGCCCCACGGCGTTTCCCAGGAGCCGAAGTCGGATTCGAGCTTCGCCACCACGGTCGCCAGGTGCTCGAGCCGTTCGGCGTCGGGAGACTCGGAGGCGAAGTGCTCGACCCTGGGCAGGAAGCCGCGCACGGAGTCGGGAATCTTGCCGTGGTGCATTCCCTCGAGGCCGTAGAAGTGGGCGAGAGACATGGCCACGGAGTCGGTCGATACCTGGTGGTTCCATGCTCGCAAGCTATCCACAGGCCCTCGGAGATCGGCAAGAGGGCCGTTCGCCCCGCCGGATCGGTCCCAGGCTTCGACCACGCCGGGAATCAAGATCTCGAAGGCCGGCAGGCCCGGATGGTAGGCCAGCTCGATCAGTCGATCGAGGGTCATATCTGCGGTCTCTTCGAGCCGTCGCACGGCCTGGATTCCGCGAAAATTCTCGTAGTCCGGAGCCATGTAGACCGGGTAGTCCTGCCGGCGCGGGCTGGCCGGCCCGGCGGCCGTGAAGGGCGTGGAGTTGGCGTTCTGCAACCAGCCCGTATCGGGATTCAGCAGGCTCACCGTTTCCGACACCTCGTGCAGGCCCTGCCAGTCCGTGCGCGGATCGCTGCCGTCCACGGGCTGCTGGTAGTCGAAGCTCGGGTCGCGCCGCGGCACGAAGTTGCCGTGGAAGTAGGCGATGTTACCCCCCGAGTCGGCATAGACCGTGTTGTTCGAAGAGTTGGTGCGGATCTGCATCACCTCCAAGAAGTCTTCGTAGCTCGAGGTCTTGGTGCGCAGGTACGACTGCCGCAGCGCGTTGACCGGATCCCAGTTGATCTTGGTCGCCACCCAGCGTCCGGCGAGCTCCCCTGCATCGTCTCCGAGGCGGTGGGTGATCGGCCCGTGGTGGGAGTGGTAGGTCGGGAAGGTGCGCTCGGCGAAGCCGTCGCCGCCTTGGTATCGCAGGGTCACCTCTCCGACTTCGAGAGGCCGCTGCTCTGCGCCGTAGCGATAGGTCGGTGTCTCGCCACCGAAATCGACTTCGAGGGCGAACTCGTCGATGAAGTCGACCCGGGTCGAGGTGTGCATCCAGCCGGTGTTTTCGTTGAATCCCTGGTAGATGAAGAACTGGCCCCAGGTCACGGCGCCGTAGGCGTTCAGACCCTCCTCGCTCACCGCGTGGACCTCGCCGCGGAAATAGAACGAGGTGTGAGGATTGATCAGCAGCATCGCATGGCCCGACGCCGTGCGGCTGCCGGCGAGGGCGAAGCCGTTGGAGCCGCGGGGCTCGTCGTCGGGCAGGTCGAGTCCGGGGAAGATCGCCACGGGCTCGGTGTCGAGAGACGCGACCCGGGCCTCGGGTTGCGCGCCGCCGTCGGCCAGGGGCGAGTAGAAGTCGCGAATGCCGCCGAGCGGGATCTGCTCGATATCGCCGCCGATCGAGCCTTCGAAGAAATACATCGGCATCCAGGGCTCGAAGCGGGTGAGCAGCTTCGGCTGTACCTCGGGGTGGGTGTGCAGGTAGTAGTTGATGCCGTCGGCCCAGGCGATGCAGAGCTCCTGCAGCCAGGTTGGCGCCGAGTCGTAGGCCGCTTTCGCCTCTTCCTCGCTCATGTAGAGCCGGGCCCGCAGATCGCTGATCAGGGCTTCTTCTCCCTCCACCTCGGCCAGGCGACCGATGGCCCACACGTAGTTGCGCTCTACCCGCGGGAAATCGTCCTCACTCTGGGCGTAGAGCAGGCCGAACACGGTATCGGCATCGCTCTTCCCGTACACATGGGGCACGCCGAAATCGTCGCGGATGATGCTGACGTTGGCGGCGCGCGCCAGCTGTCGCTCGAGGTCGGGCTCGGCCCGCGCCGTCGGGTCGGCGGGCTCCGGGCCGCCGCAGGCGAAGGAGAAGAGCAGGAGCAGGCAGAGCGGAAGCGTCCGCCGAGCATTCGCGGGAAGGAGAGTCGCCACGTCGTCACCTCGTTCGAGTCGTTGGAGAGGGCTCGATCTTACCCCACCGGGGGGTCACGGGAGACCGCAACGCTTGCCGGCCCTCGCCCCGGTGGGCGGCGTCCTGGCTCTGGCTCAGGACGGTTCCGGGAGGTCGGTGGGCCGTGCTCCGTCGGCCACCCAGAAGCCGCTGTCGCGGAACTTCGGGTCGAGCCACCAGCGAGCCGTACCGTAGCGAAAGTTGGTCCAGCCCGCCTGGCTCTGGAGCGGGGTGGTGACCTGGGAGACGCCGAGCGCTCGAAACTCGTCGGTCTCGGGCACCACCGCCGAGATGTGGCCGCTCCGGTTCAGCTGGGTGCGCTGGGCGCAGAGGAGGCACACTCTCCCCTGGTTGGCCGCGTGCTGGATCTCCGCGGGCTCGAACACCCGTCGCCAGCCGAACGACGGGCCGAAGGTGCCCAGCCAGTCGAAGAGGCTGTTGGCGTTCAGCTCCAGCACCGTGGTGCCGTAGCGGCTCTCCAGGGTCTCCCCCTGCGCCAGGCGCAAGAGCGCGGGGCCGCTCCACCACACCCGCGGCAGGTAGGCGCCGGCCAGGTAGCAGTAGTCGTGCGCATAGATGTTGCAAAACGTGGTCGATCCCTGGCGCTGGTAGCGGAGATGCCGCGGGTCGTCGACCGCGAGCCACTCGACGATCGCGGCGAGCCCGGCGGCTCGGTCCGCGGCACTGCCCTTCACTTCGGGCGGACGGTTCGGCTCGCCGATGGGAAAGGCAAAACCACCCTTGCGCTGACGGGTGATATCGGCTCGGTCTTCTTCGAGATGGACCGCCGGAACCTCGAGAGTCGATGGCGTCGGCACCGGCTCGGAGGCAGGCTCCAGGAATCGATGGGCCACGAATCCCTCGACCCGTGAGCCGCCCACCCGCACGGCGATCCTCCACCAGTCGGGCTCGTCGGCTTCCGCCAGCCGTTCGACCACCTGCCCTTCGGAGAGAACCGCCAGTCGGGTGGACGGAACGACCTCGGGCCGAGAGCGGAGATTCAGGCTCAGGACGCGGACGCGGAATCGAGACATCGGAAACCTCCTGGAGGAAAGAGAAACAGTCCAGTCGATTGTACCTGCCGTCCCGGCGCCCTGCCGTCGTCGTGGCCGTGGGTGATTCGGTGCCGATTCGATTCGCTCAGAAAACCTGCCTGATACCATAGGCAGACTCGTTGCTCAGACAATGAGACGTCGATGTTGGGTTCTCTCGTCGTTTCCCCGGATGGGTCGAGTCGATAGGAAGCTCGACCGTGAAAGTTTCGAAAGGCCGAGACGCCAGCTCTGTTGCTGGAGGTAGATGAAGCTCAATTTCTTTTTTGTCGGAGAATTCGTATGAAATCCCTGCGGGAACATGGTTTTCGAGTGGGTGGTCGAGGCACCTCTATTTTGCTCCTGGTGTTGGTTTCCTTGCCAGTTCGAGCAGCCAATGTCGGCTACTACGATATGTCGCTGGGATTTGGCAACTCGACACAGGTGGCGCCGATCACGGCCGCGGGCCATACGGCAGTGCAGATCCAGGATCTCTCCGCCAGCGAGCTCGCCACGATCGACGTGCTCTTCGTGCAGAACCCGTCGAACTCCGGTTATGGTGCGGAGTACCTTGCGCAACGGGCGACGATCGAAACGGCGGTAAACGATGGCCTCGTGCTGGTGATCCACGATCGTTTCGTGACCGACGCGCAGACGATCCTGCCCGGAGGCTCGGGCTTCACCACGATCAGGAATTTCTCGAGTCCCGAGCGCAACGATCTAGAGGTCCGGGACAGCTCGACCCAGGTCACCAGCGGCATGGCGGGCCCCATCACCGCCAGCACCCTCGACAATGGAAACTTCTCCTGTCACGGGTACGTGGCGGAGGCGAGCCTGCCAGCCGACGCGGTCAAGATCCTCACCCGGGGAGATCCGGGTGATCCGACGACCGCAACGACCGAGATCGTCACGGTCTCGTATGTCTTCGGCGGTGGGCGCGTGATCTACTCGACGATCCCGCTCGATATCTTTCTCTCCGGGGCGGGGGCCAACGGGAGCTTCGCCTCCGTCTATGCACCGAACGTGGTCGAATATGCCGCCTTTCTGGCCGTTCGTGCGCCCGACCTGGAGGTGACCCTCACCAACGGGCGCAGTGAGTCCGTGCCCGGGGAATCGGTCACCTACACTTTGACCGTGCTCAACAAGGGCAACCTGGACGCGGTAGGCGCGACGGTGATCGACGCCTTTCCGCCAGCGGTCAGCGGCGTATCCTGGACCTGCAGCCCGTCCGGGACGGCCACGTGCTCCGCGAGTGGTGTCGGCACGATCAACGATACGGTTTTGCTTCCGGCCGGCGATTCGGTGGTGTACACCGCCACGGGCGTGGTGGCGTCGGCGGCGACGGGAGATCTGACCAACTCCGCCAGCGCCTCTCATCCGAGCGACCCGTTTCCCGCCAACGATTCCGCGGTCGACACGGACACCCTGACACCTCTGGCCGACCTCGAGCTCGAGAAGAGTGGGTCGCCCATGGTGACGAGCGGTGGCATGGCGACCTATACGCTCGATCTGAGCAATCCCGGTCCGTCCGATGCCGTGGATGTGACGCTGAACGATCCGACCCCTGCCGGCTTGACCCTACTGACGATCGATCCCCCGTGTGATGGCGGGTTTCCCTGTGCTCTCGACAGGCTCGCCGCAGGGGAGTCTCTGAGCCTCGACGTGGTCTTCGATGTGCCGGTGCCGTACCTGGGGCCCGATCCGATCGAGAACCTGGCGACGGTCGCCTCGCCGGTTCCGGATCCCGCGGCATCGAACAATGTCGCCCGAACCGCCACCGCGGTCGATCGCTCGGCCGCGGCCGATCTCGAGGTCGCCGTGGCCGGGCCTCCTTCGGCGGCGGTCGGCTCGTCGGTGACCTACCGCATCGCGGTGACCAACCTCGGGACCGACGACGCAACCGGTGTCGTTCTCACCGGGCCGCCTCCTTCCGGATTGCTGTTCGCGTCGGCGACGGCACCTTGCGCAGGTGGACTGCCCTGCGCTCTGGGAAACCTCAATGCCGGTGCGAGCCTGGAAGTCGAGGTGACCTTCGGCATCCCGGGAAGCTTCCCCGGTTCCGGCCCGATCGTCTACACGGCGGCGGTCTCCGCCACCACGGCCGACCCCGAGAGCTCCAACGACTCCGACAGCGCCAGCGTTCCGCTGGGCGACGACACGGTCGACCTGCGGGTCACCAAGACGGGACCCGCCGAGGGAGGGCTCGGCCAGGATCTGACCTACCTCGTCACCGTGACCAACCGGGGACCGGCCGTGGCCACGGGTGTGACCTTGACCGATCCGGCTCCCATGGGTCTTACCTTCCTCTCCGCGACCTCGCCGTGTGAGGATGATTTTCCCTGTGTGCTGGGGGATCTGGCCGTGGATGCCAGCATCGAGGTCGAGGTCACGTTCCACGTGCCGCCCGACTATGAAGATGCCGATCCGGTCGTCAACGTGGCGGTCGCCTCGGCCAACGAGCCCGAGGGTTTCCTGGCCGATAATACGGCGATGGCGTTTACCGGCCTGGGTGGCGAGCTTGCCGATGTCGCCCTCGTCAAGACCGGCCCACTTTTGGTTGCAGCCGGCAGCTCCTTGACCTACACCTTGTTGGTCCAGAACCTGGGGCCAGGTGTCGCCAGAGACGTGGAGCTGATCGAGATGTCGCCGGCATCGATCACCCTCGACGCGGCCTCGGCGCCCTGCTCCGGGGGGTTCCCCTGCGACCTGGGGGATCTGGGGCCGGGTGGCGCGATGGTGATCGGTGTCGACTTCACGGTGGCTTCGAACCACGTGTCGCCGGATCCCATCGACAACGGTGCGGCGGTGACCAGCACCAACGTGGATCCCGACGAGGACAACAACCTCGACGTCGCCACGACCGACGTCGTGTTCGTGGCCGATCTGGCGGTGAGCAAAGACAACGGGCAGATCTCGGTCTCACCAGGGCTGCCGGTGGTCTACACCATCGGGGTGACCAACCACGGTCCGAGCGATGCCGCGGGGGTCACCGTCACCGATACCTTCCCGGCCGAATTGGTCGATGTGAGCTGGACCTGCCAGGCTACCGGCGGGTCGAGCTGCGCCGCCGACGGAGATGACGATATCGACGCTGTCGTGGGATTGCCGGCCGGAACCTCGGTGACCTACACCGCCATGGCGACGGTCGCCGGCACCGCCACCGGGATGTTGTCGAACACCGCGTCGGCCGCGGTGCCGGAGGGCATCGACGACCCCGTGGACACGAACGACAGCGCCACCGACACCGACGAGATCCTGGCTCCGGTGGATCTTCGAATGGTCAAGACCGGGCCCGCGTCGGCCGTGCCAGGCACCCAGGTGGCCTACACGCTCGAGGTCACCAACCTGGGGCCCGGCACCGCGCTCGACGTGGTGCTCGAAGACCCGACTCCGACAGGGTTGGTCTTCGATTCCGCAACGGCACCCTGTGTCGGCGGTTTTCCGTGTATTGACCTGCCGGATCTCGCGGCATCGGATGTGGTGACCATAACTGTCACCTACCAGGTGCCCGCCGACTACTCGGGGCCGCCGACGATCGAGAATACCGCCACCGTGACGACCTCGGTGACCGATACCGACGGAGGCAACAACAGCAGCACGGTGATGACCCCGGTGCAACCGACGGCAGACCTGGGGATCACCAAGAACGATGGCCTGAGCAACCTGGTACCGGGCACGCAGGTGACGTACACCCTTGTGGTCCAGAACTTCGGACCTGGAGCGGTGATCGGCGCAACGGTCGAGGATCAACCTCCGGCCACGTTGCTGTCGCCGAGCTGGACCTGCAGCGCGTCGGGTGGCGGCTCGTGTGCCGCCAGCGGAACCGGCCCGATCGCCGATACGGTCGATCTGCCGGTTGGCGCCACCTTGACCTATCAACTCCATGCGACCGTCGATCCGGGGGCGCTGATCGCGGTGATCAACGAGGCCTCGGTCACGGTGCCGGCCGGTTTCGTCGATCCGGTGTCGGGCAACGACCTCGGCTCTGATTCGAGTGGCCTGACCCCGGTCGCCGATCTCGTGGTCACCAAGACCAACGATCTCGAAGAGGTCGTGCCCGGCCAGGATCTGACCTACACCGTGGTGGTCGAGAACCTCGGACCCTCGGACGCTTCCGACGTGACTTTGAGCGATGTTTTCTCCAGCGATCTCACCAACATCTCCTGGACCTGTGCCGCCGAGGGTGGGGGCAGCTGTGAGAGCGCCTCTGGGTCTACCGATCTCGACGAAACGATCCACTTGCCGGTCGGTGCCAGCGTGAGGTTCGTCATCGCTGCCACGGTTCTCTCGTCCGCTACCGATTCGTTGACCAATACGGCCATGGCAAGCCTCCCCCTGGGGGTCACGGATCCGGATCCGGAGAACAACACCGCCATCGACGAGGATCCGCTGGTGCGCGTCGCGGATCTCGTGCTGTCGAAGGTCGGCCCGGCGACGGTGGATCGGGGAGAAACCCTGGCCTATACGGTGACTTTGCGCAACGAAGGACCATCGGACGCTGCCGCGAT
The DNA here is from genome assembly GCA_964565225.1 of uncultured Thermoanaerobaculia bacterium. Taxonomy (GTDB): domain Bacteria; phylum Acidobacteriota; class Thermoanaerobaculia; order Multivoradales; family J023; genus CAZMEL01. Next base: position 11,072 of record CAZMEL010000104.1, on the reverse strand, counting down.
CCTCACCGATCCCACTCCGCCGGGCCTGATCCTCCAGTCGGTGGTCGACGCGGGACCGACGTCGTGGTGTGCCGATGGCTTTCCCTGCGACATCGACCCGCTGCCCGCGGGATCCGAAGTCGTCCTGACGGTGACTTTTCTCGTGCCAGCGGGTTACGCGGGTGCCGATCCGATCGTCAATGTCGTCGCGGTCGAGAGCGATGCCATCGACCTGGAGCCGCGGAACAATGCGGCGAGCTCGGCGACACCGGTGGGCCGAGCCGGGCAGGCCGATCTCGAAGTGATCAAGAAGGCTCCGGCGGTGAGCGCTATCGGCTCGACGGCGACCTATTTGCTGACCGTGGTCAACCACGGCCCCGACGACGCCCAGGGTGTCTTGCTGGCGGAGTCGATCCCGGACGGCTTCACCTTCGGCTCCGCAACGGCCCCCTGCGAAGAAGGGTTCGATTGCCTGCTCGGCACGATCCCCGTCGATGCCCGGGTCGAGGTGGAGGTGACCCTCGACATTCCCGCCGACTACATCGATCCGACGATCGTGGTGAACACCGCCTCGGTCACCAGCACCACCGCCGACCCGAACCCGGCGAACGACAGCGACAATGCATCGACCACCTTGATCGACGATCCCATCGATCTGGTCTTGAGCAAGCTCGGGCCCCTGTCGGTGACTCCCGGTGACGAGCTGGTGGCCACCCTCGAAGTGACACAGCTCGGCCCGGGCACGGCGACGAACGTGATTCTCGACGATCCGACCCCCACGGGTCTCACCTTTCTTTCGGCCACGGCGCCTTGTGCCGGTGGTTTCCCCTGCTTCCTCGACACGGTCGATCCCAGAGAGACGGTCGAGGTGATCGTGACCTTCGGCGTTCCGGTGGCGTATTCCGGGCCGGATCCGATCGTCAACGTAGCCACCATCGACGCCAACGAGCTCGACGCCGACCTCGCCACCAACACCGCCCGTCTGCTCACCGGTATCGGTGCCCAGGCCGCCGATGTCGACGTGGCGAAGATCGGGCCCGCCACCCTTGCCGCCGGTGAGGAGGTCATCTACACCCTCGTGGCCCGCAACCTCGGGCCGGGGGTCGCAACCTCGGTGAGGCTCACGGATCCGGCGCCCGCGGGCACGGACTTCGTGTCGGCCTCGGCGCCGTGTGACACTGGGCCTCCTGGCCTGTCCTGTGATCTCGGCGATCTGCTGCCCGGTTCCGCCGTGGCGGTGGGCGTCACGTACGCCGTATCTCCCGACCTCGCTGCAGGAACCTCGATCGACAACACCGCATTCGTCACCACGGCTTCGTCGGACTCCGACTCTTCCAACAATTCCGCCTCCGTGTCGACCACCGTCGGCGTCGTGGCCGACCTGGCCATTGCCAAGACGGATGGTCTCGACGAGATCCCGCCGGGGGCCGAGGTGACCTACACCATCACGACCACCAATCTCGGGCCGTCGGACGCACCCGGTGTGCTCGTCACCGATGTTTTCCCGGGCACGATCAGCAACGTCAGCTGGACCTGTGCCGCCTCGGTGGGCTCGAGCTGCAAAGGTGTTGCGGCCGGCAACGGCGATCTGGATCAAACCGTCGACATCCTGGCCGGCGGCACGGTCACTTTCACCGCCACCGGCACGATCGATCCCGGTGCCTCGGGCAGCGTGTCCAATACCGCCACCGTGGCCTCTGCCCTCGATCCGAATTCAGCCAACGACACGGCCACCGACACCGATACCCTGACCCCGGAGGCCGACCTGGGAATCACCAAGCAAAGCGACGGGGGCGGCACGGTAGTTCCCGGTACCCAGGTGAGCTACACCATAACGGTGACCAATGCCGGACCCAGCCATGCATCGGGTGCCACGGTGACCGACCTCTTCCCACCGGCCCTGAACGATATCAACTGGACATGTGTCGCCTCGGAGGGCTCGGCCTGTACCGCCGCGGGCTCCGGCCAGATCCTCGACGGCGTCGACCTCCTCGTCGGCGGCACCGCGACCTTCACCGTTACAGCGAGGGTCGATTCGGCGCTCACGGTCGATCTGGTCAATACCGCCACCGTCGACCCGCCCGACGGGTTCGAGGACCCGAGCCCGGGCAACAACAGCGCTACCGACACGGCGACTCCAACGCCGGAGGCGGATCTCGAGATCACCAAAGACGACGGCGAGACCACGGCGGTGCCCGGCACCCAGGTGACCTATGCCATTACGGTCACCAATCATGGCCCCAGCGACGCTCCCGGCGCTACGGTCGACGACGTCTTCCCAGGTGCGGTGACCGCGGTTGCGTGGACCTGCTCGGGCACCGGCGGCGCCACCTGTAGCGCCTTCGGGACCGAAACCCTCAACGAAACCGCGAACCTGCCGGCCGGCGGCAGCGTCACGTATCTGGTAACGGTCGACATCGACTCCGCAGCGACGGGCACTCTGCTCAATGCGGTTTCGGTCACGAGCCCGCCCGGGGTGCCCGATCCGAATCCGGACAACAACAGCGCCACCGACACCAACACGTTGACCCCCGAGGTCGACCTCGAGGTCACCAAGGACGATGGCCAGACCGAAGCCGTTCCCGGCACCCAGGTGACCTACAGTGTCGAGGTGTCCAACCGCGGGCCCAGCGACGTCACCGCCGCCACCGTCGAGGATCCGCTGCCCGCCTCCCTCGGCGCAGCGAGCTGGACCTGTGCCGGTACTGGCGGGGCGAGCTGCACCGAGGTGGGAAGCGGCAACATCGTCGACTCGGTCGATATCCCGGCCGGGCAGAGCGTGACCTACACCTTGATCGCAACGATCGATTCCGGCGCTACCGGTGATCTCGCAAACACCGCCACGGCCGATCCGCCGGCCGGCGTGCCCGATCTCGACCCCGCCGACAACAGCGCCACCGACACGGATACGCTGACCCCCGAAGCGGACCTGGGAATCACCAAGGACAACGGCCAGGCGACGTCCATTCCCGGCACTCCGGTGACCTACACCCTCGTGGTGGCGAACCCCGGGCCCAGTGACGATCCCGCCGTTGCCATTACCGACCCTCTCCCGCCCACCCTCGTCTCGGGCACCTGGACCTGTGAGGGAAGCGGCGGGGCGCAGTGTGCCGCCAGCGGCTCCGGCAATCTCGACGAGATCGCCAGCCTTCCCGCTGGCGGCAACGTGACCTTCCTGGTGACCGCCACGATCGTCGCCAGCGCTACCGGCACCCTGGAGAACACGGCGACGGCACAGGCCAGCGTCACCGATCCGAATGACACCAACGACACGGCCACCGACCTCGACACTCTGACTCCCGTGGCCGATCTGGCGATCTCCAAGGACGACGGTGTGGACACCGCTCCGCCGGGTGGTGAGGTGGTCTACACGATCCTCGTGTCCAACCTGGGACCGAGTGATGCTCCGGGTACCCTCGTCGCCGACCTGTTTCCTGCCGAGGTGGTCGAGGCCAGCTGGTCGTGCTCGGGAACCGGGGGAGCCACCTGTCCGAATGCCGGCTCCGGCGATATCGACCACGGGATCGATCTGCCCGCCGGCCAGTCGGTGACCTACCTGGCCAGCGCTCTGATCGATCCGGCCGCCACCGGCACCCTGGTCAATACCGCCACGGTGGCTCCGCCGGCCGGCGTCTCCGATCCGGCGCCGGGCAACAACAGCAGCAGCGACAGCGACACCCTGTTGGCCGAGACGGATCTCGAGGTGACCAAGACCGTCAGCAGCCCGGTGGTAGCCCCGGGCGGCGAAGTGGTCTACACGGTGAGGGCCAGGAACCTGGGGCCGAGCCCCGCGGTCGACGTGCAGATCGAAGACTTGTTTCCGGCGGGGCTCGCCAACGTGACCTGGGTCTGTACGGCGTCTCCGAATGTGACCTGCCCGGCACCCGGCAGCGGCGACATCGACGTGAGCGTCGATCTCCCGCCAGGTGGCCTGGTGACCTTTACGGCCACCGCTGAAGCAGTTGCCGCACCATCGGACATCATCACCAACACCGCTACCGCCTCGGTAGCCACCGATCCGGAGACCGAAAACAACACCGCCAGCGTCAGCTTCGTGGTCGGGGGGCCGATCTTCCGCGACGGATTCGAATCGGGTGATTTCTCCGCCTGGTCGTTGGTCGTGGGGAACTAACCAGAGAAGGATTGGAGGGGTTCGATGCCGATCACGAAGGGTAGCAAGAAGATCTCGAAGGCCAGTCGCCAGTCGAGTCAGACACGCTCCACGTTCTTGACAGATCGGACTCGAGGGCTTCTCGGCAAACGCCGGAAGCCTGTCAAGACATTTGGCTTCGGCGATCCGGAACGTGGCAGTCGTGACCTCCAGAGGATTCGGTTGCAGTTGAGGGCCAGGAACCTGGCCAACAGGAGGGCGCAATTCGAGCCTGGAGACGTCGTCGTCTTGAATGCTCCCGAATTGGGCGCCGTCGGCCCCGCGGTCGTCGTCGAAAATGGGGTCGAAGCCAACCCCTTGCTCTACCTGGTGCAATTCCAAGACAGCACCTTCCTGGTGCCGCAGGCTGCGATCACCTCCGGGGAAGGCCAGGGCCAAGTCTTCGAAGGGGACACGGGCCCCGAGGAGAGCATGGCTACAGAGGCCGAGGAAGCTCGGGGCGACCGGGTCAAGGACATCCTTGTGCAGCTCATCGAGCAGGTCGACGATACCGCCGAGCTGGCAGGTTATTTCGACGAGGCGAAGGAAGCGTTCGGACTGCAGGAGATCGGCTACCGGAACCTCGGCGAAAACAGCGCGAGCCTCTTCTTCAAGATCAACCCCGAGTTCGAGATCAAGCTCGCTGGCAGCAACCTCGAGATGCGCGGAGAAGGGACGGGGAGCAACAAGTTCAAGACCAAGGTTCGCTGGAAGACAGATACTCTGACCCTCGATGGCAATGGGCCGTACCGGGTCGGAACCGAGATGTTGGCCAATCCCTTGAGCCAGGACCATCCCACGGGGAGCAAATCCACGGCCGACAAGACCCAGAAATGGATGTCGCAGCTGATGCCGACCAACCCTGCTGCTTTCCCGGGGAAGGAAAATCGTTTCATCCGTGGCCATCTGCTGAACGATCACCTGGGGGGAATTGCCATCGAAAGCAATCTCTTTCCGATCACCGGCAAGGCCAACGAGCAACACAGTCTCTTCGCCGAGCAGTTCATCAAGTCGGGGGTCGACAACGGCTATGTCTACGCCTACGAGGTGAAGGTCGACAAGAAGAGCGAAGGGCAGATCGGCACCACCGGACGTTACGAGGTCGAATCCGATTTGAAGTTCGCCTTCGCGCGCCTCGACCCGACACTTCAGCCGATCGCTGCGACCGAGCACCAAGAAGAGGTCGTTTCGAAGCTCGGCGTCGTGGGTCCGGACCCGTTCGATCGAGCGACCGAGTTCGCTGCCGATTTTTCGAGCCCCGGCAATTCCTCCAATCCGGGTGCGAAGGCGGTAGGAGGTGAAGCTATCAACACGGTCTCGGGCCGGAATCCGGTGGCGAGCTCCAATACGGGTATCGATGTGCAGAATATCTCGGCCTTCACGCTCGGCCTTCCGGATGCCTCACCGTTCAGTTTGGGGACATCACAATCGATCCATCCCGCGCCTACCAAGTCTGTGCAGAGCCAGAAGGTTTCGCTCAATAGCTCTACCGTAACGGCTCTTCAGGCGAAGTACACCGATCTGGTAACCGGTTGGACGGCGACCGACATCGCCAGCTGGATCAACGCCGTGCGGACCGGAGATCTGAAGAGATGGAACGCGGTCGAGGCAGAAGCGGTAAAGAACAAGCTCGATCCTGCGATCGCGATGCAGCTCTTCGCGCCCTCCGGGCTCGGCCGAAGGAACGCCACGATCAAGTAGCTGGTCGACCCTCGGAAGGGACCCTATGTGTCACTGTCCTGGTCGCGGACAGCCTGCACGGTCACAATAGGCAGGTTCTGCTGGACCACGGCGCTACCTTCCTGCCAGTCGTTCCAGTCCGACCCGTCACCCTGGCCTCGCGGCACCATCTTGCGGATGGTCAGGTCGATCGAGACCGGAATGTAGGGCAGGTAGGCTTCGGGAACAGGGACCGTCTTGCCTTCTCTGCGCTCGAATCGGGTGGATGCATCGCGGCCATATCTCACCTGACCTTCGTAGCTGATCGGAAAGTCAGTCAGAAATCTCAACCCTACCCGTTCGGCCCACTTGATGGTCTCTCGAGCGACCGGCGTGGTGTTGTAGTAGTCGGGCGCCGCGATCAGGTTGCCATCGTTACCCGGACCGCCAAAGCCGCCATCGACGACATGGGCGCGAACGAACGCTCGGTCTCCCACGGTCTCTCCGCGGCCGGCGATTCTCTCCGTCAGGCGGTTGAGGGTTTCTACGATGTCGAGACCGGTGGGCTCGTTGGCGGTTGCGTCTCGTTGAGAAAAATCGGTGACCCAGGCCTGGCTGCGTCCGCCGACCTGGACAGTGCCTGCAGGCCCGGCGACCCGGGCGGGATCCGAGCGGATCGACCGGTTGCGGTCTGGCCGGCTGCGGCGGCCGGTCAGGGCTTCGAAAGTCCTTCGCGCTCCCGTGACCTCTGCGACCAGGGCCCGGAACTCTGCTGACGCCGTCGGATTGTCCAGCGAAGCTTCATGAAAGGCTCCGGCTCGAGCCGCTGCGACGTAGGTTGCGGATGCGGCTCTGACACGTCCCACGGCGGCGACCAGCTCTGGCGTCGCTCGGGCAGCGGGAGCTGCATTCTCGAGCAATGTAGCGAGGCTCGCCACGGGAGCATTCTGTGCCCTGGAGCTGAACGCCTTGACAATGGCGGTCAATTTCCTTCCGCTCAGCTGCTTGTTCCGCTTGTCCCCCCTCGCAGCTCTCAGAGTAACTTTGGCGAACTCCCGCAAATCGGTGCCGAGCTTCTGGACAGACGGCTGGGAAGAGGAAGGAGCGCTGGCTGGTGGGGGTCGCAGAGCGGAGGGTGTCCGGCTCGTGGAGGAGACGCTCGGGCGCGGTCTCTCGGAGCGCTTCCTCTCTTTCCTCTCGGACGTACGTGAACGAAGAGACGGGCGAGAGAATGCTTCTGACCCCCTGCTGGTAGTGCTCGCGAAGCTGGTGAAGAAATCCGCCGGGGAGACGTTTCGTTCGCGCGAGGCCGTGCTCTCTCGATTCGAGACTAGGGGCGCCGAAGCCGAGAAGGGCGAGGAAGGGGGCTGGCTCGGAGCTCGAGCCAACGACGTAGGCTGTTGGGTGGGTGGCCGGTCCCCTAGAGTCGGCTGGGTGGGAAGGGAGAGTAGAGCCGGGCTGGGAGCCTGGGGTGGCAAGACCGGCGGCAGCGACTGGGTTCTCGGGAGTGCCGAGGTCGTGCGTTTGATAGCCGGCTTGAGTCTCTTGGTGCTCCGCGTCTGGGTGGTGCGGGTCGCGCTTCCTGCCTCTTGTTCTTCTTCGCTGTCGTCTCCGGCCCTTCCTCCCAGAGCTCCGGCCAGGCTGGAGCTCGTGCGTCTCGGCTGGGCCGGTGCCGGAGAGTCCTGAGTGGCCTTTCTCTTCCTGCGCGGGCCCCGCAAGTCGTCGTCTCCATCGTCTCCGGCTCCACCGCTTGTGATCGCCGAAGCTGGAGAAAGGCTCGGCGGGAGTGGCAGGAGGGCGGACGAAGGCGCGGACGGGAATCCCGAAGTAGGCAGTCGACGAGGAGGCGCGGACGAGACCGCGCCGAACGAAAACGTGGGATGAAAGTCCCCCCGGTTCAGTGCCAGCTGAACTTGCGCCGCTCCAAGGGCGGCAGCCTTTCCCCGTGTTCCCCGGAGATCCGCCAGCAAGGCGCGTAGCTCGGACTCGGAGTAGTTTGTCGAGTCGAGTCCTTTTCGTAGCCTCCTCCCGGCGTTGGGAACCTGGTCGAGCTGCAGCCGCTGGATCACGGCGCCGGCCGAGGCCCCGAAAACCGATGGCGGCCCGCCGTCGCCAGGGGTTGCCGGAGAGCCCGGCGCCAAGCTCCGCCGGCTCTGGTCGTCGGCTTCCCGTTCCAGCTCGGGACTGTCATTGACAGCCTCACCCGCCACCTGGCTCGTCGGCCTGGCCGAGCCCCGGCTCTGCTGGGCGACGTGGGTCAGCTCGTGGCCCAACATCCGCTGGCCTTCGGAGGTGTGTGGCCGGTAGAAGCCGGGCGCGAAGTGCACGTCGCGCCCCCGCGCATAGGCGGCCGCGTCGATGGCCAGGGGATCGACCCCTTCGTGGATGCGGACTCCCGAAAGGTCGGTGCCGAGCTTCTTCTCCATGTGGGCTCGAACCCGGGCGGGAAGGAACGAAGGCCGGGCTTCGGCTCTCAGCGATCGAAGGGTCGAGCCGGGGTTGTTTCGGGAGCCCCTGTCGGCAGTAGTGTGTGTTTTCTTGGTCATCGTGAGAGCCTCGGGCGGCTAATTGCCTATGATCACGCCAATGCCACGCTTCCGAAGCTCTCCGAAGAGATCAGAGGCAACCCCGGGGTCAGGCTCGGTCGAGGTGGATTGAAGACTAGCTATACTCTTCTTCGGCATTCGCCTCCTCCAGCTCTTCCAACACCTGAATGGCTCCGGCAATGCGCAGCATCGATTCGCGCAGCCGCTCTCGTTTTTCTTCGAGCTCGTCCAACACCTTCTGCCCGGCCTCGAACTCCGTCCGCAGCTCGGCCAGTCGTGGTTTCAGTCGTTGATCGATCATGGGAAATAACCCACCAATGTGATGTCGAAACCTTGTTGGAAGCCCGGGGGGTCGACGAAGAACTGGAAGCTGCTGTTCTTGATCGGGAAGATGCCCTGTCCACCCCAGGCGATGGCGTCGCCACCCCCGGCGGCCCGGCCGCGGAGCAACACCAGGGCGGGATCATCGGTTCCGGAGCGAATGAAGATGCTGGCGAAGGTGGCTCCCGAATCCGGACCGTTCATGGCGCCGCGACCTTGCAGGATCACCGCGCTGGCGGTGGCCGGCACCTTGTCGGTGTCGATGTCGTACGTGAGCCAGCCGCCGGTGGTAAGGGCCCCCACGAAGACCTGGAGTGGGTTGCTGAGAAACATGGGAACGCCGAGAGCACGCTCCGGCAAGACCTCCCAGCGAACCCTGCCGTTGGCGTCCGAGGTCAACACCTTGCCTTCTCCCTGGGTGCCCTCGGCGATCGTCAGCGGCCCGTCGATCCGCAGCTCGCCGCCCGATGGGACCTCGAAGAGAGAGCTCGTGACCTTGACGTGGAGATCGGCTCCGGGAGCGTCCGTGCCGATTCCCACCCGGCCGCCGGTCAGGTGAATCAGGTCGTTGCCACCCTGGCTCAAGCTGAGCATGCTGGTGTCGGGGTCGGTGCCCCCGGTGGCGACGGCCAGGCGCAGGCGTTGGGTGTCGTCGTCGCCGGAGTAGTGGAGGGTAGCGCCGTCGGTGGTGCCGGTGGTCACGGGGCCGAGCCGGAGCCCACCTTCGGAATTGCCCGCGGCGAGCTGCAGGGCTCCACTCTCGATTTCGACACTCACCTCGTCCGCCGGGGTCGAGCGACCCAGCCGAGTCTGCCGGTGCACGGTGAGCTCGCTCTGGATCTCCAGGGGGCCGGTCATCGTATCGCCGGTGCGGTCGACCTTTTCCGCCCCGGGCAACACGGTGACCGGCAAGAAGCTCTGGCGACAGTCCTTCTCCAGGGTCCAGGTGTTGCCCGACTTCTGCAGCACCGCCAGGGCAGCGAAGTGATGGCGAACGAAATGTGGAGTCTCGAAGGCTGGCTGTGACTCTGCGTCCAGCGGCCACAACACGCCGGCCTGGGAGCGGGTGGGGATCACCCAGGCGTCGCCGGTGCGGTAGTAGGCGTCGGGATCGTCTCCGAATTGAATCTCCAGGCCGTCTTCGAGGGGTAGGTACCCCTCGTTCGAGGATGGCACCTCGACCGCGAGGTCGCCCCGCGTGCCGTTGTCCGAGTCCCAGCGCCGAACCACCGGACGGGCCGACAGGTCCGGTGCCGGGTCCAGGGGTGTCGGCCAGCCTTCCACCGTCAACAGCTGGCTGCTGGCAGCGGCGACCCGCGCCAGCGTGCCCGGCTCGCCGCGCAGCACCCGGTCGTCGTCCGTGACCTCGACCCACTGGCCGGCGGCGAAGCCCCCGGCGATGTCCTGGCCGATCTGGGCCGTGATCTGAATCTGGAAAAGGCTCGGATTGATGATCCGTGCCGCCACGGTGCCGTTGTCGCGAGACCACTTGAAGGTTGCGTTGCCCAGGGTACCTCCCTGGTGCACCTCGACCCGATAGAGCCGGTTGTCCGGAACCGCACCCAGAGATCGCGCTGCCAGGGCCGGGGCGGGCTGGCCGGCTGCGGTCCAGGCCGGAGCAAAGGCATCGCAGCCGGGATTGGCACCCTCGACGGGAAGGAGCTGGACCTGCCAGACGGTGCGGGTGCGGGTGGCGGTATCGGGGCCGCCGAGGGCCAGCTCTTGCAGATCCGAGTCCTCGAGAGCGGTGACCTGGCGTTCCCACACATCGAGGTAGGCGGCGTAGAAGCCGTCGTCGGTGGGCAGCACGTAGCCCGGCAGATCCGGCTGCTGGTCGATCGTCACGGGCGAGGTCGACGAATTGTCGCAGAGGATGCCGCCGAGGTAGAAACGGCCGTTCCCGATTCGGATCTCGCCACCGGTCACGGTCACTCGAAACGCGTCGGCCCCTGCAGCGCCGGAAAGGCCCACCAGGTCTTCGGTCAGCGTGCGGCGCAGATAGCTCGCGATATCCAGCTGTTCGTTCCAGTCTGCGTCGAGCTGGACGCGACCTTGCTGCATCCGCACGCCGCTATAGCGTTTCTGCGGTCGAAAAGTAAAACGAGAGTAGTCGCCCTTCATCACGTGCTCCTCAGGGTCAGGTAACGGAGAAGATCCCGGCTTCCAGGCCGAAGCGCAGATATTCTTCGAGCAGGATCCGCAGCTGTTCGCGGCGCCTGGGTTGTTGCAGAAGATGGAAGACACCGAGCTCCGAGCCGTCTTCGGCGCCGGTGGTGAGCTCGAGAGCAGCCGAGGACGCCAGCTGGGCATACCCCGGGTCGCCATGCAATGTCGAGGTGAAGCGTGGCTCGAGCCGTGCGAGCACCAGGTTTCGCTGCCGGGTTTCCTCGGCCAGGCGCAGGGTCAGGGGGAGATCT
>CAZMEL010000103.1:0-23741 GCA_964565225.1 uncultured Thermoanaerobaculia bacterium | reverse complement strand
TTCCCGAGTAGACGAGGAGATGGCCGAAGAGCCCGCTCCGCCGCCGGCTCGGCGGCTGCCACCGGCTCCCGGGCCGCTGCCGGCGCGATGGGTCCGCCGCTGTCGGCCACCGCTCTCGGCTGCCGGCTCGGCACCGTTCTGCAGTCGCGCGCCGAGGGCCGAGAGGCGAGCTCCCAGCTCGGCCCGGAGAATCTTTCCAGCTCGTGAGAAAAGCGACATCCTGCTTCGAGTCGGTCGTGGCTTCAGCTCGCAGATTCGCCTTCGGGGGCGATCACGATCAGTTGGTCCGTGGATTCCAGGACGAGGTCGGCCGCCGGATTGGTGATCACCTCGCCTGCCCGTTGTACGGCCAGAAGGGTCCGGCCATTCGACTCCTTCTCCCGGGTCAGAGCCTTCACGTACGTCACGCCGACCAGCTCCGGGGTGACCGAGACCATACGCAGATCGTTGCCGCTCCGGGCGCTCAGCAGCTCCGAGACCACCTTGCTGATGCCGTGGTCGACAGCCGCGCTGGCGATCAGGTGACTGCTGAACTCATGACCGACGATGATCTCGTCGGCGTGGGCCCGCTCGCAGTGCTGCACGTTCTCCGAACGCACCAGCTCGACGATCGTGTAGGCGTCGGGATTGAGCGACTCCACGGTCAGGGTGGTGAGCACCACCTTGGCGTCGCGAGCACCGACGTCGAGCCGGTCGTCTCCGAGAATGATCACCGAACGGGCGGTTTCGATATTGGCGCGCTGCAGCATTTCGTCGGTGGTCTCGCCCTGGAGGAAGAAGAGCTGATCGTCGTCCATGGGTTTGTGGTCGAGGGTCGCCACCACCACGATCGGAGCGTCCGCGGTGCGCGGATCCGACCGCAGCTCCCGGACGATCTCCGGCGCGCGGCGATTCCACTCGCAGACAAGGATGTGATCCGCCAGACGCAAGATGTCCATTCCACGTTCCCTCTTCAGGTTGAGATCGACGAAGAAGCTGGCGATGGTCGCCGTGAACATGCTGAGAATGCCAATGCCGCAGAACATCAGCACGATGCCGATGACGCGGCCGAGAGGCGACGCCGGGGTGATGTCGCCATACCCGACCGTGGTAAGGGTCACGACGCTCCACCAGAGCCAGTCCTCGAGGGGACGATCCGGCTCGAGCCGCGACAGGCCGAGCGCGCTCAGCAGGCTGAGCGCGAGGAGCGCCAGCAAGATCCGGTGCAGGTTTTCCCGCCGCAAGAAATGGTAGAGGCGGAGCACCCAGACCGGTGGTTTCCTTTGCGTCGAAGTCGGCATCGTCTCCTCAATAGAGGAACCAGTCTCCGGAGCGGTAGTAGTAGTACACCGCGAGGTCCGATTCCTCGCTGACGGCGATCTCTTCGAGATCTCTCCAGATCGATTTGCCGAAATGCAGCATACCGACCATGGCATCGCGGTTCAAGAATCGGGTGGGCAGGGAGTCGAGATCCAGGCTTTCGAGCCCTTTGCGCACCACCACCGGCTCGAGGCGGCCGCCGGCCGAGGCGGCCTCGCCGGTGCGCACACCGAGCACCCAGCCCCACTCGCCGAGGGTCGGAATGTGGTTGTGGTACGGCACCGCCACGAAACCCGCGGCTTCCACCGTCTTGTAGATCGAGAGAAACGCCCGGCGCGAGAAGAACGGGCTCGTGGCCTGGGTCACCATCACGCCTCCCGGGCTCAGGTGCCGTTGCAGAAGATGATAGAACGGCCGACTGTAGAGCCGGGCCAACGACACCGTCTTGGGGTCGGGCAGGTCGACGATGGCGACGTCGAAGATCCCGGGATCGCCGAGCAGGAAGCGGTAGGCGTCGGCGTGCACGATCTCGACCCGGGGGTCGTCCAGGGAGTCTCGATTCGCCTCTCGCAACACGGGATGGGTCCGCGCCAGCCGGGTCATCGCCGGATCCAGATCCACCAGCGTGATCGTCTCGACGCCGGGATGAGCGAGAGCCTCCCGCACCGCCAGGCCATCTCCACCGCCGAGGATCAGCACCCGGCGCCGCGAGGCGGCGGTGAGCATCGCCGGGTGGACCAGGGGCTCGTGGTACCGCTCTTCGTCGAACGTGCTGAACTGCTCGTTGCCGTCGAGATACAGCCAGTGGTCGCCACGAAACTCGGTCATCACGATCCGCTGGTAACGGGTCTGCTCCTGGTAGATCACCCGGTCCCGGTATCTCTGCTGCTCGCCGAAGGTCTCCAGGGGCTCGGCGAACACCGCCAGCAGAATCAGGACGCAGGGAACCGACACGCCGGCAGCCAGGAGCCCGGGGGATCTTCTCCGGCGGCGCGGCATGGTCGAGAAGAGCAACCCGGCGACCACGAGGTTCGCCGTGGCGAGCACCGTAGGGGTGTAGGTCAACCCCAGCCGCGGCAGGGCGAAGAAGGCGAAGAAGAGCCCGCCCAGCAGGGCCCCGTAGTAGTCCTTCTCGAACACGGCGCTCACATTGAGCCGGAGCTCCTCATAGGACTCGTTGATCCGGGTCGCCAGGGGCAGCTCGAGGCCGATCAGCAGACCGATCAGGAAGGCGAAGGTGTAGAGCAGGCCGGCGATGGGCTCGATGTACGCCGCCAGGGTGTACACCAGAGGTGGCGCCACCGCCACGGTGAGGGAGAGCAGGAGCTCCAGGCCGATGAAGGTCTCGAGCAGGTCGTTGCGGATCCACTTCGAGAGCCCGCTCCCCACTCCCATGGCGAAGAGCATCACCGAGATGGTCAGGGTGAAATGCAGAACGGCATCGCCCAGCAGGTAGCTGGCGAGGGTGGCCATGAGGTACTCGGCCACGATGCCCGAGAAACCCGTGACGAAGACACAGGCCTTGAGGGCTCGGCTCGCCCGCCGCGCCGCATCGCTGGGCACCGTGGAGCGGCCATCCGTGGGGCGGCCATCCGTGGGGCGGCCGTCCCCGGGGGAGCGATCGCCGACGGATGGGTTCTCGACGTCCGGGGTGCTCAGAAGGACCAACCGATGAGAATGGCGGCGGCCACGTAGGAGAAGGCTTCGAGGATGCCCGCACCCAGGTTGGGATGCTCCTGCCCCACCAGCTCGTCGTCGAGGGAAACACCCGGTACGAGGACCCGGTCGGCCGTCCAGCGAATGACCGGCAGGAGCAGCAGGCCCACGCCCACATAGACCCCGTACTCCCCGAGATTCGCCGCCCAGCTGACGAAGTCGCCCGAGGTGGCGAGGCCCGCGATGTAGCCGAGCCCCACGAGCACGCCGGCAAAGGCCACACCCACCGCCACGTTGTCCTTCTCGACCTCGTCGTGCACGTCGAAGGCGACCATGGCCGTATAGATCTTGCTGCCGACGATCAACGCGAGCTGCCCGAGAAGCCAGAAGACCAGTGCGGTCAGGAGGTCCCCCTGCCCGGAGAGCGCGCCGGAGATGATCAGGCCATTGGCGATGTGGTTGCCCGCCTCGATGGCGCCGGTGCCGGCGTTGCGATCGTCGATGATCTCTTTCTGGTTGTCGAACTTCGAGAGAATGATCTTGTCGTTCATCCAGGCGGAGAGATTCAGCAGCAGGACCGCCGCCAGACCGTAGAGGCCGATGTCGATCAGGTCGACCCACAGGCCGGAGCTCGGGCCGGAGAGCACTCCACCGAGGGCGAGGATCAACCCCAGGTAGTACCCGGCCACGGTCACCGCCAAGGCCACGTTGTCCCGCTCGAAGAGCTCCGTACGCAGCACGAAGCGCGGGTGCAGCAGGTCGTAGAGGAGCTTCCCGAAACCGAGGAGAACGAAGAGCGACAGCAGGTAGATCAAACCGCTGAGAATCTGGTCGAGGCTCATGTTCCGCTCTACTTTCCGCCCCGGCTGGAGCTACGGGACCGGCTCGTGCTCATCGAGCTGCGCCGATTCTTGCTGGCCCGTTCCTGGACCTTCTGGGAGAAGCTCTGTCGGCTGCGTTGCTGTTTCATCTTCTGCCGCTCGAAGAAGCTCGGATTCGACTTCTGGGTGTGGGTGCCGCGGGTTCCGAATTCCTGGTTCGGTCCGAAGTAGGGACGATTGGACCGCCGGTACGTGGTGTAACCGTCCCAGTCGGAGCGGTAGATCGGCCGATTGAAGCTGCCGAATACATGGCTCAACAGGGCATATTTGCCGTAGAACTCCCAGAACGAGCTCCCCGAGCTGTCGGTCCGCCACTGCCCGTAGCGGGAATCTCCGACGTATTGGTACCCCGGGGGGTGGACCGCCTCCTGCACCGGACCCGATTCTTCCTTGCTCAGAATCACCATGCCGAGGTACGGCTCGTACTTCGCATACACCGCCTTCGGCACCCGTTCCCAGTCTCCCAGCTCGTCGCGAAAGGAGAGATCCTCCGAGCCCGCCGTCTCTTCTCCGATCACGACCTTGTAGCGGTGGAAGTAGTCGGTCGAAAACGTACCGCTCTCCTTCATGTCCTCGAGGAGGATCGAGAACTCGGGATAGGGCCGCAGCTCGACGAGCAGACGGTCGAGAGGGTTCGGCGGATCACAGCCCATCACCAGCAGGCCCAGGCCGACCGACATCAGCAGCTTTCCGGCCCGACCGAGGGTCCCTCGCGCCGGCCTCACGAGCCGTCTCCCGGCAGGATGTTGCTGAACTCGAATTCCTCCACGTAGACCCCACCCGCCGCTTCGAAATCGGACTCGCTCCACTGTTCGATGGTCAAGAATCGCTCCTCACTCTCGTCGACATACTCGAACTTGATCAACTCCTGTCGCGGCCCCTTGCCGCCGGGAAACATGTACCCCGCGGCCTCGCCGTCGAGAAAGAAACGGGTATCCTCCCAGGTCAGGCGCTGGGGCGCCTCGTCGTGCTCCATGATGTACTTGCGCACGTCTCTCTCGATCGCCCCGAGAGGAACCTTGCGCGCCAGGCTCCAGACCACCTCGTCGTCTTCGGTCCGCTCGAGGTAACGCTTCTTCCTTCCGCTGGTGAGCTCCCACTCCTCTGCCACGTCACCCTCGTCGAAATCGTACCGATTGTAGGCGGTCACCTGCCACGTCTCGAGGTCGTAGTCCACGAGAAAGCCGACCCGCATCTTTTCGAGCACGAGATCCTGTAGCGGATCGATCTCCGGCTCTTCGGTTCGTTCCTCGCGGCGGAACAGGTCGAATAGTCCCATCGTCTTCGTCGTCTCCAGGTTTGCGCTCTCGTGGTCCCTTCGCCGACGGCTCGGTCGGCGCCTCGCGCGTCGAGACCTCCTACTCTCTACCCTACCCCATGACCCCGCCGGGGCCCAGAGACCAGATCTCTTTCGCTCTTCCTACCTACGGCTCGTCGCGGGCGCCTATTCGCCATGGCCGCCAGCGCCCCGGCGGCCGTTGCAGGGTAGCCGTTCCACGGCGGTCGAGGATCTCGGGTACAATGAAGGCAGATCGTAGATCATTACCCGGAACGGGCGTCCAGGGCCCGGAGCGGGCAACCCGAAACAGAGGAGCCGCGGGATGAGAGGCGCAGGAGGTACCGAAGGCGGGCTGACACAGTTCCTGGTCGGGCTGGCGATGTTCGTCGGTGGCGCGTACCTGTTCCTGACCTCGGTCCAGGTCCACTCGGGATTCCACTGGGGATACTCCTACGCCAGCTTCGGTGGCTTCCAGCTGACCTCGGGAATGATCCTGATCCCCTTCGTCTTCGGAGTCGTCTGGATCTTCTACGACGCCAACCATCTGATGGGGTGGATTCTCGCCGCGGGCTCGATGCTGGCCCTCTCGTTCGGCATCCTCCGCAGCCTGAACTTCGCTTTCCCGGCCATGTCTCTCTTCGATCTCCTCACCATTCTCGTCCTCATCTGCGGAGGGGTGGGCATCTTCCTCTCCTCGCTCAAAGACAAGACACCGAGGCGTTCCGTCTGAAGGCTCGCGGCGTGATTCCATAGGTACGAACGACTCCGAATCCGATTTCATTTCTCTTTTCGAGCTTGGAGACTTCCCATGCGATTGGTGACCCGAGCAGATCTCGATGGGCTGGCCTGCGCGTTGATCATCAGCCACCACGAGAATCTCGATGAAGTGACCCTGGTCCATCCCCAGGAGATCACCGACAAGACCGTCGAGATCCGAGGAACCGACATCCTCGCCAACCTTCCCTACCACCCGGCCTGTGGGCGCTGGTTCGACCATCACCTGCTCACGGAGTCCAACGAGAAGCCGCCGGCTTCCTTCGACGGCCTGTATCGCCAGGCCCCGTCCGCGGCGCAGCTGGTCTGGGAGTACTACGGCAAGGAAGACCGCTACCGGGAGCTCGTGGCGGAGACCGACCGCTTCGACTCTGCCCAGCTCACCGAGCAGGACGTGCTCAAGCCCGAGGACTTCGTGTTGCTCGGCTTCACCCTCGATCCGCGGACCGGGCTCGGTGGAGACGAAGACTTCTTCCTCCAATGCCTCGAGTGGCTACAAGAGAAAGAGATCCGCGAGGTTCTGGTGGAGCCCATGGTTCGCGAACGGATCATTCGCATGTTCGAGCAGAACGAGAAGTTCTGCTGGACCCTGATGCAGTACTCCCGGCTCAGCGACAACGTCGTCTTCACCGACTTTCGCCGGGTCTCCGATCCGCCGGTGGGAAACCGCTTCCTGATCTACACCCTCTTTCCGGAGGCGAACGTCTCCGTCCGCGCCCAGTGGGGGCCGGGCAAACAGTCGGTGATGGTCAATGTCGGGCACTCGATCTTCCACCGAACCTGCTCGGTGAGCGTCGGCGAGCTGATGTCGGATTACGGCGGTGGCGGGCATCGCGGGGCCGGCTCGGCCCCGCTGCCGGTGATGGAGGCGGATCCGAAGATCCTCGAGATCATCGAGGCGCTGCAGGATCGCTGAGGACCGAACGAAGGCCCGGGCTCACGGCGCGGAGGTCTCAGAACATCCAGAGGCCGCGGTTGCTGCCTCGCAAGGCCACCAGGCAGCGAACCGCCTGGATCCGGATGTCCTTCTCGCCGGACTTTACCTGCTCTTCGAGATGCTGCTCCAGCTCGGGAATCGACGGCGGCGCCGAGGTCAGGGCTTCCAGCATGTCGGCCAGGCGCCGCAGGTTGGATTCGGAGCTGAACTCCTCGCTCACCTGCAGCCAGTAGCCGACCAGCGCCTTGACCGCCTGGATGCCGCCGATCTTCGACAACGACTCCGTGGCCAGGGGTCCGAGCAGAGGATCGGGCAGGAGCGCCTCGAGGTCGGGACCCACCTCGGGAGAGCCGATCCTCCCCATGCCTTCGATCGCCGCCGCCTGCAGCCAGGGCTCGCCGTTGAGGAAGGGGCGGATGAAGGGCACCGCCCGCACGTCGCCCATCCGGCCGAGAGCGATGATCGCCTCCTGCACCACGTTGGCGTCGGGATGGTCCAGCACCTTCACCAGCTGGTCGAAGGCCTTGCGGTCGCGCAGGTGGCTGAGCACCAGCACCGCCTGCAGCACCACGTCCGCGTTCTGATCTTCGAGCAGATAACAAGCCAGGTTGAGAGATCTCTGTCGCCTCAGCTTCAGAATCTCCACCGCCGCGTTGCGCCGAACGTCGTCTTCTTCCCGCAGGTACTCGAGCAAGCGGCTGTTGCTCAGGATCGCCGCACCGAGCCCCAGGGCCCGCGGCCGCACCGCCGGATTGGAGCTCTGGATCACCCGCTCGAACACTTCCAGCTGCTGGTCCGGCGTCATCGTCGGCAACAGATCCAACAGCTTGAAGTTGATGATCTGCGACTTCGTCGGAGATTTTCTAGATGGAGGCACTCCCCAGCTCCTTCAGTCCGTCCCTGGCAACCCGCGGTGAGCCTCGGCTCCCCACGGGAGTGAGCCATTTTTCGTCCGATCGAGGCGCAAAATCATGGGAACTTCCGTGATCTTTCGAGAGCTTGCAAACGCTGAGCTGGCGGAAAAAGACCACTCGCAGAGCGGCTCGAGCTCCACCCAGAGCATCTAACACTCGTGATCTCGCAAATTTTCTCATAGAACCTGGCCATTGGCCCAGCCCGAGGAGAAAAATCTCGCCATTGATTCGCCGAGCTTGCCTCATCCCTCGGCCCGTGTCCAGCCCTTCCGGCCCCTGCCCGTGATCGATGCCCCGAGGATCCGATGCGAGACGGTATACTCCGCCAACTCATGCACCGCGAGATTTCCAGCCCATGAACGTACCCTTCATCGATCTCCGTCGCTTCGAGCCGGGCTTCCAGGACCGCTGGCTCGAGGCGTGCCGGTCCATCTCTGCAAACACCGCCTTCGTCGGAGGGCCCGAGGTCACCGCGCTGGAGTCGGAGCTGGCGGCGGCCACGGGTTGCTCCCACGTCGTCGGCTGCGCCAATGGCACCGACGCCCTCCAGCTCGCCCTGCGCGCTCTGGGGGTCGGCCCGGGCGACGTCGTCCTGATTCCCGACGCCACGTTCTGGGCCACCTTCGAGGCGGTCGTCAACTGTGGCGCCCGCCCGGTCACGGTCGACATCGACCGCGCCGACCTGCAGATGGATTTCGAGCTCTTCCGCAAGGCCGTCGACGAGCTCTCCCCGCGAGCGGCGATCCTGGTCCACCTCTACGGCTGGGGCTCGGCCCGGCTCGACGACTTCCGCTCCTTCTGCCGCGAACGCGAGCTGCCACTGCTCGAAGACGGCGCCCAGGCCTTCGGCACCCTGTGGCAGGGGAAATCGATCTTCGCCGACGCCGAGGTCGCCACCCTATCCTTCTATCCCGCCAAGGTGCTCGGTGCCTGCGGCGACGCCGGCGCCTTGCTCACGGACGACGAAGAGCTCGCGGCAACCCTTCGCCGACTCGGCAATCACGGACGCACCAGCCACTACGAGCACGGCGAGGTGGGCTGGAACAGCCGCATGGGTGGCTTCGAGGCCGCCTACCTGCGACTCTCTCTCGAGCACATCGAGCCGCGGCTCGAGTCCCGGCGACGCCTGGCGGAACGCTACCGCCAGCACCTCGCCGCAGAGGGTATCGAGGTGCGTGCGGCGCCCACCGGCTACCGGGAGAACGGCTATCTGAACGTGAGCCTGCTGCCGCCCGAGATCCGAGCCGCCGTACACGCGGCTCTGCACGAGCACGGAGTCGGTTTCGGCACGGTGTACCCCGGAGCGATGTCGCGACAACCCGGCGCCGAGGCCTGGCAGGCGGGCTCGGTCGGCGGCGAGAATGCCCACTGGCTTTCCGGGAGCATTCTCAACCTACCCCTCTTCGCCTACATGAAGGACGAGGAGCAAGACCGGGTGCTCTCGGTGCTGGCCGATGTCCTGCCCGCGATCACCCGATGACTCGACCCTTCACCCGAGCCTCCTTCCCCAACCTCCCGATCCAGAGGAATCTCCAGTGCTCGATCGATTGACCAGAGAAGATCTCGAACCCCTCGTCGACCAGACGTTTCGCCTCAGCCTCGAGAGTGGAGAATCCTACGAGGTCAAGCTCTTCGAGGTGCGAAAAGTCCCCGGCACGGCCACCCACCGCGAGCCCTTCTCCGCCATCTTCCGCTCGCCGGAAGGGCAGTACCTGCCTCAGAGCATCTACACCCTCGAGCACGAGAAGATCGGCCCTCTCGATCTGTTCCTCGTGCCCCTGGGCTCCGAAGACGGCGGCGGGATGGACTTCGAGGCGGTGTTCACCTGATGGAAGACGGCACCTTTCGCTGCGAGTCCTGCAACAAGGATTTCACCGTTCGAGGAGAGATCCTCGCCAGGTACCCCGGCTGGGCGCCACGGGTCTGCATGCCCTGCAAGAACCGCCAGGGTAAACCGGCTGCTGCCGGCAAGGCCAAGAAGCGCCGCCCCGGAGGCGGCAAGAAGCGCAAGGCCCCCGAGGAGAACCTTCCCCTCGCCAAGGTGCTCGAGAAATATAATGGCGGCCCCTTCGACGGCGTCTTCACCGACGGCGCCTGCAGCGGCAACCCCGGCCCCGGAGGCTGGGGCCTGGTGTGGGTCGAGAACAACGAAATCCTCGCCGAACGCCGCGGCCACGATCCCCAGACCACCAACAACCGCATGGAGCTCCAGGCCCTCATCGAGGCCTACGATCTCCTCCCCCGCGACGCCGAGGTCACCATCTGGAGCGACAGCAACCTCTGCGTGCGCACCCTCAACGAGTGGGCCGCGGGCTGGAAACAGCGGGGATGGAAACGCAAGACCGGTCCGGTGGAGAACCTCGAGCTCGTACAGGCCGCCTACGAGGGCTTTCTGCGACATCCCAAGGTCCGCCTGCAGTGGATCAAGGCCCACAACGGCTCGCGCTGGAACGAATACGCCGACGCCCTGGCTACGGCGTTTCTCCGCGAGGAGCTCTGACGGCCTCGTCGTACCCGCCGGGGAAGACTTCGTCGAGAAGCACGGTGGCGTAGGCCCCGGCGGGGAGCCGGAAGTCCAGCTCCAGCAGGTGGTCTTCCCCAGCACGCCAGGCCAGCTCATCGACGGCGATCCGCAACGGCCGCCGCTCGCCGTAGAGGCGGAGCCCCCGGGGCGGAGGTATGCGCCCGGGTCTGCCGATGCCCATCTCCTCCATCACCGCAGCTTCGAGCGCTGCAACCTCTCCCGCGGGACGGCGCATCTTGGTTCCGAACATCGGGCCGGTGGGTGAGAGCTCGAAGTTGGCGGCCTTCTCGGCGACGGGCGAGGGATCGTCGACCGGCAGCAGGGTCTCGTTGCGGTGGCTCCAGGCCAGGTCCCCCGGCAAGAGCTCCCAGAACGGTGCCGGCCGGCGCTCGAGCACCCGATTGAAGACCTCGGACTGCAGGGCCGACACCATCAACCAGGCGCGGCGCCGATCTCCCCGCAGTCGATCCTGACGCAGGATCTCGAGCCCGCGCTCGGCATTGCGGCCGTCGCGGCCGAAGCGTTGCCGACCGTAGCGGTTGGGGAGCCCCTTGTCGCGAATCCGCCGTAGCCTCTCCTCCGCCGTGTGCAGCTCCCTCTCCCCGACCCCGCGTACCGTCAACCGAAATCGATTGCCCGCCAGCTGACCGACTCGCAATCTCTGGCGGTGCCCGACCCGTTCGAGAATCTTCCAGCCCTCGGGCTCGGCCATCGAGTCGAGCCGGGCCTCGTGACTCGCCGGAATCGAGAACCATTGCCGGGTCACCGCGTGGCGGTCCTTGCGGCCGGCGTACCCGATCTCCCGCTGGGGTAGATCGAGCTCGGCGGCCAGGGCCTTCCAGACCTCGTCGCTGGTGCATTGCCGTTTCTCGATCCATAGGTAGGTGTGAGCCCCTTCTCCATCGAGGGGGAAGAGCTGGATCTCCTCGACCGTGAAATCTTCCGGCCGGCTGCGGATGGTGGGTTTCATGTTTCGGGTCCTTCCTCGCCAGGATCGTATCCCGAGACGAGGAACAGCGGACTCCGAGGAGCGAGCCACGACCCTCTTGCTTTTTCATCCAATATCTACTAAAAACTTAGTACTAAGTTTTGGGAACTTTCTCCCGGAGCTTCGAGTCCAATCCCCCCGAGTCGCAGAGATTCGGACCGAAGGAGAGACCATGAGCGGCAAGAAACGTACGTTGACCGAGCAGGAGCTGGAGATCATGAAGGTGGTCTGGAGCCAGGAGCAGGCCACCGTTCGGCAGGTGTACGAGTCCCTGCGAGAGCGGCGATCGATCGCCTACACCACGGTGATGACCATGATGAACATTCTCACCCAGAAGGGTCACCTGCAGAAGCAGCCCCAGGGTCGAGCCTTCCTCTACCAGCCCACACGACCTCGCCAGCAGGTGATCTCGAACCTCGTGAACGAATTTCTCGAGCGGGTCTTCAACGGCTCGGCGCGCCCGCTGCTGCTGAGCCTGGTCCAGGACCAGAAAGTCTCGGAGAAGGATCTTGCCGAGATCACCCGCCTGATCGAAGAAGATGCGGCGCGGGGAGAAGAAGAGGAACCGGAAGCCGACCGGACCGACGCTTCGGAGAGCCGGGAGGAAACACCATGACCTGGCCCGTCCTGCTGATCGTCTACGCCCTGCAAGCGGGTCTCCTGCTCGCGGTCGGCCTGCTGCTCCCCCGCGTCGGTCTGCGCGCTCCGCACCTGCGGCTCCGCTACTGGTATGCCCTGCTCTTCCTCCTGCTGCTCCTGCCCCTCGGCATGACCTGGAGCTCGACACCCGAGCCGGGGGCCGGGGCCGAGGTCCAGTGGAGCTCGGCCGGCCCGTGGCTGGTGGCGTCGGTCGCGCAGTCGCCACAGCTCGACCGCCCGGCCCTCTGGCAGATCCTGCTCACGGTCCTCGTCGCCGGGGCCGCCTGGCGCTGCTTTCAATTGCTGGTGGGCTGGCTCGCTCTCCGGCGCCTGCGGTCGGGATCCGAGCCCTTGCCGGCCGTCGACGACGAGCTCACCGCCCTGCACCGCCGCCTGGCGCCCGACGCCGACCTCCGCACCTCGGACGAGATCCTCGGCCCGGTGACCTTCGGCTGGCTGCGGCCCACCGTCCTCGTCCCCCGCTCGTTCCTGTGCCTGCCCTTCGCATCCCGGCAGACGGTTCTCTGTCACGAGCTCCTGCACGTCCGCCGTCGCGATTGGCCCACGGTCATCGGCGAACAGATCCTCTCCGCGCTTCTCTGGTTCCACCCCGGGGTTTCCCTCCTGCTCGCCAAGATCTCCCTCTGCCGCGAGCAGGTGATCGATCGCGACGTGATCCGAGCCACCGGCGCCCGACGCGCCTACCTCGATGCCCTGCAGCGATTCGCCGAGATCGGCGCCGGCCTCGGCCAGAGCGCCAACGGTCGGCGAGCGCTGCCGTTCTTCGTTTCACTCACTCACCGTGGTCACCTGTTGCAACGGGTGACCCACATCACTCAGGAGGTTCCCATGTCCAGAAAAGAACGTCGACTCACCTTTCCCACGCTTCTCTGCGCCCTGCTCCTCACCGCTGCTGCCGCCGCGGTGCTCTTTCCCTGGGCCGCCGCCGAAGCCGAGACCGTCTATCGCGTCGGCGGCGACGTCACCGCGCCGGTGCGCTGGCAGAGCCCGATGGCCGAGTACCCGGAGGCCGAGCGCAAATCGGGGATCGAGGGAACGGTGGTGGCGATGGTTGTGATCGACAACGAAGGCGCGGTGAGCGATATCGAGATCCAGGAGACACCCGGCGAAGCGTTCTCCGATGCCACCCGCGAGGCCCTCTCGCGCTGGGTCTTTCGCCCCGCGACTCGCAATGGCGAGCCCGTCGCGGTCTATTACACCCTGACGATCAACTACCGACTCGGCGACTGATCCGACTCTGTCGGCTTGGAGCCTACGGTTCCGAGAGAGTCGGCGTTCCTGGTGGTAGGAACGCCGGCTCGCCCTCGAGAAGCTTGGACCGGTATCGTTCTCGAGATCCGATCGATCCACCGAAGCCGGACGATTTCTGCGGGCCTGTCCTGACGATGCCGAACCTCGCATCGCCAGGGCAGGCCCGTTTGCTTCGAAGCGAAAGGAGGCCAGAGCTCGAGCAGCGAAAAGCGATTGTAAGAACGGGCCCTGGGTTTGCAAGATCTCCAAGATCGAGCCGTCGAGGATGGCTCGAGGCACGGTCCGGCGTGCCACCCGAAGATGGCGCGAATCTTGCTCGATCCTCTTCCGAGATCACCCCAACCGGGAATCTCGCCTTGCTCATTCACGAAATCAAGGAAGGAGATCGACGAGTATGAATACCGTGACCTTCGAACAGGTGGAGTCCCTTTTCGGACGCCAGCCCGGATGGTGTGTTTCGCTCTACTTGCCGAACCACCGCTCGGGTCCCGACATCCGGAAGGATCCCATCCGGCTCAAGAACCGAATCTCCGAGGCCGAAGCGCAGCTCGAGGCCGCGGGGGTCGACGAAGAAGAGATCAAAGGCCTGACCTCGAAAGCCCGCAGGCTCTGCGATCTCGACTCCGAAGGCAATCGGCAGTTCTGGCAACACCAGGCCGACGGCCTGGCGATGTTTCTCTCCGCCGACGGCCAGGAACACTACCGGCTGCCCCAGAGATTCGACGAGGTCACCGTGGTTGCGCGTCGGTATCACATCAAGCCCCTGCTCCAGGCCTTGCAGGGAGACGGCGAGTACTACCTGCTCGCGGTCAGTCAGAACAGGGTCCGATTCCTGGAAGGCAGCCGCAGCGGCCTTGCGGAGAGACCCGTCGAGGATCTTCCGGAGAGCCTGCGGGACCTCGTCGGCAGCGACCGGGAAAAAGGATTCAACCTGGGATCGTTCCGCACCCGCGCCAACGCCGGGCACGACGCGGTGCCCCACGGCCACGTGGAAACGAACGAAGAGCACGAGCGGAATCGTTTCTTCCGGGAGATCGCCGAAGCGATCGACGATCACCTGCGCGAGGAAAAGCTTCCTCTGGTTTTCGCCGGAGTCGAGGATCTCTTCCCCTACTTCAAAGAGGCCACCGGATATGCCCACCTCGTCGAGCAGCCTTTGACCGGCAACCCGGACCACAGCTCGGAAGACGAGCTCCACGAAGGAGCCTGGCCGCTGGTGGAAGAGGTGCTCCGTCAGCGCCGCCGGAAGCATCTCGATCGCTGGCAGGAGGTGAGCCATTCCGATCTCGGCGACGATTCCCCGTCGAAGATCCTGCTCGCGGCGACCGATGGACGCGTAGACACCTTGTTCCTGGCCACCGATCGCCAGCTCTGGGGAACTTTCGACGAGGAGTCTCGAGTGGTGGAGATCGAAGAAGAATCCACCGCCGAGAACTACGATCTGCTCGACCTCGCCGCGGTCAAGACCCTTCTCACCGGAGGCGAGGTCATCTTGATCGAAGACTCCGAACGGTTGACCCGGACCGGAGTGGCGGCGATCTACCGTTACTCGATCTCCTGAGCCCTTGCCAGGAGGTCTGGCCTGCCGGACTCGAGAGCAGCGCATGCGCTGGCTGCAGGAGGAGGATCGATTCTTGCCGCGTCGGCGGCTGCAGCTGGACGAACGATCCGTCGCCGGGCCGGAGGGAGAGACCGAGCCCCGCGAGTCGAGCGCAGAGTCAGAAGCCGAGCCGAAGGCGACGAGCGCCTCCGTAGGATCTTTCGGAGGACCACCGGAGTCGGGGGATTGAGGTGCAGGTCGATACAATGGGGCCATGCGACCGAACCGCGGATCCCGTGCGGTCCCGTTCCTGGCTCTCGGGCTTCTCTTCCTCTCTTCGGAGATTACGGCGGCATCGGCGCCGCCTCCCGATACCGGCCGGATCCTCGCCGACCTCGAACGCTCCCGGCTCCCACTCCCTCAGATCCATCTCGTCGAAGCGCTCGATCTCGCGATCGGTCCCGCGCGCCTGACCCTGGCCGCCGGTGAGATGCACTGGACACCGGCCGCTGGTGGGCGTGGGGCCGAGTTGGTGCTGTTCGGAGAGGGGCGTATCGTGCTGCCACCCCTCGATGCAGTCGAAGGGGAGCAGATGCGCCTCTTCACCGGTTCCGCAACTCTCGACACCGCTTTCTCGAGAGCGGCGCTGACGATTGCCGACCGAAACCTTCTCGATCCATGGCTCCACCGCCGAGCTTCACCGGCAGGCTCCGAATCCCTTCGCCGGGCCGAAGCCCGTGGCCTTCTCGAGCGCTGGAAAGGAAGCGCCGAGCGGGAGCGATTGCAGGTCGACGCCGCGTTGCTCCGAGCAGCCCACGACCCGGCTCAGAAGGCCCCGGCCGTCGCCGCGTGGTTGCTCGACAGCGACCTCGGAGACATCTTGTTACGGCTCGATCCGAGCCAGGAAGCGGCGTTCTGGGTCGGTCAGCTGGTCCGTCCGGATCCTGAGCGTGTCTCTACGCGGCGGCTGCGTCGACTCCTGCACGACCAGCAGCGACGAGGGCGATGGTTTCGCCTCTCACCCGAAGATCTCGGCCTGCTCGACACCTGGACGGCGGTCCGGCTGTCGGGACCGAACGAGCCGCGGCGGCCCGCCCTCGATGCCATCGATCACTACCGGCTCGATCTCGAGGTCGAACCGGGGAAAGGCACTCTGCGAGGAACGGCGTGGATCGGCGCGCGGAGGGAGACGCTCCACCCAGCCATCGTCTCGCTGCTCTTGCATCCGGATCTCGAGGTCCTCGCGGCCCGTGACGCCGCGGGACGGCCCCTTTCCTTCCTCCGACGTGGAGACCAGGTCCACCTGGTGCTCGGCGAGCTCGGAGCCGGACGACCGGAGGAATTCCTGGAAATCGACTATGCGGGCCCGATCCTGGAGGAGATGCCCGACCGTGGCTTCACCCTCCGAGACACCGTTTCCTGGCACCCTCGCGGGGTCGGAAGCCGGCGAGCGACCTGGGACGTCACCCTTCGCTGGCCCGCCGATCTCGACCTGGTGGCCAGTGGACACCTGGAAACCAGCGGCCGCAGCCTGCGCCGACGCTGGGAACGCAGACGGCTCGAGGCCCCCTCCTCCGGCTTCGGATTCGAGCTCGGTTCCTTCACCGAGCGGACCCGGACCGTGGGCGATCTGACGGTGGATTTCGCCTTCGACTCGGGCCTGGTACGCCTTTCCGGGGGCCATTTCGAGGCTCTGGAGGAAACCGTGGTCGCGGTGCTCGAGGCCTTCACCGATCTCTTCGGCCCGCTCACCATCGACCACCTGCAGGTGGTGACCGTCCCTCGGCCCGTTTCCCAGACCCAGGGAGGTCTGATCACCTTTTCGGATCCCATGATCGCCGACTGGGGGGCCCTGGGTACGGCCCTCGGCCTCGACGACCGGCGCCAGGTGATCGCCCACGAGATCGCACACCTGTGGTGGGGGGAGCAGATTCCGTGGGCCGGAGAGAGCGACCGCTGGCTCGGCGAAGCCCTGGCCGACTTCCTGGCCGCCACCTGGGCCGAGCAGGCATCTGCGCGACCGCCGGGATCCCGACCTCGCCTCGAAGCTCCCCCGGCGGGGCCTCCGGACCTCCTGTGGCGGCCCATGGCCAATGGCCGCCCCCTGGTCGAGGCCGGCCCTCCGGTCCTCGGCGAACGCCTCGATTCCAGCCTCACCCTGGGCCTCGGCGCCCAGGAGGCCATCCTCTACGGCAAGGGCCGGAAGATCCTGCAATCCCTGGCCCTGCGGGTGGGCAGGGCCGAGCTGCTCGGTTTTCTCGGCCGGCTGGCTCGAAGCTCCGGAGGCCGGCCCTTCTCCACCTCCGCCTTCCTCGACGGTCTCGCCGAACACTCGGGGCAGAACCTCGAGGCCTTTTCTCGGCGTTTCGTCTTCGGCAGCGGTCTCGAGACCGTGCTCTATGAATGGGGCTACCGGCGCCGGAACGACGGACGCTTCGATCTGTGGATCGAAACCCGCTCCGAGCCCCCACGGCGATACGGCTTCGAGCTCCGCCGAGACGAAACCCTGCTCCGCAGAGCCCTGGAGCCGCCGCCGAGCGATCCGGTGAAGCTGCGGATCCCTCTGCAGATCCTGCTCGCCGAAGGGGGCTCGGAGAACGCCCCTCGGGAGCGACGCCTGCTGACCGGCACGATCGACCACGACACGTCGACCGGCGGCCGGCTCGAGGTTTCGATCGACGAGCGGCCGGAGCAGGTCTGGCTCGATCTCGTAGGTACGACCCTCGCACGCTGTTTCGATCTGGGCGCGGTTCCCGCCCTGGGCCTGCTGCACCGGGGACGCCAGCTCGTCGACGCCGGGCAGTGGCAGGACGCCCTTTCGACGCTGACCGCCGCGCTCGATGCCGCTCCCGGGGCGAGAACCCCCCCGGCGCCTCCGCACGGGGCGTCCTCGGGGCCGGGACTCGAGAGCTTGCGAGAGAACCTCTTGCACGAAATCTTCCGTGCCCAGCTCGAGGTCGGAGCGCTGGAAGAAGCGGAGCGAATCCTCGAGCAGCTGCGACGGGAGATCGCACCTCAGAATGCGGCGGCCGAGGCCCGCGTCACCCTCGGTCAGGCCCGTCTCGCTCTACGGCATGGCCGGCCAGAAGAAGCCTACGCCGCTCTCACCCGGGCTCGCCCCGAACGAACCCTGCGCAAAGATCCCGAGCCACTCCTGGTGCTCGCCCTGGCCGCCCGAGCCACCGGCCGCGAGGAAGAGGCGGTGAGAGCGCTCCGCCGAGCCCGACACCTGGGCGTGGTGATCGAGTCGTCGCCCTGAAGACGCGGACCGGCTCAGTCCGGGTCTTCCGCCAGGGCTTCTACCGCGAGCTCACCGTAGAGACCCTCGGCGCAGCTCGGGCAGAGGCCGTGGGAGAAGGTGGCTTCGGAGTGTTGGCGAACGTACGTCTCGAGCTGCGACCAATACCCCTGGTCGTCGCGGATCTTCTTGCACACGCCACAGATGGGCAGGAGACCACCGAGAACCTTGATCTGGGCCGTTCGCTCGGCCACGGCTTCTTCCAGGTCGCGACCGATCCGCAGGATCTCCAGGTGGGTGCGCACCCGGGCCAGGAGCTCGTTCTTCGCCACCGGCTTGGCGAGGTAGTCGTTGGCTCCATGGGCGAAGCCCGAGATCCGATCCTGCGGCTGGTTCTTGGCCGAGAGGAAAATGATCGGCAGCTCGTGGGCGGAGCGTTCGAGGCGGATCTGGCGGCAGACCTCGAAACCCGACATCTTGGGCATCATGATGTCGAGAAGGACGAGGTCGACGCTGGGGTCGTTCTCCAGCAACTCCAAGGCTTCGACCCCTTCTGACGCCTCGCTCAGGCGGAAACCTTCCGCCCGCAGATGGCTGACCAAGACCAGCCGATTCACCGGCTCGTCGTCCACCACGAGGATATGCCCGCCCGAGCCCGGCTCGGTGCCCCCGACCGCCGCGACCTCGCCGACGGTGGGCTCCTCCACCGGCCCGAAGATCTCGACCCGGGGCTCTACCGGACCGGGCACCTGGTCTTGGGATTCTGCGATCGGCAGGGAGAAGATGAACGTCGAGCCTTCCCCGAGCTCCGATTCCACCCGCAGTGAGCCGCCGTGCATCTTCACCAGCTGTCGGGTGACCGCCAGGCCGAGCCCGGTGCCGCCGTGGCGGCGCTCGAGGGTGGCGTCGACCTGCTCGAACGAGTCGAAGATCACATGGATCTTCGACTCGGGAATTCCGATCCCGGAGTCGGCGACATGCACTTCCACGAAGCCTTCCGCCGACAGCGCCGAGATCTCGATCCTCCCCTGCTCCGTGAACTTCACGGCATTGCCCACCAGATTGTGGAAGATCTGCTGCAGACGATCCTCGTCCGCCAGGACCCAGGGCAGATCCTTGGGGACATGGTTGACCAGCCGCAGCTCTTTGCCCCGGACCAGGGGCCGATTGAGGCTGAGCACCACCTCCACCAGAGACCGCAGGTCGACCGGTGCTCGGCGGAGCTCGAGCCCCTTGTGGCTCAGCCGCGAGAAGTCGAGGATATCTTCCACCAGCTTGGCGAGTCGCCGCCCGCTGGCCACTACCGTGCGCAGACTGTTGTGAGTGCTCTCCGGAAGGGATCCGGTGGCTCCATCGATCAGGGACTCGGTGATGCCGATAATGCCGTAGAGGGGTGTCTTCAGCTCGTGAGAGGTGTTGGCCAGGAACTCGTCCTTCATCCGGTCCACTTTCCGCAGCCGATGGTTGATCGCCCGTTCCTCGGCGATCTTCCGGCGCTGTTTGTGCACATAGAAGGCCACCGTGCCGAGCACCGCCAGGGTGTAGAGAGTGTAGGCCCACCAGGTCTTCCACGGCGGCGGCAAGACGGTGAGCCGAACCGTCGCCCCTTCT
The DNA here is from genome assembly GCA_964565225.1 of uncultured Thermoanaerobaculia bacterium. Lineage (GTDB taxonomy): Bacteria > Acidobacteriota > Thermoanaerobaculia > Multivoradales > J023 > CAZMEL01. Next base: position 4,189 of record CAZMEL010000103.1, on the reverse strand, counting down.
TCGTTCCACACACCATCGGGATTGCTCGCTCGCACCCGGAAGAGGTATTCACCCGCCGGCATGTTGGAGTACTGCGCGAACCGCTTGTCGGCATCGGTGGGGATCGGCTCCCGATCGAAGCCTTCGAGCCGGTAGGCGTACCGATTCTTCATCGGTCGCGAGAGGTGGGGCGCCGAGAACTCGAAGCCGAAGACCTGGTCGCGATGGGTGAGCACCAGGTGCAGCGGCTCCCCTACCGACCCGGGCTCGCGCTCCCGAGAGGCCCAGGGAGCCGGCTGGTTGAAGAGCAGGAACTCGTTGACGACCACCGGCGGCGGCCGGGGATCGGGCACCAGCTGCGAGGGATCGAACGCCAGCACGCCGCCGGCACCACCGATGAAGATCTCGCCGGCCCGGGTCTGGGTGTTGGCGGCGACGAAGAAGCTGACCGACGGCAGGCCGTCGCGCTCGTCGTAGTTGAGAACCTCTTCGGACTTCGGGTCCAGGCGGCTGATGCCCCGGTTGGTGGCCAGCCAGAGAACCTCCCGCCCCGGATCTTCCCAGATTCCCAAGATGTGATCATTCGGCAGGCCGTGCTCCTCTCGGTACACCTCGAAGGTCCCGGTCTCGGACCGCAGGCGATGGAGCCCGCCCCCCTGGGTGCCCACCCAGAGGGTCCCTGCGGAATCCTGGAAGAGGGACGCGATGCTGGGTTGACGGAGGCTGCCGGGAGTCTCGGGATCGTGGGGAAACCGGCGCACGACCTGGCCCCGGTCCGGGTCGAAGAGCATCAGACCGCTGGTATTCGATCCCAACCAGAAGAGATCCTGGTCGCGATCCTCGATCATCGCGTACAGGGTCCCGGGCCCGATCGAGTCGGTGTCTTCGGCATCGTGGGCCCAGGTCCGGGCCCGGTCTTCGCCGCGATCGATCCGGCTCAATCCGCCGGAGCCGGCGAGCCACAGCTCTCCCCGCCGGCTCTCCACCATGGCGTAGGTCCAGCCACCGGGCAGGCCCGCCTCACCTCGCCGCAGCCGGCGCTCGAAGACTCCTTCACGGCTCAGGCTGTCGAGACCACGGTCGGTGGCCACCCACAAGACGCCATCGGAGGTCTCGAGCAGGGCCGTGAGGGTGTCGCTGGAGAGAGTCCCGGGATCTTCGGGGTCGTGCCGGTAGACCCGGACTTCGCCGGATTCGGGATCCAGCCGATTCAGACCACGATCGATGGTGCCGAGCCATAGATGCCCCGAGGCGCTCTCGCGAATCGGCCACACGCCGTCGCTGCTCAGCCCCTTGGGGTCGCCGGTGTGGTGTTGGAGGTGGCGAAACCGCTCCTGGTAGGGCGTCCAGTGGTTGAGGCCGGAGTCGGAGCCGTACCATCGGCCGCCGGTCTCGTCTTCGAGCAGGGCCATGACCCGATCGTTGCTGAGGGTGCCGGGCCGATCGGGATCGTGCAGGTAGACCTCGAAACGTTCGGTCGCCGGATCGAGAAGGCACAGACCGACCTCGGTACCCGCCCAGATTCCCCCTTGCCCATCGATCATCAACGAGTAGACCAGGTCGTGGCTGAGGCCCTCGACCCCGCCCGCCCGGAAGGTGCTCCGCTGCCCCGTCTCGGGATTCCATCGCAGGAGCCCTCGCCCGTTGGTGGCGAGCCAGAAATGTCCGGCCCGGTCTTCCGCCAGATCTCGGAAGAACGCGGTTCCGTCGGGATCCTCGAACAGGATGTGCTGCTCGAATTCCCCGGTTTCCGGATCCCGCCGCTCCAGGGTTCCCGGGCCGCTGGAGAGCCAGAGGGCACCCCGGCGGTCTTCCAGCAGGGCGATCTTGCCCGACGCGCTCGGAGTCCGGGGATCGCCTTCCTGGTGGATCAGGCGCTCGTAGGTCGAGGTGGCGGGATCGAAGCGATCGAGCCCCCCCTGGGTTGCGACCCACAGAGTCCCCTCGCGGTCGACCAACAGGTCGTTGATCCCCACACCGCTCGGAGTTCCGGCCTCGCCCGGGTCGTGTCGATACCGGTCGACGGTGCCGTCGAGGCGGTCGATCCGGTTCAGGCCACTGCGGGTACCGGCCCACAGATGGCCGTCCGGGTCTTCGGCAAGCGCCGACACGTAGTCGTCGGTGAGGGAAACGGATGTTTCCATGCCATGCCGGTAGACCTCGAATTCGTACCCGTCATAACGGCTCAGCCCATCCGCCGTGCCGACCCAGAGATAGCCGCGGCGATCCTGGAAGAGCTCGAGCACCCAGCGGTGAGAGAGGCCATGGCGGGGGGTGAAGTGCTCCAGCCGGTCCATCCGCGGCACCTCGACGGCGAGCACGGGAAGGGCGCAGAGCAGCAGAGTGCTCGACAAGAGCCTGCGAAAGAAGGCCAGATGATGAGAACGGACCCTGGGCGGCATTTCGAGTTGTCCCCGGTCCTCGTCGAGCCGCTTTCGTGAACACGGCCCGCGACGAGCGGAACGATCAGCTTATCGCAATCCCCCATACACCGCCGGTCTGGCTTCGTCTCCCTTTTCTCTTCCCTCCCGGGCTCCCTTCGCGAAGGGCGCGAAGGGAGCCCGGGAACGCGACCCGGGAATCACAAGCCGGACGAGCTCGACCAGGCGCTCACGTCACCCAGCTCGAATCCGTCGGCGAACAGGGGGCCCGCCGCAGGAATCTCGAGAATCTGGTCGCTGGCGACGTCTTCGAGCACCGTGGTCTCCCCGTTCGGCCAGAGAACCCGGACCTGGTCCACCGTCGTTGCCGGGCCGAGGCCGAAATGGGCGGAGAGCTCGCTCTGGCTGAGGTAGTTGCTACCCCCGTCGATCCGTCCCAGGAGCGTCCGGCCGCCGAGGGTCAGCTCGATCACCGAGCCGATGCCGTCGGGCGCCAGGCCGGGGACCCCCGAGGTGTCGAGGAAGATCCGGAGCCAGTGGATGTCGGAACCGGTCAGATCGTTGCGGTAGAGCTTCACGGAGCCGGCGTGGGGAAAGACCACGAGATCCTGGTCGCCGTCGTTGTCGTAGTCGAAATTCGATAGACCCCGGCCGTCGATCGAGCCGCCGATGCCGAGGCTGACCCCGACCTCGGAAAAGCTCAGGTCGCCGCCCGTGCTGGTGTTCTCGAAGGCATAGTTGCGTCCGTTCTGGGCGGTGGCTACCAGGTCCACGAGCGTGTCGTGATCGAAGTCGATGGCCACCGTGCCCCAGCCCCAGCCGGTGTCGGCGACCCCGACGGCATCGGCCTGGTTCTGGTACACGTGGCTCCCCTGGTTGATGTAGAGATTGTTGGTGCTGATGGTGGTGACGTAGAAGTCGAAGTCGCCGTCTTCGTCCCAGTCGGCCACGGTCATTCCCATCTCGGTGCCGTCCTGGTTGGTGCCCGAGCCGGCGGTGAAATCGGTGAATGTGCCGTCGCCGTCGTTGATGTAGTAGCGGCTGGTCGTGAAATCGCCGACCCAGATGATCTCCGGGTAGCGATCCTCGTTCATGTCCACGAAACGTGGGCAGAATCCGCTGATCCCGGTCAGGGATCCGAGGCCGGCGGACGAGGTCACGTCGGTGAAGCTGCCGTCGCCATCGTTGCGGAAGAGGCGGTTGCCGTCGTTCTGCCGCCAGCCCGCCACGGCGAGGTCGAGATCGCCGTCGAGGTCGTAGTCGCCCCAGGCCGCTCCCCAACCGTCGGCTCCGAGGGCGGAGCTCTGGGCCACTCCGGCCGCCGCCGCCACGTCGGTGAAGCTGCCGTTGCCGTCGTTGCGATAGAGCCGGTGGTGGCCGATCGCCTCGCCCCCTTCCGGCCCCAGACTGGTGACGTAGATGTCGAGCCAGCCGTCGCCGTTGTAGTCACCTACCGCGGCGGCCGTCGAGCGATGGATCACCCCGACGCCCCGGGCCGAGGCCTGGTCGGCGAAGGTGCCGTTTCCCTGGTTCATGTACAGCTTGTCGGCGACGTCGCCGCCGGAGGGATAGAAGAGGTCCTGGAAGCCGTCGTTGTCGAAGTCACCCACGACTCCTCCGGCGAGAAATCCGGGATTGGCGGCACCGTAGCTGGCGGTGATCCCGGCGGCAGCGGTCTGGTCGGAGTATCCGCTGGTGCCGGCGGACAGCGGCGTCGAGAGGACGAGCAGAGCAGCGAAAATTGCACGAGTTGCCATGAGAGCGGCCTTTCTGCGAGTTGTACGTCGGCGGCGGCCAGATGGATCGTCGGAGGAAGCGCCCCCGGGCCC
>CAZMEL010000102.1:0-23767 GCA_964565225.1 uncultured Thermoanaerobaculia bacterium | reverse complement strand
AGGCGGCCGAGCGGGTGGAGCAGAACCTTCCAGAAACCGGCGTCTGCTCCACAGACCTGGCATACGATGGGGCCACCTCGAAGGTGCCCGTCGGCTCCTGCTGCTGAGCGAGATGCCCAGCTAGCGGATAGCAGCTAGTCCGGGGCCTCGAAGCGATACCCCACGTCGCGAATGGTGAGGATGTAGCGCGGCCGCCGCGGCACGGGCTCGATCTTGCCACGCAGGGTGGTGACACAGCGGTCGACACTGCGGGAGGTGACGAGGATGCCGCTACCCCACACCGAGCGCAGGATCTCGTCGCGGGTGAGAGCGCGGCCGACATTGCGCACGAAGTGCTCGAGGAGGCGGAATTCCTTGGGGGAGAGCGTCAGCTCCTCGCCACCGCGGAAGACGCGGTGGGAGCGGAGATCGAGCCGGCAGTCGCCGAACTCGTAGGATTCTTCGATCTTGGTCTGGCGGCGGCGCAGAAAGGCCGCCGCGCGGGCGAGCAGCTCCTTGATGCCGAAGGGTTTGGTGATGTAGTCGTCGGCCCCGAGCTCGAGGCCACGCACGATGTCTTCTTCCTGCCCCTTGGCGGTGAGCATCAGGATCGGCATGTCGAGCCTGGCATCGCGGATCTGCCAGCAGACCTCGTAACCGTTCTTGCGCGGCAACATGATGTCGAGAATCACCAGGTCGGGCGGCTCGCCGAGGGCCATTTCCAGCCCGGTCTCGCCGTCGGTGGCGGTCGACACCCGGTAGCCCCGGCTCTCGAAGTTGTCGCGCAGGCCGCGTAGGAGAGTGGTGTCGTCTTCGATGATCAATACGGATTCTCCGGCCATCAGGCAGTCTCCTCTCGGCGATCCCCACTCGACTCCACCGGCAGCCGCACGGTAAAGGTGCTGCCCTCCCCCGGCCGGCTGTCGACCTCGATCGTGCCGCCGTGCCCGTCGACGATATGCCGCACGATGCTCAAGCCCAGGCCACAACCGCTGGCGCTCGAGAGGCTGCGATCGACCTGGTAGAAACGATCGAAGATCCGGCCGGCGGCCCGGCGAGACAGGCCGACGCCGTTGTCGCGCACCTCGAAACCAACCGAGTCCCCGGAGCGGAAGACCCGCAGCTCGATCTCTTTCTCCTCGCCGGAGTACTTGTAGGCATTGTCGAGCAGATTGAGAAGCACCGTCACCAGGGCATCCGAATCGGCGTGCAGCTCGGGTAGAGACGGCTCGACGTCGACCTCGAAATGGCAGCCCTCGGCACGGAACCGCTCTCCCACGGCGGCGACGGTGCTCTCCACCACTTCTTCGGCATCCACCAGCCGCAGGTCGAAGCTCTCCCTCTTCTGTTCCATGCGGGAAAAGGTCAAGAAATTCTCCACCAGGCGGGAGAGGCGTACGTTCTCCTGGGCGATGAGCTGCAAATACTCGCGATCTCGCTCGGGATTCGTGCCCCGGTCCTCGAGCAGGGTCTCCACCAGCAAACGCATGGAAGCCAGCGGTGTCTTGAGCTCGTGGGAGACCGTGGAGAGGAGATCGTTCTTGAGCCGGGTCAGCCGTAGCTGCCGGTCGACGGCGCGGCCCACCAGCAGCGCGAGCAGCAGGACGGAAAGCACCACCACGGCCGCGATCAGGCGATAGGCGGTGATCTGCTGGGTGGCGGCGGTGGCGAAGAGGGACTGATCCTCCGGATAGAGGGCCAGCTGCCAGCCTTGGAGGAGCCCTCCGGCCGGGACCACGACCACGAAGGGCTCTTCCTTTTCGAGACCCGGGGGCAGCAGATCCACGCGGACGCCAGCCGGCAGACTCTCCTCGGCGAGGAGGAGAGAGAGCTCTTCCACCAATCCCCGCTCTTCGTAGACGGCGACGACGGCGCCTTCGTCGACCGCCAGGTGCCAGATTCCGGGCAACCCGGTCGGCTGCAGGGATCCGGTTGCGGGCTCGGGGGGATTCGAGGCGAGATACCTGGCGGTCAGCTCCTCCGCCGCCAGGGTGTCGAAGAGCGCTTCGACCGGATCCTCCAACAGCTCCAGGCGGAGCAGCTGGCGGATCAGGAAACGCCGTTGAGCGGCGGGCAAGATTGGTGCTCCATAGTCGTTCAGGCGCCGCACCAGGTTTCGAGCCATCTCTTTCCGATCCAGCTCCCGATCGCCGGAGGCGCCGAGCTCTCTCGAGAGCTGGATCGCACGCAGACTGGCGCTGGGGGCCACGAGCCGTCCCTCTGGATCGGCCGCGCCGCGAAAGATGTCCTGCTGCAACTCTGCCGTCAGCACCTCGACCGCCGCCGCGATCTCGCCCGCCCGCACCAGGCAGCGGGTGCGGGCCTGGAGCGCTCGGGCTGCCTGGTCGCGGCTCCGGGGGTCGTCGGCCGCGCGGCCGGCGAGAGAGCGGGCGAGCGCACCGTACTCCTCCGCCGCCGTTGCGTGGCGTCCCTGGCGTTCCAGGCGTTGGGCTCGGAGCCAGCCTCGAGTCGAGGGCTCCAGGCGGTCCGACCCACTGGCGATCGACGCGGGATACCCCGTCGCTTCTCCATAGCCGACGATCACCAGCCCATCGGCCAGACCTCGGCGGACACCTTCGGCGAAATGGTGCGAGGCGGGGGCCTCGGCGTCGGAAAGGGCGAGAGCCGCCGACCGTTCCTGCCAGTGCTGCTGCAGGATTTCCTGCATCTGCAGCAACTGGACCTCGTAGACCGCACGGAGCTTCTGCTGGACGGCGAGCCGCTCGTTGCGCATCGCCTGGGTCATGAACCAGAGCACGCCGGCGGTAGGCACCAGAACGACGACCGACAAGAGCAAGAGGACGGGCCACGACCTCGCGTCGTGCCCCGTCCGGGATCTGGTAGCACCGAGGCCCATGGCCGCCCTAGTGGCCCGTGCGGAAAGCTCGGTGAAGTTTCCACGAGTAGTTCTTGTTCCTGGCAAGGCGGGGCGACATAGGAACACCGGGGGTCTTTCGCGGAGCCCCAACGCCGCCAGGGGCAAAAAGAGCCGATGGAAAGTCAGCGGAATTTTCCGCACGAGACACTAGCGGCTCTCCGACCCTGCCTCGAGGCTCTCGACGATGAAATCGATCTCTTCCGCGAGCCCATCGAAGAGCTCCGCCGGCATTCGGAAGATGAATTCGAATCGAGTGTGGTTGGCGAGGGTGTAGAGCCGCTGCTGCACCCAGGGCTCGCCGTCGCGCTCGTAGTCTCCCACGAAGCCGATCGCGGGCTGCCCGGCGATGGTCCGCTCGGTCCAGCTCGTCTCCCGCAGCTCGTACTCGTCGAAGCGTTTGCGGGCACCGGCCAGCTCCCTCTCCGCCATCTCCAGCAGCGGAGGACAACCCTTGCGCGGGCAGCGATCGATCTCCATCGAGCTGATGGATTCGGCTCGCGGATCCAGGAAACGGACCATTGCCCGATCACTCCGCCCCGAGGCCTGCTGGAGGTAGTAGTTCCAGCCCGGCGGTACCTGGCCGGTGAAATCCATTTCCTCGATGCCGTACGGTTTGGGCGACCAGGAGTTGCTACGCCCGATCGCCGCCAGCTCCACCACCACCCCGTCGCCCTGGAACTTGAGCGGATACCGCTCCGGGCCGGTGGAGTACCAGTAGGTCTGGCCGATTTCGAGCTCGATCTCGAAACATTCGAACTCGCCCGCCGGCACCCGGCAGCGCTCGATCTTCTCCACCTTCAGCCCGGTCTCCAGAACCTCGCCCGTCCAGATCGGCAGGACCGCGATGCGGGTCTCGTAGCCCGGCGCCAGGGGCAGGGTGCGCACCAGGTGCATCGTCTGATCGTTGTCGAAGAGCTCCGATTCCGAGCGCACTCGGCGGGTTCCGTCGGAGGTTTCGATCTCCGCTCCCTCGGGGCCGTAGGTGGCCTCGGCGTGGCCCAGGATTCCGTGACGGATCGTGCTGCGGATCGGGAGCTGGGTCTCGCGATCGATCCAGGCCCGGCTGACCCCGTAGTTGTCCGCATGGAGAAAGACGAACCGGCGCATCTCCAACATCCAGGCTTCGACCCCGTCGACCGTCGTCGACTCGGCCAACAGCTGCAGAGTGCCGATCCTCTTGCCGGTGGGTAGCGACATCCGGTACCCGAGAGATTCACCTTCCGGCCACGGCACCGGGGACAGGTCGAGCTCGGCCAGGGTAGTCGCCAGGAGCTCCCGGGCCTCGGTCACCAGACGCTCTTGTTCGGGGTAGTCGCGGATCAAGCGCTCGAGTGCGGCCCGGGCTTCGGCTTCCTCACCGCGCTTCGAGTGGCAGAGGCCCAGGCGAAGCAGGGCCTGGGAAGCGTGGGGGCGATGACTCTCGGCAGAGTCGACGACCTGTTGGTAGATCTCGATGGCGGCGTCCAGATCGCCGATGGTTTCTTCGGTGTAGATCCCCTCCTCCAGCAGCTCGGCAGGAGATTCGGCCGCCGCCGGCCAGCCGGCGACGAGCAGAAGCGAGGCCAACAGGAAGGTCGGGATCCGTTTCGACGGGGTGCGTTTCGACGGGGTGCGTTTCGACATTGGATTCCTGAACAAGAGGATGTCTCCTTCGTGGTTTCGTTCTTCGGACGAAGGAGACGATACGCAGCCCATGTTACCGGCTCGTTACCAACGCTTCCGATTCTCGTCCGAATCCGAAGCTCGGGGAAACCTTCGGAGCCGGCCCTCAGCGCAGCACGCCGCGGGCTTTCATCGAGCGGGCATAGGCCAGCAGGCCGATCGAGACCACCAACACGACGGAGGCGATGGTGAGGTCGGCCGCGGTGCCGATGACCTCGAGTCCGTTCGCAAACACATAGTTGCGTACGTTCGTGATCACCACGCCCGCGAGAGAAGCCCCCAGCACCCAGACCGCAGCACTCTTGCGCAGCAGGAGGAGCACACAACCGACCACGCCACCCCAGACGGCAATGGCCCACATCGAGATGAACCAACGAGGATAGGCCTCGATGAAGGCGATCTGCTCGGCGTTGAATGCCTCCATGTACTGTTCGTTCCGGAGGGCCGTGATGAGATAGATCATCGCTCCCATACAGCTCCACAAAAATCCCGAGATCCCGACCATCCACAGGTGTTTGGGCGCCCGGGATCCCGGGCCACTCGATGATTCGGCCATAGCTTCTCCTTCCAAGGGCTACGAGAGTGCCCGCCTATTAGGGTTACGAGGGTATCCTCCCATTATCGTTCTTTCGGGCGGATTCGAACAGCACCTTCTCCAAACTGTTCTCGGCTCTTCGCCGTAGGAACGGAAAGCTCGGCTGTCGGAAATCCTTCGGCCACACTACAATCGGCGAACCGGACGACCGGCACTGACCCAGAACGCGAAATGAACGATCCATTCCACCCAGCTTCAACCGGCCCCTCCGCCCCGAGCTCGGCATCCTCGCCGGTGCCGGTCGACACGACGACCATCGACACGACGACCATCGATGTCGTCATGCCCGCCTTCAATGAGGAGGCTTCGCTACCGAAAGTGCTGGCCGAGATCCCGCGGCCGCCGGTGCGGCGGATGGTGGTGGCCGACAACAATTCCCGCGACCGCACCGCCGAGGTCGGGCGCCAGGGCGGAGCGATCGTGGTGCCGGCGCCCATTCCGGGCTACGGCTCGGCCTGCCTCGCAGCGGTCGACTACGTGCGGCAAAACGATCCTCCCGAGATCGTGGTCTTTCTCGACGCCGACTACTCGGATCATCCCGACGAGCTTCCCCGGGTCGTGGAGCCGATCCTCGCCGGCCGGGCCGATGTGGTGATCGGCTCGCGAATTCTCGGGCAGCGCCAGAAAGGTGCGCTGCTCCCCCAGGCACGGATGGGCAACTTCGTAGCCTGCACCCTGATCCGCTGGCTCTACGGGCATCGCTACACCGATCTCGGCCCGTTCCGGGCGATTCGCTGGCAGGCGTTCGAGCAGCTCGAGATGTCGGACCCCGACTTCGGCTGGACCGCCGAGATGCAGGTCAAGGCCCTCCGCCAGGGCCTGCGGGTGCTCGAAGTGCCGGTGAGCTATCGGAAGCGGGTGGGGGTTTCGAAGATCACCGGTACGATTCGCGGCACGGTGATGGCCGGCTACAAGATACTCTGGACCGTGTTTCGCTACAGCCGCGGATGACTCGAGACCGCCGCGGATCCCTCGAGGAGACTGCCATGAGCACCGACGACACCCACACGCCCGGATCCGGAGACGGACGGGATCCCGAGCCGGCGACCGGAGGATCGAAGGAATTCGTCGTCGTCGGCCACTTCAGCTCGCGTCTCGAAGCGGAGACCGTGGGCCACGCCCTGGATCCGCGAGAGATCCCGTTCCTCGTGCAGAGCTCCGACATCGGCATGTTCGGGCCGGGAATGGGTGGATTCACCCCGGAAGGAGCCACGCTCCTCGTTCCCTCCGACCGAGAAGAAGAGGTCCGCCAGCTCCTGGAATGTGCGGTGCTTCCCCGGGAGGAAGACCTGCCCGAAGAGCTTCGCTCGGACCCGGACGAAGACGAGCACCGCGGCTGAGTCGAACGCCGAGTCAGGGGACCGAAGGCAGGCTCTCCGGCGAGCCCATCAGCGGCGTGGGATCGATCCGTGCTCCTCGCCAGCGCAGCCCGAGGTGCAGATGGGGCCCCGTAGAGCGCCCGGTGGAGCCGATCTTGGCGACGGTGTCGCCCTTCTCCACCTTCGTGCCCTTCTCGACCGTGAAGTCGTCGAGATGGAAATACATACTGATCAAGCCGTCGCCGTGGTCGACGTAGACCGCCTTGCCGGAAAAGAAATGATCGCCGACGAGCACTACCTCGCCATCGGCCACCGATCGGGCCGGCTGTCCGAGAGAGATCGCGTAATCCGTGCCGGTGTGGGCATTCTTGGGCTCGCCGTTGAAGGTGCGACGAACGCCGAAGTAGCGGCCTTCCGGTAGCGGCTCCGCGGGTTTTCCCAGAGGGAGGGTGAAGACCGCCGGGGTCCGGCGGCGGAACACCGGCTTGACCTTCGCCTGTTGCTGGTAGTGCTGCTCCAGATCCTCGGGCGGCGGGTGTACGTAGCGGTCGTCGGGAAAATCGATGACCTGATCGCCATAGTCTTTGGCGGTGATGTCGAGCCACGCTCGCTCCATCGACTTCCCCGGCAACCAGCGAGCGATCTCGACCCGGCCCACGGCCCGTTCGAAATCGATCGGGTAGTAGCAGACTCCTTCGAGAGCCTTCCAGGTACGGCCGTCCATGCCGCAGGTCTCCGCGCCGCCGGCCCACCGGCCCACCTGCCCCTGGGGCACGGAAACACTCGGCTCGGCGGTTGCCGTCCAGGCGGTCACGAGCCCGGGTCCCAAGAGAACGGCCACTCTCCCCATCTTCTTCCATCCGCTCATGCTCGCGTCTCCCTGCCCATCAGGCTTTCTTGATCAGACCGACCACGAAGAGCAGAACCATGGCGCCGATCACCGCGGTGAACAACGAGCCCAGGAGCCCGCCACCGACCCAGATTCCCAGCGCTCCGAAGAGATAGCTACCCAGGAAGGCGCCGATGATTCCCACCACCAGATTCCCGAGCAGGCCGAATCCTCGGCCCTTCATCAGGGTTCCTGCCAGCCAACCCGCCACCGCACCAACGATCAGCGCAACGATCAAACCAGTCATGGACAACTCCCTTCGAAATCGCCTCGACGAGCTCCGGACGGTCCGGCCGCCCGCGGGGCTCGGTGTTTCGGCCCAACCTTTTCGGTAGGGGCCACCGCTCCCCGCTTTCGCGATCTCCGTGAATGAATGATCCATGCAACCTAACAGAACGGCTCGAACGCAGCAAACGCGTTCGAGCCGAGAGCAGGGCGAAGCCGGAAGACCTCAGGGGGCGACGATCGCGACGAAGAGTCGGTCGCGGCGACTGGTACACTCTCGAGTTCCAGACCACGGTTCTACCGGGAGACTCCATGTTCGCGACCCTGCTCCGAGCCCTTCGCTCCAAAAAGCTGGTTCCCGCCATGTCGGACACCGAGCGCGCCGCATTGGAAGCCGGCGACGTGTGGATCGACGGCGAGCTGTTCTCGGGCCGCCCGCGATTCGAGACGATGCTGAAAGAGCCCTACCCTTCCCTCACCGAGGCGGAGCGGGCTTTTCTCGAAGGCCCGGTCGAGGAAGTCTGCGCCCTCGTCGACCGTCAGCAGGTCGAGAAGACCAAGGAGCTCTCCGAGGAGACCTGGACCGCCCTGCGCAAGCATCGTTTCTTCGGCCTCGCCCTGCCCGTGGAGCATGGCGGCCACGGCTTCTCGAGCCTCGCCCTCTCCACCATTTTCGGCAAGCTCGGCACCTGCTCCATGGCATTGCAGTCGGTGGTGTTGATCCCCAACTCGGTCGGCCCGGGCGAGCTGCTCGCCGAGGTGGGAACCGAGGAGCAGAAGAAGCACTACCTGCCGCGCCTGGCCCGCGGCGACGAGATCCCGTGTTTCGCCCTCACCGAGCCCGAGGCCGGGTCCGACGCCGGCTCGATCACCTCTCGTGGCGTCCTATTCCGTGGCGCCGACGGCGAGCTGAAGATCCGCCTCGACTGGGAGAAGCGCTACATCACCCTGGCCCCGATCGCCACCCTGCTCGGCCTCGCCTTCCAGCTGGAGGATCCCGAGGGCCTTCTGGAGCCGGGGCAGACGACCGGCATCACCTGTGCCCTGGTCCCGACTCACCTCGAAGGGGTCGATATCGGCCGGCGGCACGATCCCCTGGGGATTCCCTTTCCCAACGGCCCCACCTCGGGGCGGGGCGTGGTGATTCCCGCCTCGCAGATCATCGGCGGGATCGACCACGCAGGGAAAGGCTGGCGCATGTTGATGGAGGCGCTCTCCGGCGGCCGCGCCATCTCCCTACCGGCGGGTGCCGCGGCCGGTGCCAAACACATCGCCCGGGTGACCGGCGCCTACGGTGTCGTGCGGCAGCAGTTCGGCCTCTCGATCGGGCGTTTCGAGGGCATCGAGGAGCCTCTCGCCCGGATCGCCGGCACCACCTACTTGATCGACGCGGCCCGGATCTTCACCTGCGGCGCCATCGATGCCGGCCATCGTCCGGCGGTGATCTCTGCAATCTTGAAGTACAACAGCACGGAGCTCGTGCGCGGGCTGTCTCTCGACGGCATGGACGTGCTCGGCGGCGCCGCGATCTGTCGCGGACCCCGCAATCTCATGTCCGACGCCTACACCGTGTCGCCGATCGGCATCACGGTGGAAGGGGCGAACATCCTCACCCGCACCCTGATCACCTTCGGCCAGGGGGCGGTGCGCAGCCATCCTCACGCCCACGCCCTGCTGGAATCCATGCGTGACGGCGACGCCTCGCGCTTCCGTCGGGCCCTCTTCGGGCAGGTCGGCCACCTCGTGGGCTCGCTCCTGCGCTCGACGTTCTACAGCCTCAGCGGCGGCCGGCTCGTCGGCGCGCCGGTGTCGGGCCCCACGGCCGTCTACTTCCGGCGTCTGTCCTGGGCCGCGGCCCGATTCGCCTGGGCCAGCGACCTGGCGATGATGGCCTACGGCGGCAAGCTCAAGATCCGCGGCAAGCTGAGCGGTCGTTTTGCCGACCACCTGTCGTGGATGGTGCTCACCTTCTCCGTTCTGCGACGCTGGGAGGCCGAAGGCCGCCGAGCCGAAGATCTACCGCTGGTGCACTGGGCCGCCCAGCACGGACTGGCGAGAATCCAGGAAGCCTGGGAAGGCCTGCTGCGAAACTTCGACGCCCCGATCCTGGGTCTCTGGATGCGCGGCCCGGCCCATTGGTGGGCACGCCTGCTGCCGATGGGAGCCCCTCCCTCGGACCACCTCGGTGCCGAGATCGCCGCTCTGTTGCAACAGCCGGGAGCGCAGCGCGACCGACTGATCGCCGATCTCTACCAGCCCGTCGATCCGGAAGGCCCCGTCGCGGTGCTCGAAATCGCTTTCCACCGCTGCGTGGAGGCCGCTCCGGTGATCGAGAAGATCCGACGCGCCGTGCGACGGGGTACGTTGCCCAAGGCCTCCCCGGAAACCCTCCTCGAGGCAGCCGAGGCCGCGGGCGTGATCACCTCCGCCGACCGGGAGCGCGTGGAGGCCGCGATCGTCGCCAGGCGCCGGGCCATCGAGGTCGACGACTTCAGCCTCGACGAGCTCCGGGCCGGTTCTGTCGAAGAGACACCGGAGCCGGTCGCCGCTGCCGGCTGATCCGATTCCCTCTCCAACTTTCGCCGACCCGCCAGGAGACCGAAACCATGTGTGGACGCTACACCCTCAGCGATCCGGGAGATCTGCTCGACGAGCTCGGCGTGCAGAATCCGGGCTGGGACCTCTCCCCGCGCTACAACATCGCCCCCACCCAGGGGGTGGCCGCGGTGCGGACCGCACCCGAGGGCCCGGCCATGGGCCAGCGGGAGCTGGTCGCCCTGCACTGGGGTCTCGTTCCCTTCTGGGCCAAAGAGAAGTCGATCGGCAACCGCATGATCAACGCCCGCGGCGAGAGCCTGGCGGAGAAACCCTCCTTCCGCAACGCCCTGCGCCGTCGCCGCTGCCTGATCCTCGCCGATGGCTTCTATGAGTGGGCCAAGGTCCAGGGCGGCAAGCAGCCCTACCACATCCACCTGCGCGACCACCGCCCGTTCGTGTTCGCCGGCCTTTGGGAGCAGTGGAACAAGGGCCCGGAAGGTCCGCTCGAGTCGTGCACGATCATCACCACCGAAGCCAACGAGCGCATCCGCCCCCTCCACCACCGCATGCCCGTCATCCTCGACGGCGACGCCCGCGATCTCTGGCTCGACCCAGACGTCGACGACTCCGGTCTGCTCACGACCGTGCTGAAGCCCTATGACGACGAAACCATCGAGCTCACACCGGTCAGCCGCCTGGTGAACAATCCCCGCAACGAGACGCCGGACTGCCTGAAGTCGGTGGAGCTGTAGACCGGCAGCCCGGGACCGAAGGCTTCGAGGTCATCCCTGGTGGAAGGCTATGAATTCGAGCTCTTGGACCCACTCTGGCTATCTCGGCCGTCGGCCTCGAGCTCCGCAAGGCCTATCGACCGACACTCCTGTAGCTCGGAAGAGATCGCTGGGCCGAAGGCTCACAGGACGGGCCCAGGGCGGTCCTGTCGACCAGGCGAAGGGCGAGGCGGTGAGAACGCCCGAGGTAGATCCCCGAGTCCTTCTCGAAACAAGGAGAGAGCCAGCTCTCCGGCACGATGGCAGCCCGTGCAGTGTCCGGTTCGGCCGCGAGCCAGGAGGCGGCCGCCTGCATCTGGGCTTCGGAGAAAGCGGACCTCTCGTTCTCGGCCGAGAATCCCCAATGGGTCACCGGCCGATCGGACTGTAGGATCATCTGCTCTCTCCACCCGACCATCGCAAGCTCCGTGCCCGGTTCCAGGTTCTGTTCGACGAATCGCATCAGATCCTTTGCGGAACGCTGGCCGTTCAAGAGCGGCCCGACCCACCAACCGACCACCTGCCAGAGAGCTACGAAGAGAGCCAGCACCACGACAAAGGCACCACGCTTCCGGACGGCCGGGAGACGCCAGGCCGCGAGGGTCGACAGACCCAAGAAGCTCAGGGTCGAGAGAAGAACGGTGATCTCGAGATCTCGGCCCAGCTCGGGAGCGGGCTGTATCGACCCCGCCGCACTGCCTGCGGCCAAGACCAGAAACGAACCGGTCAAGAACCAAACCAGACCGAGAGAAGCTCCCCGAGGCCCGGCCATCTTGTCGATTCCCGCCGCGAGGAGCGGACCGACGCAGAGGGCCAATGCAGGCACAGCCGGGAAAATGTAGACACCCCTTTTTCCCGAGCCGAAGGTAAAGAACAAGACCACTGCCACGATCCATCCCAGGAGAACCAGATAACGCCCATCTTTCCTCCTCAGGCGACGAATCCAGGCCGGGATCAACCATGGCAGAAAGAGACTGACCGGCAACCAGAGGATGGGAATCACTTGTAGAACGTAGTACCAGAGAGGCTTCTGGTGTCCGGGGAACGACAGGTACCGGACCGCGGTCTGGCCCCAGAGGATGCTGTCCCGATACGCTGCGAGATCGGGATTTCCGCTCCGCGCAACCAGAATCCACATCGGAACCAACCAGGCTCCGACAACCATCAGGAAGGTGATCGGACCCAGCGCCCAGTGGAGAAAGCTGCCCGGAAAGCGTGGAATGCCGGGCCAGCGAAGCCACCTCCCGATAGACCAAGGAACCAGGGCGAGAAGCGGCAGGAAACCCACGCCTTTGGTGATGACTCCGAGCCCCATGGCCCCGAAGGCGATCCACCACCATCGCCACGAAGGCCCCAAGAGGCAATGACGGATCAAGCCGTAGAGGCCCAGCGTGACGAACAGGGTGACGGAAGCATCGATCTGCGCTGTTCTCGCCTGCAGCGGGAACTGGATGGTCGCTACCAGAGCAAGACCCGCAGCGAATCCGGCTCGACGATGCCATAACCTGCGGCCGAGATCGTAGACCAGGAACAGGATCCCCAGGCCCGACAGAAACGAAGGAAGCAAGAAGGCGATTCGCCATGAGCTGGTGACCAGGTAGCCGATCCCGATCGCCCAGAGGAACAGCGGAGGTTTGTCCGGGTAGAGCTGGC
Organism: uncultured Thermoanaerobaculia bacterium; assembly: GCA_964565225.1. Taxonomy (GTDB): domain Bacteria; phylum Acidobacteriota; class Thermoanaerobaculia; order Multivoradales; family J023; genus CAZMEL01. Next base: position 11,259 of record CAZMEL010000102.1, on the reverse strand, counting down.
CCGCTCGATGGGGAAAGAACCAGGAGCCGGTTTCGACCATCTCCTGAGCGATCAGCACGAAGCGCGGCTCATCCGCCGGCCATGGATCCCGCTGCCCCAGGCCAGCGGAGAAAACGAGCCCGGCGAGGCATCCGAGGATCAACAGGTCGCCAAGGGAAGAGCGACGAAACGAAAGACGGTCTGCTAGGTGCACTCGGGCGGTGCTCCGGCCGGTCCTGCGAGACCTGGCAGGCCCGGCCACGCCACTTTCTCGTCGCACTCCGGAGCCTTGTTCGGATCCGCCTCCATCTCGTACGGATGCCGTACTTCCGACAGCTCTCGGACCCATGCCGGGCGAATCCGGCGGCTCTCGAGCCAGGAGACGCCGAGCAGGTCGGCCATTCCCCGCCAGAGGCGGTTGTGGACGCCGTATTTGCTCCGGCCATGGATCCTCGGGCGATGATGAATTCGCACCTCGGCGACCCGAGCTCCGCGATGCTCCAGGATCGCGGGTAGAAACCGATGGAGACCGTCGAACGGCGGAAGGTCGACCAACCACTCTCGTCGGTAGGCCTTGAGGGCGCACCCGATATCCGTGATGCTGTCTCCGAGAAAGAATCTCCGTACGGAATTGGCAATCCGGCTGGAGACCTTGCGGGTCCAGGTATCTTGCCGGATCGCCCGGATGCCGGAGACCAGATCGTTCCCGTCGAGTGCCTGCAAGAGTCTCGGAATATCCGCCGGGTCGTTCTGCAGATCTCCATCGAGAGTCACCACGACTCCACCCATGCTGGCTCGAAAGCCGGTCATCAACGCGGCGGACTGTCCCTGGGTTTGCTCGAAGCCGAGCACACGGATCCACGGATGGGCAGCCGCGAGGTTCTGCATCGTCTGCAGGCCTCCATCGGTGCTCGCATCATTCACCAACAAGAGCTCGAAGGACATTTGAAGAGGCAAGAGAGCTTCCTCGATCTCTTGCGTGAGAGTGGCGAGGCACTCGCGTTCATCGAGAATCGGAACGACGACGGAGAGATCGAGCTCTTGGGTCATCGGAAGGCTCCTACCAAAGGGAGCTGCGCCGACCCGGAGAGTTCATCAAACCCCACTCTTCGGGTCGAGACAGCCATGGTTTCCGGGAGGCTGGGGTCTCCTCACTGATCCGTTAGTGCACAGGGAGAGCAAGATCCTTCGAAAAAAAACAGGTCGAGGGAACGGTAGCCGAGAACAACTCCTGCAGCAAGCCCGCCCTGACCTACTCGGCCGTTGGCCTCGAGCTCCGTCAGGACCAGCCGACCTGATCGTCGGTGTCCTCGGCGAGAAAATTTTGGCGGTTGCCCAGGTGGCGTTGCCCAGGTGGCCACCTCCTCCGTAGCGGGAAGAGAGCTGGCCGACGTTGGTCTGGCAGATGCGATTTCGGATGCCGCGACCGAGGGTCATCGAGGTGAAGCTCTGGCCGCTTCGGGGGTGCCACCCAAGTCGGGGGCGGCCGCTTCGGGGGTGCCACCCAAGTCGGAGGCTCGTCTTTCGGGAGTGCTCGTTGAGGTGCGGGGCATTCGTGGGTTCCACCCAAGTCGGGGGCTCGTTGAGGTGTCAACCGAATCGAAAGCCTGCGATTGCGCAGAACCAGCTGCCATCGAGGGGTCCGTCCACCAGATCTGGACCTTTTTCGATTTCTCGTGCAGAAACGGACTCGTTTGTCGTCTAGACCCGATAATGAGACCCCTACGACACGTCCCTCCAGGAGGAGCCTGGTTTGAGATCACCACTCGAACCCTACAGAGCCGCTACCTCATCCCTCACGGTGAACGCTTCCGAAGCATTGCCGTAGCCATCTTCGCCCGCGCCAAAGAGCGATTTCCTGTCGAGATCTACGCCTACGGCGGCCTCGCAAACCACCTGCACGTTCTGATCGGCGTCCGAGATGTCGACACTCTCGCAGGCTTCATGGGATACGTGAACAGCAACCTAGCCCGGGAAGCCAACCGCATCACAGGCTGGTCCGAGAAGCTCTGGGGAAGACGCTATCGGGCCATTCCCATCAGCGATGAAGAGGCTGCACTCATCGGGCGCCTCCGTTACATCCTCAGTCACGGAGTCAAAGAAAACCTGGTCCCACGGTGTCGAGACTGGCCCGGCTTGCAGTGTGTAGATGCCTTGACTCAGGGCAGGCCACTCCAGGGTACCTGGCGGAATCGATCGCTCGCCTACGAGGCCGCTCGCAGCGGTCGAGAAGTCGATCCCGAGAAGGTCGACACACAATATGAGCTCGAACTGGATCCCCTACCCTGCTGGCGCGATCTCTCGAAGGAAGAAATTGCCAAGCGGATACGTGAAATCGTCCAGGCGATCGACTCGGAAGCGGCGCAGAGGATCGAAGAAGGTGGCAAGCCACCCCTGGGATTGGATGTCATCCTCAAACAGAATCCTTGGGACAGTCCCAACTCGCCGAAGAAATCACCTGCGCCCACTGTGCATGCCGCGTCCAAGCCGATTCGAGAGAAGATGAAGGCTGCATATCGTCTCTTCGAGGAAGCATACCGGCGAGCCGCAGAGCGCCTTCGACTAGGGGAGCTCACAGTGGCATTCCCGGCGGGCTGCTTCCCACCACCGCGCCCGTTCATTCCGGCTGGTGGCATCCCTCCAGATGGAGACGGGCTCGTTGCGCTCTCGGTTTGATCCTCGGGTGAATCGAGCCCGCTCGAAACTGCAGAAATAGACCAACCATTCCGCTCTTGTCTCGACAAGATTTGTGGAGGTGTATCGAGAGCAGATTGCGAGGGCCATCTTGATCAGCCTCTGATGTCACCCCACAATCAATATGTTTGCAAAACTGGGAGCGGAAGCCTCGCGAAGCATCTCGGAACGCCGATTCTGGTCGTCTCGGCCTCTGCTGTTTTCTCGAGGCCCCTCCTCTGTCCCTAGGCTCCACGAATCGGCCGGCACTCTTACTTTCTTTCTTCCGCACCTTCCCGACACCCGAAACGGCTGGCACGACACCCGAAACGGCTGGCACCGTAGCCTCGACCCTCGAGCACCCACCGAAACGGCTGGCACCGCAGCCTTCCGGGCAGGCCAGCGCTCTTACTTCCGCACCTTTCCTACACCCGAAACGGCTGGCACCACGACCACCCAACCACTCCCCGAGTAGCACACCCCCTGAGCACCCAACCAACCAACCACTCCCCGAGCAGCACACCCCCTGAGCACCCACCGAAACGGCTGGCACCGCAGCACCGCAGCCTCGCACCTCGGCCTCGACCGCCTCAGCCGTTGGCCTTGAGCTCCGCCAGGACCATGCCGATCTGGTAATCGGTGTCCTCGGTGAGCTGGATGCTGGCGGCACCCTGGTGGCCCCCACCGCCGTAGCGGGCGGCGAGCTGGCCGACGTTGGTCTGGCAGGTGCGGTTGAGGATGCTGTGGCCGAGGGTCATCATGGCGAAGCTCTGGCCCGGCCCCCATTGCACGCGCACCGCCACGTTGATCTGCGGGAAGAGAGCGAAGACCAGGAAGCGGTTGCCGATCGGCACCCGCTCCAGAGGGCGGAAGTCGGTGAGCACCACGTTACCTTCGACCCGGCTGTGTTCTTCGAGGGCCTTGTGCAGGTGGATGTCTTCTTCTTCCAGGCGCCGGCAGCGGGCTTCGACCTCGGGATGCAGGAGCAGATCTTCGATCGCCACGCCCCGCATCAGCTCGTCGCGCAGGGTGCGGAAGTAGGCCTCGAAGGCTCCCAGGCCACTGCGGCTGTCGACGGTGAAACCGAGCTTGATGTAGCCCTGGGGATCGAGGATGTCGTCGAGAGTGAGATCCGCGGAGTCCATGCGATCGGTCTCTCGAACCAGGGCCTCGAAGCGCGGAAGCTCGTCGCGCCCTCCGTAGTATTCGTAGACCAGGCGCGCGGCGGAAGGTGCGCGACCGAACGAGCCCTTCACATCGGCCCGCGGCGCCGAGGGAGCGGCGGTGTGCATGTGGTGATCGAACCACAGGGCACAACCCGGCTGATACGGCAGGTTGGCGATGATATCGCCGGGGCGGATCGCCACTTCTCCATCCGCCAGACGCTGGGGGTGGGTGAGGAGAATGTCGTCGATCTCTTCGTGCAGCGAGAGCAGGACGGCACAGGTCAGGCCATCGAGATCTCCTCGGGTCACTAAGCGCATTTTCGGCTCTCCCTGGTTGGTGGGTCGACGGGATCATATCCCATCCGAATCCTCTGCTAGACTCCTTCCAAGCTCCATTTCGCGACCCTCTCGAAGCCTCGACCGGGCTTCGATTTTCCAACATACGGAGAGCTCCCATGAAGATTCCCGCGCTGATTCTGAAACAGCTCTACACCTTCGGCAGCCTCGAGAATGTCCGCGGAGGGGTGACCTTCGCCATCAAGAATCGCCTCAGCGACGCCACCCTGGAAGCGGTCCGCCAGATCAGGATCGATGGCGAGGAGATGCCTCTGGCGAAGGTAGAGCTCGACCTGGGACCGGCCGGCAAGATCAAGGCTCTCGACATCTCTCCCGAGAAACCTCTGGATTTTCCCCTGCGCAAGATCGTCACGCTCAAGGTGTCGGGCCCAGAGCTCGCCGAAGGGCGCCACGAGCTGTCCCTGGCGTTCGAGGCCGAGCCGTTCGGCGAGCTGGCGTTCAAGGTCAAGGACGCCATCGCCAAGGACAAGGACAAGCGCCCGGGCATCCCGTACGACAAAGAGTCGAACCAGGGATCACGGATCATCCGCAAGCGCCAGAGGTTCATCGAGAAGCAGACCGGCACCTCGCTGAAGCACATCTTCAAGTATTCGATCGATCCCAAGACCACCTCCGGCAACATCGAGAACTTCACCGGAGTCGCCCAGGTTCCCCTGGGCTTCGCCGGCCCGCTGCAGGTGAACGGTGAGCATGCCCAGGGTGAGTTCCTGATTCCCCTCGCCACCACCGAAGGCACCCTCGTGGCCTCGTACAACCGGGGCATCAAGGTGCTCAACCTCTCCGGTGGAGTGACCTCCACCGTGTCCGACGACTGCATGCAGCGCGCCCCCGTCTTCGTGTTCGACAACGCCCGAGGCGCGCGAGATTTCCGGGCCTGGGTGGATGAGCATCTCGACTCGATCCGCGAGGCGGCCGAGACGACCTCCAGCATCGCCAAGCTGCTCTACATCGACACGTTCTTGTCGAACAAGTTCGCCTACCTGCGATTCAACTTCGCCACCGGCGACGCGGCGGGCCAGAACATGGTGGGCCGGGCGACATTCGCCGCCTGCAGCTGGATCCTCGAGCAGCGCGACGACATTCGCCGCTTCTACCTCGAGTCGAACCTCGCCACCGACAAGAAGGCATCCCAGGTCAACATGATGCGCACTCGCGGCAAACGGGTGACCGCGGAAGCGACGATTCCCCGCGATGTCCTGATCCAGAACATGCGGGTCGAGCCGGAGAGTCTCGCCTACCATGCAGGAATCGCCAATGTGGGTGCCTTCCTTTCGGGAGCCAACAACAACGGCTTACATTCCCCCAATGCCATCACCGCCATGTTCATCGCCACCGGCCAGGACGTGGCCAACGTGGCCGAGTCCTCGGCAGGGCTGATCTACACCGAGCTCACACCCGAGCGCGACCTCTACATCTCGATCACCATTCCGTCGCTGATCGTCGCCACCTATGGCGGCGGAACGTCTCTCGCCACCCAGAACGAATGTCTCGAGGTGTTGGGGTGTGCCGGCAAGGGAAAGGTGAACAAGCTGGCCGAGATCATCGCGGGGGTGGTGCTGGCCGGTGAGATCTCCCTCGCCTCGGCGATCTCCTCCCTCGACTGGGTGTCGAGCCACGAGAAATATGGCCGAAACCGCTGAGGCGGGCCGAGAGCGCGCAGCGGTTGCCCGCGAACGGGTCTCGGGTACACGCGTTCCCTCCCTCGCGGAGGCGGGATACGAAGAGCTGATCGAGCGCCGCCCCTCCGGGGTGGTTCTTCGCTTCCTCGTCACGGCTCACCACCTGAACGGGCTTCTCCTCGGCAGCCTGATCGACTATGTTCGGACCCGTCGCAAGAGCCAGCGACGAGGGCTCCGCTTCCGGTTGCTCCAGGTCTTCGCCCTGTTCGCCCATCTCGGCGTGGGGCGTTCGTATGCCCGCGAGCCCTTCCCGGTGCAGCTACGCCGCCGCCTGGAGAGGTTGGGGCCGACCTACATCAAGCTCGGCCAGGTTCTGAGCCTGCGGGAAGATCTGTTGCCGCGAGCGGTGACCGAAGAGCTCAAGAATCTGCTCGACCGGCTGCCGGCGGTTCCCTACGAACGTTTTCTCGAGCTCCTGGAAGAGGGCCTGGGCCAGCCGGCGGAGGAGATCTTCTCCTGGGTCGAGCCGCTGCCCGAGGGTTCGGCCTCGATCGCTCAGATCCATCGAGCCACCACTCTCGAAGGAGCACCGGTGATTCTCAAGGTGGTCAAGCCCGGGATCCGGCAGATCCTGCGCCGCGACGCTCGTCTGCTCGGTTTCTTCGGCCTGTTCCTGCAGCTCTTCTTCGGCCGCTACCAGCCGCGCAAGGTGATTCGAGAGTTCACCGAGTACACCCTGCGCGAGGTGGACCTGCGGCGGGAGGCCGACAATTGCGAGACCTTCGCCGCCAATTTCCGCGATCAGCCGGACATCGTCTTTCCCGAGATCTTCCGCCAGTACAGCAGTGAGTCGGTGCTCTGCATGGAGTTTCTCGACGGGGTCCGCCCCGATGCCGCAGCCGCTGCCGAGATGTCCGAGGAAGAGCGCGACCGGATCATCGAGCTCGGGGTGCAGTCGATCATCACCATGCTCTACCGCGACGGCTTCTTCCACGCCGATCTACACCCTGGAAACCTCCTGATCCTGCCCGGGCCGAAGGCGGGTTTCATCGATCTCGGCATGGTCGGCCGGCTCGACGACGACGTACGCCGAACCCTGCTCTATTACTACTACTGCCTGGCCACAGGCGACGCCAAGAGTGCGGCGCGTTACCTCGCCAGCGTGGCCGAAGCGGGCCCGGGAGGAGACCTCGAGGGATTCCGCCGCGAGGTGGAAGACCTCAGCCGCCGCTGGCGCCTGGCTGCCAATTTCCAGGATTTCTCCCTTGCTCGCCTGATCCTGGAATCCACCGGCCTCAGCGGTCGATTCCGGATCTATTTCCCCATGGAAATGGTGTTGATGACCAAGGCGCTGGTCACCTTCGAGGGAGTAGGCAACCTGATGAAGCCGGGTTTCGACGTCGCCGAGATTTCGCGGGGCCCCCTCAACCAGCTGATCCTGCAGCAGTTCAATCCGGTGCGGCTGGCTCGGGAGAGCCTGCGGGGAGCTCCGGAGATGGTCGATGCGATCGTCAAGGCACCGATGTTGATCTCGGAATCTCTGCGTTTCCTCGAGCAGACCACCAAGCGCCGCAACGAGAACCCATTTGCCGGCCTGCGCGGGTCGATCTTCGGGGGCTTCTGCCTCGTGGCCGGTGCCATCGCCGCCGCCGCGGGGGGCCCGTGGCCCCTCTGGAGCGGCCTGTTCCTCGCCGGCCTCGCAGCAGGGTTGAACAAGAGTCGATGATCCGCGGCCTCGCCGCTATAATCGAGGAATGGAATACGATCCTCTCCCCGATCGCCCGGCCAAAGATCCAGAATCCACCGACTCGACCGACCGCCAGAATCCCGATGCCTCCGCGACCGACTCCCAGGGCGGCGAGCCCCCGAAGACCGAGAGCGTGGCGAGCCAGGAGATCAGCCGTCGGCGTTTCAAACGGCTCGTGGTGTACCCCTTGCTGGTAGTTCTCTTCGCCGGCCTCACCGGAGTGGTGGTGGCGGCGTCGATCCGGCGTCCCCAGGTCGAGGCCCTCGACGACTTCGTTCCCCGGCTGATCACCCAGCTCTACGATCGCCACGAACAGGTGGTGACCACCTACTCGCGGGAGAATCGTGTGCTCCTCGAGGAGGGGCAGATTCCCGAGCTGCTGGAAAAGGCGATCCTGGCGGTGGAGGACGCCAACTTCTACCAGCACGGCGGCATCGACCTGAAGGGCATTCTCCGCGCCATGGTCAAGAATCTGAAGGAGCGTCGCTTCGCGGAGGGGGCCTCGACCATCACCATGCAGCTGGCCCGAGAGCTCTTTTCCCTCACCCGGGAACGGGAGGTGCAACGCAAGATCGAAGAGGCCTTCCTCGCGGTGGAGCTCGAGAAGAAGCTCAGCAAGCAGCAGATCCTCACCTTCTACGCCAACATGGTGAACCAGAGCAACGGCAACTACGGCGTGGAGGCTGCGGCCCGGAACTACTTCAACAAATCCGTGCAGGATCTTACCCTGGCCGAGGCCGCGACCCTGGCCGGGATCCCCCAGCGCCCGTCGGACCACAATCCCTACACCCGACCAGAGGTCGTGGTCGCACGTCGCAACGTGGTGCTGGGACGCATGCTCGACGAGGAGTTCATCACCCCCGAAGAATACGAGGCCGCGGTGGCCGAGCCCCTGCTGGTCGCCGAACGACGGCGGACCAAGGACGTGGGCCCCTACTTCACCGAAGAGGTCCGCCGCTACCTGATCAACACCTACGGCCAGACCGAGCTCTACGACCGTGGGTTGCAGGTCTTCACCACCATGGACCGCGACATCCAGCGAGCCATGGAGGATGCGGTCGAGACCGAGCTCCTCCGTCTCGATCTCACCCGTGGCTGGCGAGGCATCAGCGAGAAGCTCGAGCTCGAGGGGCTGGAAGAGCGGAAGCTCCCGTCGTGGCCCGACGGCGACCCGGTACCCGGAGAGCGCTACCAGGGCATCGTGCTCGAGAGCGGCAAGAAGCTGGCGAGAGTAAAGATCGCCGGCCAGGTCTTCGAGCTGAAGGCCGAAGGGTTGAAGTGGACCCGCCGCAAGGCTCCCGATGCCTTGCTGGAAGCCGGCGACGTGGCATGGTTCCGGATCGAAGCCGGCGCGGACGAATCGGCCCCGCCGCTGCTACGTCTCGAGCAGGAGCCCGAGATCGAAGCCGCCGCGGTGGTGATCGAGTCGGCCACCGGGGCCATTCGGGGCATGGTCGGAGGCTGGTCGTACGACCGCAACGAGTTCAACCGGATCACCCAGGCCCGGCGCCAGGTGGGCTCGGCGTTCAAACCCTTCGTGTTCGGAGCCGCCCTGGAAATCGGTTTCACCGCTGCCGACACGCTCTTCGACGGTCCGGTGACCTTCCCCGGCGCCGACGCCGAGAACAGCTACAGCCCCCGCAACTACTACCGCTCCTACGAGGGCATCATGACCCTGCGGGAAGCTCTCGAACGGTCGATCAACGTGCCGGCCGTCAAGCTGCTCGACATGGTCGGTGTCGAGCGGGTGATCGACTTCGCCCGCCGGGCCGGGATCGAGTCGGAGCTGCCGCCCTACCCCAGCCTCGCCCTCGGAGCCGCCGACCTGACCCCGCTCGAGCTCGCCGCCTCCTACGCGGCGATCGCCAACCAGGGAGTCTATGTCGAGCCCTATCTGGTCGAGAAGATCACGTCCCAGAGCGGCCGGCTCATGGAAGAGCACTTCCCGCAGGCTCACAAGGCCATGGAGCCCGAGGTGGCCTATGTCCTGCTGAGCATGTTGCGCGGTGTCGCCACCCGCGGCACCGGGGCACAGCTGGCCAGGCTCGAGATTCCCATCGGTGGCAAGACCGGCACCACCAACAGCTTCACCGACGCCTGGTTCGTCGGTTTCACGCCGCGGTACACGATTCTCACCTGGGTCGGATACGACAAGATCCGGTTCCTCGGCCGAGGCTGGACCGGCGCCCATGCCGCCCTCCCCATCTGGCAGGGCATCGTCCAGCGGGGCCTGGAAGACGGCTGGCTCCGCACCGACGAAACCTTCGATGTGCCTCCCGGCATCGTGGAACGGGAGATCGAGCCCAACTCGGGCCTGCTCTTCGGCCCCGGCGCCCAGCGCATGATCTCCGAGGTCTTCATCGAAGGAACCGAGCCCGACAAGAAATTCGACTGGGACTGGGCGCGCACGGTCGAGCTTCCCTGGTACCTGCAGGAGCCGTTCTACCTTCCCAAGGAAGGGGAACGGATGCCCGCCCAGGTCGACGACTGGGAACCGATTCTCGAGGGCTGGAAGGAAAAGAGCTGACCTCCGCCCTTGCGCTCCGCCTCAGGGCATGGAGGCCTGCACCTCGGCGAGGTCCAGCGGCAGGGTGAAATAGAAGGTGGAGCCGCGACCCTCTCCGGCCGACTCCACCCAGATATCGCCGTATTGCAGATCGACCGCCCGCCGGACGTTGGCCAGGCCGATTCCCGTGCCCGAAGACTTCGTATCGAGCCGCTCGAAGAGGTCGAAGATCTTCTTCTGGTCCTGCGAGGGAATCCCGACACCGTGGTCTTGCACGGAGCAGATCAGCTTGCCGCCGCGAGCCCGCGCGACCACCCGGACCCGCGGATCGTCGGCCTCGGCGCTGAACTTGATCGCATTTTCGATCAGGTTCTGCAGGATCAGCCGTAGCAGCTTGCGATCGGCGACTACCGTCTCGACCTGCAGCTCGTTCTCGATCCGGACGCCCAGCTCCAACGATTTCCCCATCAGGAGGTTCTCGACCTCCGAGACCACCTCGGAGAGCCGCAGGGGTTCCGGCACCACCACACCTCCGTCCAGGCGCGAGAGATCGAGGAGATCGTCGAGAACCCGGTCCATGTGGTCCACGGCGTTCTTGATGCGGTCCATGTCCGCGCCGATCCGCTCGATATTTCCGGCACGGACGTCTTTCTCCAGGAAACCGAGAAAGCCGCGGATCGTGATCAGCGGGCTCTTCAGATCGTGGGACACCGTGGTCGTGAAACGTTCGAGATCTCGGTTCTTCGCCGCCAGCTCCCCGAGCAGGGCCTCCTTGTCGGCCCTGGCCTTGCGCACACGGGTCACGTCGCGCAGGATCGAGAGCAGGTACTCGATCCGCCCGCTGGAGTCGCGAAGGACGGTGGTCGTCCCCTGGATCACCAGCAGCTCTCCCTGGCGATTGCGTTGGTAGGTCTCGTGGCTGCGTACGAACCCCTCGTCTTCCAGAATCTCCAGCAGCCGCGCTCTCTCGCCCGGGTCGATATAGATCTCTCGCACATTGCGAGCCGCCATCGACTTCAGATCCCTGTAGCCGTAGAGCTGCAGGGCGGTGGGATTGGCGTCGATCAGCTGTCCCTCGGGATCGGTCACCACTACGGCATCGTGTGAATTCTCGAACATCCGACGGTACCGCTCGTGAGCCGTCCTCCACTGATGATCCGCCTTTCGGCGCTGGCGGTCGGCGAGTATTCCCCACAAGGAGGCGATCAGGAG
>CAZMEL010000101.1:5663-23773 GCA_964565225.1 uncultured Thermoanaerobaculia bacterium | reverse complement strand
CGAGACTCCCGACGGTGGTGGCGATCGGGAAAAGAAAAAGGGCGCGAGAATCGACCTCGCGCCCTTCGTCTCGATCTCGATCGAATGCCCGAATCGAGATCCTTCCTCCCTGTGATCGAATCCATCAGCCGATGCGTTCTCCCAACAAGGAGTGTGGGAGGGCCTGGTGAACCTTGACCCGTGTCATGGCCCCGAGCTCGATCGGCTGCTCACCGTAAGGGAAATGAACCAGACGGTGGCACGATGTGCGGCCGGTCTGAGTCCCGGGCTTCTTGCCCCAGCTGGTCACCAGGAGGTCGAAGCTCCGGCCAACGAGAGATGTGTTGATCTCCTTCTGGATCTCTTCCTGCACTCGAAAGAGCTCTTGGAGCCGGCGATCAGCAGCTTCGACGGGAACTTCGTCGACTTTGAGTCTGGGTGCTGCCGTTCCCGGCCGGGGGGAGTACTTGAAAGCATAGATCGAAGCAAAGCGGGTTCGCCGTACGAGGTCTAGAGTCTGCTCGAAGTCCTCCTCCGTTTCGCCCGGAAAGCCTACGATCAGGTCGGTCGAGAGAGCCAGATCGGGCCGACTGACCCGCAAGCGACGAAGAAGGTCGTCGTAGAGCTCGATCGAGTATCCGCGACCCATCAGCTTCAGAATTCGATCGGAGCCCGATTGCACCGGCAGGTGAAGGTAGGGGCAAATATTTTCGTGCCGAGCGAACTGGTCGACCATGCCCTGCGTGAAATCCCGCGGATAAGAAGTCACGAAGCGAAGGCGGCGAAGCCCCGGAAGCGAGGCGACCTCGTCGAGCAGGACGGCAAAATCTTCTCCACTCTCCGGGTCTTTCCAGTGATTCACGGTCTGTCCGAGCAGCTCGATTTCTTGAAAGCCGAAGTCGAGCAGGTGCCGGACTTCCTCGAGAATGGCTGCCTTCGAACGACTCTGCTCCGGTCCACGAGTCGAAGGGACGATGCAGAAGGTGCACTTCTTGTTGCAGCCCTCGATGATCGTGACCATTCCTTTGTAGCTGCCTTCTCGTGCCAGGGCATCGAAGTCGTAGTTGCGTTTCTGCGCATCCGGGAATCCCGTTGCGACGACCCGGCGTCCCGTGGACCGACGTTCCGCGACGATCGACGAGAGCTCCCCGACTCGTGCCGGGCCGATCACGAAATCGAGATCGGGCACCCGTTTCATCGCCTGCTCGCCCTCCTGCTGGGCCACACAACCGCAGAATCCGATCAGCAGGTCTGGCCGTGTCCGCTTGAGGAGTCGATACTCTCCCAGCCGTGAGTAGGCCTTCTGTGCGGCCTTTTCCCGCACGCTGCAGGAGTTGAGCAAGATCAGATCCGCGGCTTTGGGATCCCGAGTCGGAAGGATCCCCTGCTCCATCAAGAGGCCCGACATGCGCTGGCTGTCGAGCTCGTTCATCTGGCAACCCCAGGTTTCGACGAAGAACCGACGGGGTGGATTGGGCGTCATGGATTCAGGCTCCCCTCTTCGACGACCGGCGGGTCGACGGCTTGATGTGCAGGAATCTGGGTCTCCGGTTCTTGCGACAGTTCTTCAGAAGTTGGTTGAAGCTCCCACCCCTCGTTGAGCCATCCTTGCAGCGCACCTTCCTGCCGTCCTTCCTCGACGAACGTGTCGAGCTCCAGCTCGTATTGTTCGGAGCGGGCCTCCAGTTGCTGGATTCGGTCGAGCACCCGATCCCATGCCGGCTTGATCTGGCCGTCCCGAACGTAGGGATCGTCGGTCGCGTAGAACTGCTGGCGCAGGGCCGCAGACTCCAGCTCGAGATCCTGGATGCGGTCTACCGTGCGGCGCCATCCCATGCGGATCTCGAGGGCCCGGCTCCGCCAGTACTCCTCGTCCCGCACCCCGGAGACCGGCTCGCCGAAGGCATCGAGCACGTCGTCGTCGGGCTCGTCGTTTCCGAGATCCGGCCCCGGTGCTGCGGGCTCGGATTCGAGCACGATCACGTCCCCGCGCGAGGCGTACTCGGAGATGTTTTCGTCGGTGATCTTCACCACCGAGGGGGTAGCCTGCCGCTTCTGCGCTTTCGCCAGGCGGGAGGCTTCCGCCAGGCTCTTGGGACCGCTCGACGAATCTCCGGACTCGATCACCTTGACGGTCTCGGGTGGTTTCGAGGGCCTGACCTGCTGGATAGGTGGTGGCAGAGGTGGCGGCGGCTCGAGTCGGGGTGTTTCCTGCGTCGTGGTCTGCGACGGCAACGAAACCGGCTCATCATTGCCCGAGCAGGCACCTACGGCCATGGCGACAGCCAGCAGGACCCAGGAGGAAGAGCGGTGGCGGCGAAAGGAACGGGGCTCGTTCGGGGTCTGGAGGACAGGCATGGGTGTAGGGTCTCCTAGGGAGATCCTGACAACGTCCCCACGTGTGGAGGGTCGGATGTTCAGGATCTAGTTTGTCTCTGCAAGATCCGAGACCGGCGCCGGGGGCTGCTCGAGTACCTCCCAGAGATACTCTTCCACCTCACGGGCCGTGGCGAGATTGGCGCAGGTCCGCGTGATCTCCGCGAGATCCCCCGCACACAATCGCCGCACCTGCCGTTTGATCGCCGGAATCTGGCGAGGGCTGACCGAAAGGCGCCGCAAGCCGGCTCCCAAGAGAATCGGCGTCAGCCGCGGATCGGCGGCCATCTCGCCGCACAGGCTCACCTCGATCCCTGCCAGATTGGCGTTGTGGATCACGATCGTGAGCATCCGGAGGAGGCCGGGATGCAGCGGCCGGTAGAGGTCCGCAACGTGCTCGTTGTTTCGGTCGACTGCCAGCGAATATTGGATGAGGTCGTTGGTGCCGATGGAAAAGAAGTCTGCTTCCCGAGCGAGGATGTCGCTGATCATGGCCGCAGCGGGCACCTCGATCATGATGCCGAGGCGATAATCGCGGCGGAAGGAGTGCCCCTCTGCTTCGAGCTCGTCCATGACCTCGGAAGCGAATTCTCGAAACCGATGAATCTCTTCCGGGATGGTCACCAGCGGCAACATGATCCAGAGGTCGCCATAGGCGGTGGCCCGCAGCAGCGCCCGCACCTGGGTCCGGAAGATATCGGGTCGGGCCAGGGTCAGGCGAATCCCCCGCAGGCCGAGCACGGGGTTGGCTTCCTGGGTCTCCATCATCTCGCGGGCGATCTTGCGGCCCCCGAGGTCGTAGGTCCGGATAATGGCCGGATTCGGAGCTGCCGTCTCGACGATTCGCCGGTAGAGCCGGAGATGCTCCTCTTCCGTCGGCATCTCGGGACTCTTCTCGATGTAGAGGAACTCACTGCGGTAGAGGCCGATCCCGGCGGCCCCGAATCGATGGGCCTCGTTGAGCTCTTCGGGCAGGTCGATGTTTGCCATCACCTGCACCTCTACCCCATCCGTGGTGATGGGTGGCAGCTCGCTCTCGCCTACGAGCTCCAGCTCCCGACGCTCCCGTGCCTTCTCCCGGTCCCGGTAGTCTTCCAGGGTTTCTTCGGACGGATGCAGGATCACGGTGCCGGTCTCGGCATCGACGATGATCGGCGCCTCGGCCCGGTCGGTGATATGAGCCTGAACTCCGTGGGCACCGAGCACCGCGGGAATGTTCAGGGAACGGGCGATGATCGTGGTGTGGGAGGTTCGGCTACCGTGCTCGATCACGAAACCCACCACGTTCTCTCGCCCGAGGCGGACCGCATCGGAAGGAGACAGGTCGTCCGCAACGATCACCACGTCGCCCCGGACCTCCGAGAGCTGATGCAGATGAAGCCCTCTCAGGTGCCGGACCAGGTACCGACTCACATGGCGAAGGTCTTCACTGCGATCCCTCAGGTAGCGATCGTCGAGAGCCTCGAACTTCTCCTGGATCTCGGCCACCGTTTCCTGCAGTGCCCACTCGGCGTTCACTTTCTCGCGACGAATGTGCTCCTCGATACCCTCGATGAAGCTGCGATCAGAGAGGAAGAGAACCTGCGCGTCGAAGATCCCGGCGAGGTCGTCACCGAGCTTCTCCCCTACCCTCTCCCCCATCTGACGAATCTCGTCCTGGGTCTTGGCAACCGCCTGCCCGAGACGCTCGACCTCTTTCTCGACCTCTTCCGCCGCGAGTGGAATCTGCAAGATGTCGCTGATCCGGGTGTTGACACACACGGCGCTGCCGACGGCGATGCCACCGGAAACCCCCAGACCTCGAAATCGAACAGGTTTCGGCTCCACTCAGCTTTCCTCGCCGAAGCGATCGTTGATCAGATCTGCGAGAGCATCGAGCGCCGCCTCTTCATCTTCTCCATCACAATGGATCGAGATTTCGGTCCCTTTGGCGGCACCGAGCTGTAGGAGGCCGAGAATACTCTTGGCGTCCACCTCTTCTTCATCTCTCTTGAGAATTACTTCGCAAGAGTAGTTGCTGGCGGTATGCACCAACTTGGCTGCAGCGCGGGCGTGCAGTCCCAACGTGTTGATGATCTCTAGCTTCTTTTCAATCATCGGAGGTCTCACAACGCAGAGGCGTCTTCGATTTCTTCGACAGTCCGGGACGCGGAAGGTCTCCGCTCCAGCAGATACTCGACTTTCCCTTGTCACGGATCCATTTTGCCAGCTCGTCGACGGCCAGAGATCGGGAACCTAGACAGCCTAGGCGTACGATCATCGGAAGATTGACTCCAGAGACGACTTCGACCTTCCCCGGAACGCGAAATCGAGAGGCGATGTTCGAAGGCGTTCCACCGAAGATGTCGGTCAGGATCAAGACACCGCTCCCGGTGTCCAGCTCTCGCAGCTCGGCCTCGACCTTCGCCATCCCCTCTTCGATCCCGTCGGACCAGTCGAGAGGAAGAGCCATGAAGTGCTCGAGGTCTCGCGCGACGACACGCCTGGCGGATTCGAGAAGCTCGGGAGCGAGCCGCCCGTGGGTCAAAATCAGAACGCCTACCATGGCATCCGTCCTATTCGATCTGTCCGAGAGTCAGCCCCGTCGACGACACCCTACAGTGGTCATCATACCACTGCGGGCCGAGGGGGCTCGGATCCGGGCCTGTGTGCGAGGATGAGGGGAGCCGGGCTGTGTGGGCTGGAATCGTGGAACGGTTGGTGAACGAGCGAGTACCCCTCGCGTCCGGCAAGGCGCGCCGGCACAGGGATCGTGGAGCTCTCACGAGGAGAGCCGCTCTGCGCTCTAGACGATCAAGCGCTACGGTCCACCAGCTGGTCCAGGATCTCCTCGATCGCCCGGATGTCGACGGGCTTCAGCATCGCGTGTGCGAACAGACGCCCCGGGCCGACCTGGTCTGGCGAAACTTCCGCACCGCTCAGGGCGATGAGCACCGCCCGTTGCATGCCCGGTATCTTACGCAGTCGCCGGGCGAGGGCCTCACCGGTCATGTCGGGCAGGCCGAGGTCGAGCAGGCACGCCTGGGGAACGATCTCCTCGGCGATGCTCAGGGCCGCCTTGCCCGAGCGGGCGACGTGCACCTCTCGAGCGTCCTTCGCCAGGAGCATCTGTAGAGCTTGCGCCGCCGATTCTTGATCCTCCACCAGGAGCAGGTGGACGGTCCGGGTCGGCGGGCGGGAGTCGAGCAATTCCTCGAGGGTGCCGAACAGCTCCTCGCGGTCGATCGGCTTGGTGACATACCCGGTAAAGCCCGACTCGAGGCAACGTTCCCGCTCGCCTTTCATGGCCTGGGCGGTGAAGGCGACCACAGGAACCCGGTCGTGTTTCTCGCGCAGTCTGTCGAGCACCTCGAAGCCGCTCATGTGGGGCATTTGCAGGTCGAGCAGGATGGCGTCGACGCCGTCGCCGTGGCGATCCATGAAGGCCAGAGCTTCCCGACCGCTGCCGACATCCGAGACCTTCAGACCGACCGTTCGCAGCAGGGCCGCGACTGCGCGCCGCAGGTCTTCTTCGTTGTCCACGAGCAGGACGTGCCCTTCGAGGCTGGGTGTCTGCGACGATTCGCGATCCTCTGCCGTCGTCAGGCTCAACGAGCTCGTCATCTCCACCTGTTCGTCTCCGAGGCCGGTCGGAAGCTCGACGACGAAGGTGCTGCCCTGGCCCACCTCACTCTCGAACCGGATCCTTCCACCCAGGTGCTCGACCAGTTTCTTGGTGATGCTGAGACCGAGCCCGGTGCCGCCGAACCGGCGTTCGAAGGACGGATCGGCCTGCTCGAAGGGCTCGAAGAGGCGCTGCTGAAGCTCGCTCTCGATGCCGATGCCGGTATCGAGAACGGAGATCTCGAGCCTCCGGGCCGTCAGTAGGTAGCCGACCTCGACTCTCACCTCTCCTCTCTCGGTGAACTTCAGGGCATTGCCCACGAGGTTGAGAAGGATCTGACGGAGTCGAGAGCGGTCCGAGCGGATGGTGATGGGGATCGGCGTGGTGCACTCGAAGCTCAGATCGAGGCCGGTTTCTGCAGCCCGAATGCCGACCGCCGACCGGATGTCGAAGAGCAGATCCGGAATGTTGACCTCCTCGAAATGCATCTCCAGCCGATTGGCCTCGACCTTGGAGAGATCGAGAATGTCGTTCACGATGTCGAGCAGCGCTCGCGCGTTGCGATCGATTCCGTCGACGAATTCCTTCTCCTTGGCCGACTCGACATGCATCCGTAGAAGATCGGCAAAGGCCATCACCGCGGCGAGAGGAGTTCGGATCTCGTGGCTCATATTGGCCAGGAACTGGCTCTTGGTCTGGTTGGCGGCATCTGCTTCCTGGCGGGCCCGGTCCAGTCGTTCCTCCTGCAGGGCTCGCTCGGTCGTATCTTCGAAGGTGATGACCGTGCCGAAGAGCTGCTCTTCCTGGCTGATCGGCTGGATGCTGACGTCGACGGGAAGGAACGTGCCGTCTCCGCGGCGAAACTTCTGGCCGTCGAGCTTGGCCGGCTCGCTCCCCTCGAGCTTGGTCAGAGCCTCGTCCGGCTCGGCCCCGTCCGCCTGCCGCCAACCCACGATCTCCGCCAGCGTTCGACCCACGACCTGTTCCCGGGTGCGCCCCAGCATCTGCAGGGCCGCAGAGTTCGAGAACATGCACCGGCCGGCCGGATCGATCCCCAGGATGCCTTCGAGGGTCGAGTTCAACAGAGCGCTGAGACGGGCCTCCCGAGCGAGGGCCAATCGAGCGCCGTCGATCGCTTCGGTTACGTCATTCTGGATGCCGACGAAATGTGTGACCTCCCCATCCGAGTCACGCACGGGGTTGATGCTGACATCGTTCCAGAAGGGTGTACCGTCTTTGCGATAGTTCTCGATTGTCACCCGCTGGTGCTCACCGGTCTCGACCGCCCGGCGCAGAGCCTGGCGTGCTTGCGGATCCGTATCGGCTCCCTGGAGGAGACGACAGTTCTTGCCCAGGATCTCGTCTCCCGAATAACCCGTGATCTTGGTGAATCCGTCGTTGACATAGATCAAGGGGAAGTCGGGCTGCCGGGCGTCGGCGATCGTGACCCCGTTCATGGTCGCGTCGATGGCGCTGTGGTAGAGGGTGAGGCGCTGCTCGGCCGCCTTGCGATGGGTGATGTCCCGAGCGGTGAACAGGAGCAGCGTCTCGGAACCCATACGTACCGGATTCGCCGTCACGCCGACAGGGAGCCGTGTGCCGTCGCGGCGCTCCAGCTCGCTCTCGAAGGAATCCTTGGTCCCGGTATCCTCGAACAGCCGGCGCAGGTGAGAAGACGTCTGGGATGGGACGATCCGGCGGAGGGGCTCACCCAGCAACTCGTTCTTTTCAAAGCCCGTCTGCCGGCTCGAAGCGGGGTTGGCGTACCGGATCTCGCCCGACCGGCGGACCAGGAACAACATGTCGGCGGCTTGTTCCGCCATGTCCTGGTACATCACGAGGTCGCGCTGCGTCTTCTCCAGCTCCCCGATATCGACGAGAGTCAGCACGACCCCCTGGAAGTCATCGGCCCGGCGATACGGGGCCATCCTCATGAGGAACGGATTCCCCTGCCGATCTTCCACCCGCTCTTCGATCTGAACCGCATCCGCGACGACCTTCTCGAGCTTCTGCCGAATGCCATCGGCTGCGAGATTGTGCTCGAAGCTCTCGAAGGAGCGCCCGATGTCCTGCGGCATGAGGTGGAAGAGCCGACCCATTTCCGGAGTAAACCGCCGGATCGCCAGGTCTTCGTCGAGAAAGATCACGCCCACCAGGGTCAGCGCCAGGAGGTTGTCCATGTCGTCGTGGGCGCGGGTCAGCTCCTCGATCTTCTTCTGGTGCTCCGTGTTGACGGTGTAGAGCTCTTCGTTGACCGACTGGAGCTCTTCGTTCGTGCTCTGCAGCTCCTCGTTCGAGGCCAGCATCTCCTCGTTGGCAGCCTGGAGCTCCTCGTTCGAGGTCTCGAGCTCTTCGATCGTGGCCTGCAGGTTCTCCCGCGTAAATCGGAGCTCCGTCTCGAGGGATTGAAGTCGCTCCGAAGCGACCTCGATCAGGTCGACGTCGGCAGCGTCACGATCCTCTTCCCCGGTCGTGGTTCCGCGCTCTTCGGAGACGAAGGTGACCAGGAGACGAAGCACGTTCGTCCGCGGGTCGTGCAGCGGCCGCACGAGCAGACGCACCGGCTCGCGACCACGTTCCGCGCTCGTCGACAACCCGGTGTAGCGAACCTCGGTGTTCTCACGGACGGCGTGTTGTAGCGCACCGGCCAGGGGGGTCTTCAGGCTTTCGTCGATGAGATCGAGAACGTCGGAGCTCTGGCGCCCGCCCCGAAAACCGAGGTAGCGCTCCGCACCGCCGAAAACGTGGAGGAGCGTACGGTCTTCGTCGAGCAGCAGGCTGGTCGGCATGTGCATGTCGAGAAGTCGGTCATACACGGCCAGCCACTGACTCTCGCGAGCGGAGGGTTTCGCTCCTTCCGGAATCAACTTCGGGGTTGGCGTCCGAACACTCGTCGTCGAAAACGGGAGACGGGACTCGATGGGAAGTCGCACGTCGCGGCGTTTGCGGTACAGGCGCCAGCGACCGCTCAGGGTCTCGAATTCTTCGCTGAGCTCTCCCGGCGTCTCGCTGGAGCCGAGGAACAGAGCGCCTCCGGCCCGGAGGCCGAAGTGGAAAAGGGAGAGCGCCTTCTTCTGAGCGATGGGCTGCAGGTAGATCAGGAGGTTTCGGCAGGTGATGAGATCGAGCTGGGTGAAGGGCGCGTCGTTGAAGACGTTGTGCGAGGCGAAGACGACCATGTTGCGCAGGGAGCGGACGACCTCGAGCTTCTCCTTCTTGCGTTTGAAGTAGCGCTCCCGACGCTCGGTCGAAAGCTTCTGCAGCTTCGCCTCGGAGAACAGACCGGCACCCGCCGCGGCCAGCGAGCCGTGGTGGATGTCGGTGGCGAAGATCTTCACCTCGGCATGGATCTTCTCGCGACGCAACCCTTCGTCGACCAGAATGGCGATGGAATACGCCTCTTCACCCGAGGCGCATCCGGCGACCCACACTCGGAAATGGCCGGTTTCCCGAGCCTTCGCCAGCAGCTCGGGAAACACCTCGGTCTCCAAGAACTCGAAGGCCTCGCGGTCTCGGAAGAGCTCGGTCACACCGATCAGGAGATCTTTGTACAGGGATTCGAGCTCTTCTGCGTCCTTCTCCAGGAGAGTGCAATAGTCTTCGATTTCCTCGAAGCCGTGGAGCTGCATGCGTCTCTGCACCCGGCGGCCCACCGTGCTCGCCTTGTAGTGCGAGAAGTCGACGCCGTGGGCTCGTCGCAACAGCTCGAAGATCTTGTCGACTCCGGTCGTGGTGGTCGCCAGCTCTTCTCTCGCCAGCGCCTCCGGGCTCAGGCTCTGGTGCACGTAACGGGTCAAGGCCTTCGGCATCGCCTGCGGCGGAAGAACGAGATCGACGTCTCCGGTGGCCACCGCGTTGAGCGGCATGCCGTCGAACTTGGCGGATTGCTCGTCCTGGGCCAGGACCAGGCCGCCCGCCTGCTTCAGATCCTGGACTCCCTTCGAGCCATCGCTTCCGGTCCCCGACAGGATGATGCCGATGCCGAACTTACCGGCGTCGTTGGCGAGAGACCGGAAGAACTGGTCGATGGGGTGCGACAGAGTCCGCTCGCGGCTGCGCTCGGTGAGTCGTAGCCGCTGACCCGAAATGACCATTTCCTTCTTGGCAGGAATCAGGTAGATGCTGTTCGGCTCCACCTCGATCCCGTCGACCACGCGGTGGATGGGAATCTCGGTCTTGCGGGCCAGCAGCTCTTCCATGTGGCTCTTGAAGTCCGGCGAGAGATGCTGGACGATGACGAAGGCCATGCCGGTATCCAGAGGCATCTCTTCGAAGAGAGACTCGATCGCTTCGAGGCCACCCGCCGATGCCCCGATTCCCACGATGTGGAATTCCTCGCAGGCCTCGTCGGCGGGTATCTCCTTCAGGTCTTGTACCTCGAGGTTCTTCTTGGCTTTCTCTTCAGACACGATAGGTATGGCTCATCCGGGAGTCGAAGATCGGTTTGTTGGCCGCAGCGGGCTGGTCGAGAGCGCCTGCTCGGACCTTTCGAGTGATTTCGTTCATCGGTTGTGGTTTTCTGGGAGGCGCGCCAGCTCGCACCACGATTGCAAGGGCCCGAGCTTGCGGACTCCGCCGAGACGATGCGCCCCGCCGGAACCAAGGAGGACCGATCAGCGATTCAAGTCGCGGTGGTACAGCCGCACATTCCAGCCTTTTTGTAGGAGGCGCTGGCTCAGGCGGATGGAGGACGCCACGGAGCGGTGGCGGCCTCCGGTGCAGCCGATGGCGATGGAGACGTAGGCGCGGTTCTCACGGCGATAGCGCGGGAGGAGGAACGTGAGAAAATCTTCGAGCCGATCGACGAACTCGCCGAAGTCGCTCTCTTTGTCGAGAAAGTCCTGCACGCCCCCATCGCAGCCGGTCTGCTCGCGCAGGCCGGGAACGAAATAGGGGTTGGCGAGAAAACGGGCGTCGAAGACGAGGTCGGTCCCGGCCGGGGTCCCGTGTTTGAAACCGAAGCTGACCAGCGACACGACCATGCGTTCGTCGTTCTCGGAATCGGTGCCGAACTCGCGGTAGATCTCGTCGCGCACGTCGTGCACGGTCCACTCGGTCGTGTCGAGAATGCGGTCGGCAGCGCCGCGGACCTCGCTGAGCAGCTCCTGCTCGCGGCGCACTCCTTCGAGCACCGGGCGGTCGCCGCTGCCGAGCGGATGGGCTCGGCGGGTCTCGGAGAAACGGCGAACCAAAGAGTCCTCGGAGGCTTCGAGAAAGAGCAGGATGAACTCGAACTGGTCGCGATCGATCTCCCGCACCAGCTCCGGAATCACCTCGGCGAATCCCCGAGCGCGGACGTCGCCCACCACGGCGATGCGCTGGTGATCGGCTCCCACCAGGGAGATGGGATCGGAGAAAAAGGTCCGCAGCAATGGCAGCGGCAGGTTGTCGACACAGTAATACCCGAGGTCTTCGAGGGCATTGGCGGCGGTGCTCTTGCCCGAGCCCGAGAGCCCGGTGATCAACACCAACCGCGGAAGTGGATTCTCTTCGCTCTCAAGGCTGGCTCTTGCGCTCAATTTCGGCCTCCAGCTGGCGCACGAACTCCCGCGCCGAATCATGCCCCTGCAATTTCAGCACATGGTTACGAGCGGCGATCTCCACCAGGCTCGCGACGTTCCGGCCGGTGGCGACCGGCATTCGAATGAAGGGCACCGGGGTGTCGAGCACGGTGAAGACGGTTTCGTCGAGCCCGAGTCGGTCGTAGGCCTTGCCCTTCTCCCACGGCTCCAGGTCGATCACCAGGTCGATGGTCTTGCGTTCGCGGATCGCGGCCAGACCGAAGAGATCCCGAATGTTGATGATTCCCAGTCCCCTCAGCTCCATATGGTACTTCACGGGCTCCTGGCAGTAACCTACCAGGTCGCCGCTGGGATACCGGCGGATGGTGACCCGGTCGTCGGCCACCAGGCTGTGCCCCCGGGTCACGAGGTCGAGGGCCGATTCACTCTTCCCCACCCCGCTCTTGCCGATCAACAAAACCCCCAGGCCATAGACATCGACCAGCACGGCATGCATGTGGGTCACCGGCAGCAGATGATCTTCGAGAAAATAGCTGATCCGCTTGATGACCGTGGACGACAAGGACGTAGAGCTGAGAATCGGTACGCCGTGCTGGCGGCAGAGCTGGTGAAAGGTAGGGAACGGCTCGATCCCCTTGGTGATCACGAACACCGGCACCGGCATCTGGACGATGTGGGCGAATCGCTCCCGCCGCTCTTCGAGAGGCACGGTCTTGAGGTAAGCGGTTTCACTCTCACCGATGATCTGCACCCGACCCGGTTTGATGTAGGGGTAGTAACCGGCGAAGGCCAGACCCGGCTTTTGTACCCGGGGGTGCGTGATCTGGTGGTCGAGGTGACTCTCGCCACAGAGAACCCGCATATGGAGGTCCGAGAGCTCGGAGCCGAGCAGCTCGGTGACCTCCACATGCTGGACCGATTGGCTCACGAAGAGCTGCCGTTGCGAGACAAGAGAGTCAACACCTCGGCCGGGGACTTCGCGGCCAGCAGGCTCTCGACCAGGTCGCGGTCGGCCACGGTCTTGGAGATCGCCGCCAGGCACTGCAGGTGGGCCGCCGGATTCGAGGTCGGCGAGACGACACAGAAGAAGAGTCGTACCGGCTTCTCGTCCATGGCCCGGAAATCGATGGGAAGGGTGGTGCTGGCCACCGCCAGCACCACCTCGTCGAGGCCTTTGTATTTGCAGTGAGGAATCGCGATGCCCGAGCCGATCCCCGTGGAACCGAGCTCCTCGCGCTCGACGAGCTTGTCGAAGAGCTTCCGTGCATCGCCTACGACGTTCTGTTCGGCGAGACAGTTCGCCAGGAAACGCAAGAGGCCTTCCTGGTCCGAGACGTCCAGCCGGGGAAAAACGAGCCCGGGACGGGTAAGGGAATCAAGTCGCATGCGCTCTTTCCATCCCTGCACGGAACGCCGCTGACCCACGGCGGCGGTTCAGTGATCGGGAACAATCAAACCGTAATGGTCGTCCTTGCGCCGATACAGAACGCTGACCGTATCGGTCTCGGAATTCATGAAGACGTAGAACTCGTTCTTGGACTGGTCGAGAGCCTTGGCCGCTTCTTCCAGGGTCATGGGTTTGATCGGCAAGTGGGTGGTTCGGATGATGCGCGGCTGCTCTCCGGTGCTCACGCTCTCGGCTTCGAGGATCTCGAGGGGCCACTGATGATCCTTGGGAATTCTTCGTCGTTTTCCCACGATCTTCTTCTTCGAGCGTCGAGCTTGTTTGCCGGCCTTCTCCACCACGGCATGGATGGCATCCCGCATGTCGCTGGATTCTTCCTTCGCCTGCAGCCCGCCGAGTCGATGGCTGATATTCAGCTCGGCGATCTGCCGATGTTTTTCCACCTCCAGGACGACCTGTACCTCCACCGGTTCTTCGAGGTACTTCTGGAGCTTTTCCAGTTGCTCCGCGGTGTACTCACGAATCTGGTCGTCCAACTGCAGGTGCCTGCCGGTCAGCTCGATGTGCATCTCATCTCCTCGCTTCAGGTGGAAAGGTGCCCGGCACGGCGTTTTGGCGCCGAACCCTCGAGGCCGGGGCAGCCGTGTAGGGCCACCCGTGGCTCTCGACCGATGAAGGCTCCGACTGGTGGGTCAGAAGATCTTCTTGCGATCGGTCGACGACGGAATGCCGAGCTCGTCTCGGTACTTTGCGACCGTCCGGCGAGCAATGTGGATTCCCTCGCGATTGAGGATCCTCATCAGCTCGCTATCCGACAGAGGCTTTCGACGGTCCTCCTCTTGAATGTAGTGTTTGATCTTGCGTTTCACGGTCAACGACGAGATGTCGCCGCCGTACTCGCGGTCGATCCCGCTGTGGAAGAAGAACTTCATCGGTAGCAGGCCGCGGGGTGTGTGGATGTACTTGTTGGAGACCACGCGGCTGACCGTGGACTCGTGCATCTCGATGTCCTCGGCCACATCGCGGAGAACCATGGGGCGCAGGTGATCGACCCCGTGGTCGAGAAAGGCCTTCTGCTGCTCGACGATGGAGGTGGCTACCTTGTAGATCGTGCGCTGGCGCTGGTCGAGGCTCTTGATCAGCCAGACGGCGGAGCGCATCTTCTCCTTGATGTACTGCTGGGCCTCGGCTTCGGAGCCCTCGTTGCGCATCGCCTGCAGCATCTTCCGGTAGGCACGGCTGATGCGCAGCTTCGGCAGACCATTGTCGTTCAGCTGCACGACATACTCACCACCTACCTTGACCACGTGTACATCGGGCTCCACGTAGTGGGTGCGGTCGTTGCCGAACTGGCGTCCGGGGCGAGTGTTGAGGCTGGCGATGGTCTCCACCGCCGGGCGTAGCTTCTTGATCGGTACCTCGAGCTCTTTGGCGATCTGCTCGAACTTGCGATGGGTGAAGGCGTCCCAGCGCTCGGCGACCAGGAAGCGGGCGACCGAATCCTCGGGCTCGCCCATCGCATCCATCTGCCGCAGCAGACTCTCCTGGAGATCGGCGCAAGCAATGCCCGGCGGATCCAGGGAGCGGACGATCTCCAGGGCCTTCTCTACGTCCTCGCGTCGATATCCGCCGACCACCTCGGCCGGCGTTTCGCCCTCGGCGCCTTCGTCGTGCCGGGCCTCGTCGCCTTCGGCCTCCTCCGCCTCGGCATCGAGCTCCCGGGAGGTCTCGACCTCACCCGCTTCGGGCTTCGGCTCCTCCATCGCGGACGCGTAGATCGACGGAGCATCGCCGTTCACATCCTCGGCGGCGAAAGAGTCGAGCGCATCGGCGAACGAGCCCTTGGGCGCCTGTGCGCCTCCATGGCTCTCCTCGACGTGCGGTGCTCCGTTGGCTTCGTCGTTCCCGGTTTCGACCTTGCCGATCCCCATGGCCTGGATCTCTTCCAGGGTCGCGACCAGGAAACCGTCGGAATCGAGATTGCCGATGATGGCTTCCGCGATCTCCCGGATCAGCGGATCGAGGCTCATCATGTGCAGCTGCCAGAGCAGCTGGTCGTAGAGGTCGTCTTCGCGGGTGAGAGTGTTCTCGAGCGGCGGACCTTCCCGTTCTTCGAACACCGAAGCGGCGCCCGAGCCTTCCCAGCTCTCGGCGTAGTCGCCGAAGTAGGCATCGAGATCGATCTCGGCGAGAGCGTCGGTCTCGCTGTCCTTGGTCTCGGCGGTTTCGGCTTCCTGGCCCTCGGCGGCCTTGGCGTCGATCTCGCTCGTGGCCGACGAGGGCTCTTCTTCCTCGGTCTGCGACTCCTCCAGAACGGGGTTCTCCACCATCTCCTGGTTCAGAACTCCCTCGAGCTCCAGACGGGTCATCTGCAGCAGCTTGATCGCCTGCTGCAGAGAAGGCGTCATGACCAACTTCTGGGCTAGCTTGAGTGAGAGTTTCTGCTCCAGCACTTTCTTTTCGCTCGATCTCGGAAAATTGACTTCAGAGGCTGAATTCCTCGCCCAGGTAGATCTTCCGTACCTGGGGATCGGAGGAAAGCTCTCCCGGTGAGCCCGTTCGCAGGATCTCACCATCGTTGATGATATACGCTCGATCGGTTATCTTCAATGTTTCCCGCACGTTATGATCGGTAATCAAGACACCGATCCCCATTTCCCGCAGGTGCCGCACGATCGACTGGATATCGACCACGGCGATCGGATCGATTCCGGCAAAGGGCTCGTCGAGAAGGATGAACAGCGGATCGATGGCGAGAGCCCTGGCGATTTCGACCCGGCGGCGTTCTCCTCCGGAGAGAGCATATCCCGGGCTGCGCCGTAGCTTCTCGAGGCCGAACTCCTTGATCAACATGGAGATCCGGCGATTTTGCTCGGCCCGAGGAAGGTCCAGGGTTTCGAAGATCGCCTTCAGATTCCCCTCGACGGTCATCTTGCGAAAAATCGAGGCTTCCTGCGGTAGATAGCTTATCCCCCTCTGGGCCCGCAGGTACATGGGCAAGGCGGTGATGTCGACATCTCCCAGGATCACCTCGCCACGATCCGGCGGGGTCAGACCCACCACCATGTAGAAGGTCGTCGTCTTGCCGGCGCCGTTGGGGCCCAGCAGGCCCACGACCTCCCCCTGCTCGACGTTGATCGAGACATCGTTGACCACGGCCCGCCCGCGGTACACCTTGCGCAGATTCTGCGTCGTCAGGGCGGCCATCAACGGCCCCCTGCCGACCCAGTGCCGGGTCGGCGGCTCTGCAACTGCACCGTACCCTCGTTCAGGTCGTAGACCAGATAGCGGCCGGTCAATGTGTTCTTCTGTTGGTCGACCAGTTTCACCGTGTCCCCGAAGATCTCGATCTGCTCACTCGCCAGAGTATAAACCGCGGTGTCGCCGGAGATCTGGCGTCTGGCCACAGGATCGCGCATTTCGACCCCGCCATGGCAGGTCATTCTCCTCGCGGCGGGGCTTCCCGGCCTGCGGGAGCCAGCCGGATCGAGCTCCACCGTCAGCTCTTGGCATTCGAGACTGCGATCGGCCTGGAGCACCTGGACATCGTCGCTGTAGACCAGCAGGCTCTCGGCCCGGCGGTAGCTCAGGCGGGCGGCGGTGACCTCGATCGGCTCTTCACCGACCCCGCTGCCGGGATCACTCACCCAGACGGTCTTGACCGCTCCGCTGGCCGCCAGCTCCTGGGCCGACTCGTCGCCCCGCAGCTGGTCGGCGAGGATCAGGTTCTGGGCCTGCCAGGCGCGTACCTGCCCTCGGAACGAGAAGGTACGTGGCGCATCGGTGAAGAAGGCCTCGTGCGACTCGACCCGGATGGGGCCACGACCCTGCCCGAACGGGGTGGACGTGAGCGACGACATGGCATCGCGCTGGAGACTGGCCCTCACACCGCCCTCGGCGCGGATGAAACCCGTCTCGCGGGTATAGACGAACTTCGGGGCCACCAGGTCGCCACGCTCGCTGAACAGCTGGACGGCGGCTCCTTCGATCTGGAGCTTGCCGTCCTCGAGGTTGAGGTTGGCGCGGTCTCCTCCGCTCAGCTGCAGCTCCTCGCTGCGCAGCTCGACCTGTTGCTCGAAGTTGACCCGGGAAACGGTGCCATCGGGAAGGAAACGGGCCACGGCCCGTTTGCCGCAGGCCTGGCGAAGATGAAAGGGCTCGGGGAAGTCCAGGTATTCGTCGAGCACCAGGGGATCCCCGAAGCCCTCGACGATCTGCAGCGGTCCGGAGGCCAGCATCTGGGTCTGGAGGATGTCCCCCGTGAGCCGGCGGGCCAGGCCCGAGGCGTCGACGACCTGGATCGAAGCCGGCTGCCCGGCTTCTCCCTCGAGCCGGATGCGGCGGGCCTCCGGCCGGTTCTCGTTCGGCTCCAGCTCGAGGAACGAGGCGCTGAAATCCACCCGTTCCAGGTCGCCCTCTCCTTCGTCGAGCCCCCGCATGGTGCCCGAGACTTCCCAACGGGCGCGGAGAGACCGGAGCTTCGTCTCTTCTCCTTCTTCCAGCACGAGCGTCAGGAACCGGGCTCGTAGCTCTTGTGGGCCGTAGCGGAGGAAGACGTCGTCGAGAGCTCGGACCACCCCTTCTTCCCGGCGGAAGCTCAAGCGCTGGCAGTCGAGGCGAATCGGGATCTCGGCCGACGGGAGGTTGCGCAGGTGCACGCCTTCCTTCAAGGTGATCATGTCGCTCCGGCGATCCATGAACAGCTCGGTGGCCCGCCCCACCAGATCGGGCGGATAACGAAACTCCACCGCCCCGACACTCTCGAGAATCTGCCCGCCGTCGATGAGCTTCAGCTCCCGGGCCTCGAGCACCAGGTCGTCCCAGCCGGAGATCACCACGTCTCCTTCGAGTCGGGCCGCCCAGGTCTTCTGGTTGACCTCGGCCCTGCGGCTGGTGATGGTGTAGGTCTCGCCGTCCTCGCGGTAGATGTCGAGCACCACCGTGTCGAGGAACGCGTTGTCGCGGCGATCTTGCTGCGAACGGTCGGCGCGCAGACGGAAGACCTTGCGTCCTTCGATCACCTGTGTGTATTCGAATCCCTGGCCGGCGGTCACGGCGTCGGGATCGGTGTCCTGGGTTTCGAGGCCTCCGTCGTCGGTCGAGGCCCGATCGGTGCGGCCGAACTGGAACGCCGCGAGGAGAACCACGATCGCCAGTACGGTGAGGATGCCCAGCAAGAGGAGCAATCGGCGCAGCCACCGAAACGGGCTCTGTGCTCGTACGA
>CAZMEL010000101.1:0-5653 GCA_964565225.1 uncultured Thermoanaerobaculia bacterium | reverse complement strand
ATCGTCATCGAGAGAAGAGTCCCTGCAAGATTAAGTCCGGGGGCTCGTAGAACCTCTGAAGGCAGCTAGCCAGGATCCGGTGAATCGGCTTCCCCACCGTCCCGACAGGGCCGGCCGTCTACCAGCCGCAAAACGAAACCCCCGGTGTAGTGATCTCTTTCCAGGTGGCCGAGAGCTTCGAAGGGAGAGGCCAGATCCTGGACTCGTTCCGCCCAGCCCCAGCCGAGGAGCCGCATTCTACCGCCATTCGGCCCCATCGCTTCCCCCGACAGGTGACCGCGACCGAAAATCCTCGGCTGCCGCGTCCATTCGAGGGGGCCCGGCACCCGCACCAGGGGCCTGGGATTGGCCTGCCCGAAAGGGGCGAATCTCTGCAGCCGCCCCCAGAGCCGGGGCGTGATCTCTTCCGCCGCGAGCTCGAGCTCGTATTCGTAGGTCTTCACCCGCAGCTGCTCTTCGTATTTCGCCGCCGCCTCGATCCAGGTCGTGCGAATCTCTTCGAGCCGGGAGGTCGCGACCGTGAGACCGATGGCCTGTGAGTGACCGCCGAACTTCTCGTAGCTCTCGCGCCAGGGCGCCAGGGTGTCGTGGAGGGGGACTCCCGAAATGCTCCGGCCGCTGCCGGTGGCCCGGTCGCCGTCGACCGCCAGGAGAACGGCGGGACGGTGGAAGCGGCGGGCCAGCCGACCGGCCGCCACGCCGACCACGCCGCGATGCCAGCTCTCGCTCCAGGCGACGAGGATCGGCGGCAAGGGATCGAGCTCGGCGAAGAGCTCGGTCGCCTCCTGGGTCGCCTGCCTCTCCTCGGTCTGCCGTTCGCGATTCCAGCCGTCGAGCTCCAGAGCCAGCTCCCGGGCTCGCGCCGGATCGCGGCAGAGCAGGAGCTCGAGGGCAGCATCCGCGGAGTCGAGCCGGCCGGGGGCATTGAGCCGCGGACCGATGCGAAAGCCGATGTCCTCGGCGTTGAGAGGGAACTTCAGCCCCGCGACCTCCATCAGGGCGCGCAGGCCCGGCGAGCGGGTCCGTGCCAGCTCGTCGAGGCCCAGCGCCGCGATGCAGCGGTTCTCCCCCACCAGGGGCACCAGGTCGGCGACCGTGCCCAGGCAGGCGATGCGCAGAAGAGCCCGCGGGTCGATGCTGCGGCCGCTGTCCTCGGCCACGGCCATGGCCAGCTTCAGAGCCAGCCCGGCCCCCGAGAGCTCGGCGAACGGGTATTCACATCCTTCTTGCCGCGGATTGATCTGGATCACCGGGTCCGGTAGAGGCCGTTCCGGCAGGTGATGATCGGTGACCACCACATCCAGGCCGGCATCGATCGCGGCTTCGGCGGCGTGGTGCGAGGTCGTGCCGCAGTCGATCGTCACGATCAACCGGCATCCCTTCTCGCGGGCCGTCTCGACATGGACTTCCTGGAATCCGTAGCCGTCCCGCATGCGGTGCGGCAAGATGGGATGCACCTGCAGGCCACAGGCCCGTAGCACCGCGGTGAGCAGCGCCGTGCCGCTGACCCCGTCGACGTCGTAATCGCCCACCAGGGCTACCGGCTCGTTGTCGTTCCGGGCTCTGGCGAGCCGCGCGACCGCAGCCTCCATGCCCGCGAGGCTCTGCGGAGGGTGCAGCTGCTCCACGGCGGGAGACAGGAAGGCCTTGGCTTCGTCCAGGGTTTCTACGCCCCGCCGGGCCAGGAGGGCGGAGCTCCAGGAGGAATAACCGACCTCCTGCAGCGCCCGAGCGGCGGCCGGCACCGGCGCCTCCGCCCACTCGATCTTCGGGCCCAACCCGGGCTTACCTGCGCTCGAAAGCGCCGAGAGCCCGGAACTTCTCGTAGCGATCGGTGATCAGCTCTTCGGGGCTCTTGTCGGCGAGCTCGTCGAGAGCTCTCTCGATCACGTCGCCCACCCGCTGGCACGTCGCCTCGGGATCGGTGTGGGCGCCGCCCACAGGCTCGGGGATCACTCCGTCCACCACGCCCAGCTTCTGCAGGTCGGGGGCGGTGAGCCGAAGCGCCGCCGCGGCCTCGGCCTTCTTTCCCTGGTCCTTCCAGAGAATCGCGGCGCAGCCCTCGGGGGAGATCACCGAGTAGATCGAGTACTCGAGCATGAAGACCCGGTTGCCGACGCCGAGCGCCAGGGCGCCGCCGCTTCCCCCTTCCCCCGTGACCACGACCACGACGGGAATCCGCAGATCCGCCATCTCGATGAGGTTGCGGGCGATGGCCTCCGCCTGTCCCCGTTCTTCGGCGCCGATTCCCGGGTAGGCACCGGGGGTATCGATCAAGGTCACGACCGGCAGGTCGAATCGTTGCGCCAGCTGCATCACCCGCAGGGCCTTGCGGTACCCCTCGGGTTTCGGCTGGCCGAAATTGCGCCGGATCCTCTCCTTCGTGCCACGGCCCTTCTGGTGCCCGACCACGACCACCGATCGGCCGCGGAAGGTGCCCATGCCGGTGACGATGGAAGGATCGTCGGCAAAGGCCCGGTCTCCCCGCAGCTCCGCCCAGTCGTCGACGAGGTGCTCGACATAGTCGAGGGTGTAGGGGCGATCGAAGTGGCGAGCCACCAGGGCCTTCTGCCAGGGGGTGAGGCGGCCGAAAATCTCGTGGGAGGTCTTCTCGAGGGCACGGCGAAGCTGCTCCAGCTCCTGCTCGTGGCCGCTGCCGGCCGGGTATCCCTCGAGCTCTTCGATCCGCCGTCGCAGATCGATCAGAGGAGCTTCGAAATTGGTTTCGGTGGCATTCACGGCGTTTGTGTTTCCCCGGGGTTCGTGGCTCGACGTCGGCGCGGAAGCTAGCAGAGGACGTGGGAGAGGTCAATCCGACACGGGGAAACCTCTCTGCGACACACGCCGGTACCTCACCGGCTCCGAATCAGCGCTCACATCAGGTCGTAGGGGTCGACGTCGACAGTGAGCTCGAGGCCCTGTGCCGCCGGCAGAGACTCCCGCACCAGGCGCCGTAGCTGCCTTCCCGAGGCTCCTCGCAGCAGGATCTGGAAGCGCCATTTCCCTCGCAACCGCTCGAGGGGAGCCGGGGCCGGCCCGGCGATCCGCACGCCCTCCGAGAGCGGGTGGGCGAAGAGCGCCTCGGCCAGGGCGCGAATTCCCGCTTCCGCCTTGGCGAGCTCGGGGTGACGCCCCAGCAGGTGGATCATCCGGGTGAAGGGCGGGTAGTGGAACATGCGGCGAAAGCGCATTTCCTCGGATGCAAAACGGCGATCGTCGCCGTCGAGGGCGCAGCGGATGCCGTAGTGGTCGGGATGGAACGTCTGGATCACCACCCGCCCCGGGCGATCCCCGCGGCCGGCCCGGCCCGCCAGCTGAGTGAGCAGGGCGTAGGTCCGCTCCACGGCACGAAAGTCGGGGAACCCGAGGTAGCTGTCGGCCTGGAGCACCGCCGCCAGGGCCACCCGCGGGAAGTGATGCCCCTTGGCTACCATCTGGGTGCCGATCAACACCTGGGACGCCCCGGCCCGAAACCGCTCCAAGACCGCCGCCGCACCACCGATGCGCCGGTTGGTGTCGGCATCGAGCACGTCGACGGTGACTCCGGGAAACAGCTCGCGGAACTGTTCTTCCACGCGCTCGGTTCCGGCGCCCACGGGTTCCAGCGCCGCCTGGCCACACTCCAGGCAGATCCGTGGCACCCGAGCGTCTTCGCCGCAGTAGTGGCACACCAGCCGCGGCGGTCGTTTGTGCAGGGTCTGGGGCAAGCCGCAATCCTGGCAGCGGAAATCGTGACCGCAGGCCCGGCAGAGGAGCACCGGTGCGTACCCTCGCCGGTTGCGCAGGAGAATCACCTGGTCCCCGGCTTCCAGGGCGGACTCCACCTCTTGCCGTAGAACCTGCGAGTAGGTGACCTCTCCGGGTTTGCGGGGGCCGCTGCTCTTCTCCTTGCGCAAGTCCACCAGGATGCCCTCGGGCAAGGACCCGTGGCCGGCTCGGGCCACCAGCTCGAGACTCTGCAGCTTGCCGTGGGCGACATTGAAGCGGCTCTCCATGCTCGGAGTCGCCGAGACCAGAACCGCCACGGCTCGATGGTGCCGCGCCCGCCACAGGGCCAGGTCGCGCCCGTTGTACCGCGGCATGGCGTCTTGTTTGTAGGCGCTGTCGTGCTCTTCGTCCACCACGACGAGGCCGAGATCCGCCAGCGGCGCCAGCAGGGCCGAGCGCGGCCCGAGAGCCACCCGTGCTTCTCCCCGGCGCAGGCGCTCCCACTCCTGCTTCCGCTCGGCCGACGAGAGATTCGAGTGCAGCATGGCGAGGTCGCGACCGAAACGCTGCCGGGCCTGGCGCGCCAGGGCCGGGACCAGGGCGATCTCGGGCACGAGGAAAATGGCCGAGCGACCGAGGGCGAGGCACTTCTCCGCGGCTCGCAGGTAGACCTCGGTCTTGCCCGAGCCGGTCATTCCCTGGAGCAGGAACGGCTGGTAGTCCCCGGCATCGAGGCCGGCTTCGAGGGCCTCGGTGGCAACGGTCTGGTCGTCCCGCAGCACGATCTCTTTCGCTTCGCCGTCGGCTCCCAGGCGATGGCGTTCGAGGCTCTGGCGCTCGGGCTGGGTGAATTCCCGCAGCAGCCCGAGCCCGGCCAGGCGCCGCACTGCCGCAGATCCGCACCCCACCTCCCGCCGGATCTCGCCCAGAGTGGCCGGCCGTCCCAGTGCCGCCAGGTACTCGACCACCGCCCGGCCGGCCGGAGCCCGGCCGCACCGTTCCAGGAGCTCGTCGAGATCTCCGGACCTCAGCTCGACCGCCTTGACGAACCCGCCTCCACGGCGCCCCGGTTCTTCCATGCTCACCCGGCCCTGGCGCCGCATCTCCTCGATCTTGGCCGCCATCCGCGGGGAGCCGATCCGTTTCTGGAGCTCTACGAGGCGCAGGCGAGGCTGCGCCAGGAGCTCGGTCACCACGAGGCTCTCGAGCTCGTCGCGAGGAGGGGCCAATGCGCCTCCGTCGGTCAGGGAGACCCGGCGGTTGCCCCAGGGCGGAAGGTCCGAGGGCAGAAGAGTCCGTACCGCCTCCCCGATCGGCGCCAGGTAGTACTCGGCCATGAACTCCGCGAGCTGGAGCAGCTCTCGGGGCATGGCCGGCTCGAGGTCCAGAACCTCGAGAATCTCCTTGCACGAGAAATCACCCGGCAGCTCCGATTCGAGGGTCAGCACGACTCCCACCACCGGGCGGGAGCCCACCTGCACCCGAACCCTACAACCGGGTCGGACCCCGGAGAAGGCGGTGGGAATCGAATAGTAGAGGGCGTTGGGTACGGGTACGGGCACGGCCACCGTGGCGTACCCGTCGAGTCCCGGCGGTTCGAAGAGGAGAGCCAAGGCCCCGGTGCCGGCTCAGGAGGCGAGGCGTGACTTGCGGCGACAGGCCTCCGAGCACCAGCCGCTCTCCGTGCCGCCTCGTTTCGAGTCGGGCAGCAGCCGCGATTCGACCACGTGCAGACCACACACCCGGCAAGGAACCAGGCGCTCCACTCTGGCTCCCGGCCTCGCCGTTCCGGCGCCGGGACGCCCTGCCGGCGGTCTCCGGTTGCGACGTTGAGCTCCCTGGATTCCCTCGATCACCGACCGGATCCAGATCCAGGACAGGAATAGGAACGCCAGGAAGACCAGCAGCAGAAACAACAAGCCTCAGGCCCCCGCAAACCGTTTTT
>CAZMEL010000100.1:0-23936 GCA_964565225.1 uncultured Thermoanaerobaculia bacterium | reverse complement strand
TTCATGAAGATCCGGCCTCGCAGCAGGAGGCTGATGAATAATCCAGGCTAGAGGCGTGAGGTCTGCGAGACCTCTACGAACAAACCCCCGGCTGAATCCGGGGGCTTCTATGTGTTCCGGCGTCGGGCCGGCGGACGTATCGCCGAAAGATTGGCTCCTCGGGAGGGACTTGAACCCCCAACCCATCGGTTAACAGCCGATTGCTCTACCATTGAGCTACCGAGGAACGGCGGGCGCTGATTTTAGGAATTCGGAGTCGGCTCTGTCAACAGTCTGTGCTCGATCACGGTGTGCTTCCTTTCCGACTGCGGTCGCCAGGGCTGGTGCGTGCTGGCCTCGGACGGCATAATCAGCCGATGAGCCGAAAGAAGATCTCACTCGTCGTCTTCGACTGGGACGGCACGGTCATGGACTCGACCGCCAACATCGTCGCCTGCATGCGCCAGAGCCTGCAGGACGTGGACGCTCCGATACCTCCCGACGCCACCCTGCGAGGAACGATCGGCCTGGCCCTGAGCGAAGGGTTCCGCCGGATCCTCGCCTCCACCGCCCCCGAGCTGGCGCCTGGTGCGGTCGAGCGCTACCGCCACCACTGGATCCGCGACTACCGGCAGCGATCGATTCCCTTCGAAGGTGTGGAGTCGATGTTCGGCGAGCTGCATACGTCGGGCCGATTCCTGGCGGTGGCCACGGGCAAGGGCCGGGTGGGCCTCGACCGGGATCTCGAACGCCTGGGATTCGGCAAGTGGTTCCTGACCACTCGCACGGTCGACGAGGCGCCTTCGAAACCACACCCGGGTATGCTTCTCTCGATCATGGACGAGCTCGGGGTCTCGGCGTCGGAAACGGTGATGGTGGGGGATACGTCGTTCGATCTCGAGATGGCGCAGAACGCCGGGGTTGCTTCTCTCGCCGTGCTCTGCGGCTCCCATTCCGGAAAAGAGCTGCGTCGGCACGCTCCGCTGGCCTGCCTCGAGAGCGCTGCGGAAGTCTCGACCTGGCTCGATGCCTACACCGAGTCGCCGTAGCCGCCATCGGGCTGGACGCCGCGCTGGCGCATCGCCTCGGCGAGGTCGCGGGAGAGCTTGCTCTCCGCCGCCACGGCCTCGGCGTCCCACTGATCCTTGGGAACGGCCCAGCCGGTCAGGTTCCTGCGCACCAAGTCGGTCAGAACCTCCACGTGGTCGGGGCGGTCGTTGAGGCAGGGAATGAAGTGGTACTCCTTGCCTCCGGCCTCCATGAAGACCTCGCGGTTTTCCCGGCCGATCTCGTCGATGGTCTCCAGGCAGTCGACACTGAACCCGGGGCACACGACGTCGACCCGGCCGACACCGCTCGCCGCCATGGCCTCGAGGGTTCGGTCGGTGTAGGGCTGGAGCCAGACTTCCTTGCCGAAGAGGGACTGGAAGGTGACCTCGTAGCGCTCCTTGGGGAGCCCCATGTGCTCGGCCATCAGGCGTGTGGTCTTGTGGCACTGGCAGTGGTACGGATCGCCGTTCAGGAAATACCGCTTGGGGATGCCATGGTATGAGGTCACCAGCTTGTCGGGCTCGCCGTGCTCGTCCCAGTACTCCCGCACGCTGCTGGCCAGGGCCTGGATCAACCCCGGTTCGTCGTGGAACTGGTGGATGGTGCGCAGCTCGGGAACCCGGCGCCAGGTCATCAGCTCTTTCATCACCGCATCGAGGGAGGCTCCGGTGCTCGAGGAGGAGTAGTGGGAGTACATGGGCAGGACCACGATCCGCTGGCAGCCCTTGGCCTTGAGCTCTCCGAGGGCGCTGGGGATCGAAGGATTGCCGTAGGTCATTCCCAGGCCGAGGTGGATCGGCGTTCCGTATTCGGCCTGGAGCTTCTCTTCCATGGCCTCGGCGATTCGCCGGGAGGTGACCAGCAGGGGAGAGCCTTCGTCGGTCCAGATGTTGGCGTAGAGCTTGGCCGATTCCTTCGGTCGGGTGGTGAGGATGAAGAGATGGAGAATCGTCCACCAGACCGGGCGAGAGAGCTCGATGACTCTGGGGTCCCACAGGAACTGCCGGAGATAAGGTCGCAGGGCGCTGGCGGTCGGTGCCTCGGGAGTACCGAGATTGACCAGCAGAACTCCGACAGCAGGAACCTGTCCGTGGGAAAAATTTCGGTCGACGCTGAAGAGATTTTTGGGCACGAAAGCTCCCGGATAGTGATCGAGGGGATCGGAGAATGGCCGGAGGACCGATTGTATCTTCGTCGACCCGGCCCGGCTGGATGCCCTCGGCCAGGTGCCTCTCGCTCAGGCCGCGCTCCGCAACGAGTCTTCGAGTAGCTGGAAGACCTCGTCGACCTGCTCCCATCCGACCCGCATCAGGAAATCGTTGCGGCGGCCATAGGATTTGCTGCCGAGAATGAAGAATCCGGGCTCCGGGTTCTTCAACGCCTCGGGGCCGAGGCTGGTCTGCTGC
This sequence comes from uncultured Thermoanaerobaculia bacterium, assembly GCA_964565225.1. Lineage (GTDB taxonomy): Bacteria > Acidobacteriota > Thermoanaerobaculia > Multivoradales > J023 > CAZMEL01. The sequence goes on along the minus strand of CAZMEL010000100.1, from coordinate 21,501 downwards.
AGGCAATCCCCGCCACTGCCCGAAGAGGCCATCAGCGCCGCGGCGAGCTTCATGGGGCCGGCCGTGGCGTAACACTCGTGCACCTGGAGCTGGCGGTAGATCGTGTGGTCGCCCACCTGCCCGGTCAGGGCAAGGATGCGGTCGACCCGGACCTCTTCCGTCGAGCCATCCTGCCGGCGGAGGGAGACCTCGATCTCGGAGCCCAGTCGGAGGAAGGAATCGACCACGGCTCCGCGATGGAGCGTCAGGTTCCGCGGTGGGTTCCCGGCGACCTCGGCGGCGGTTCGAGCCAGCTCCTTGCGCTGGGGCAGGGGGTCGTCTTCCTCGAGGCCGAAATTGCCTCCGTCGCCGCGTAGGGCCCATACCACTCGAGTGCCCTCGAGCCCGAGGAGGTCACGCAGAGCGGTTTGCGCGGAGTGGCCGGCGCCGACCAGCAGGATCGTCTTTCCGGCCCATTCTTCCGAATCCGCCCCGAAGTCGGGAATCTGGTGGCAGATGGCATCGCCCAGGGTCGACTCGCCGGGCGCGGCGATCCCTCCGTCCCCCACGGTGTTGGGCACGGAGTTGCCCGTGCAGTCGAGCACCACGTCGGCTTCGAAGACGGATTCCTCGCCACCTTGCTCCACCAGCAGGCGAAACGGCCTCTCGGCTCTCTCCGGAGAGCCGATCTCTTCGTGTTTCAGCAGGCCCTTGCGGCCCACTTGCCGGACCGCTGCGCCGTAGAGAATCCTCTCCCGAAGCCCGGGCAGCTCGGCGAGCGGACGAAAGACCCGTTCCCTCAGCTCCCCACCGGACGGGCACTCCGGGGTGTCGGGCACGACCTGCCCGGAACCTTCGAGGGCCCGGAGCATGCGGGGCGAGACGTTCATCGCCCACGGAGTGAACAGCTGCACATGGCACCAGCTGGTCACATGCCCGGCCACGGAGGGGGCCTGTTCGAAGAGGGTGAAGGGATATCCCTTCTCGGCCGCAGCGAGGGCGGCTTCGAGGCCGGTGGGGCCGCTGCCCAGAATCGCCAGGTGAGGTTTGGATCCGTTCATCGCTGGGTCTCCGCGGGTCAGAATCTCGACAGGCGCCGTTCCCGGGCCGGCAGGATCTCGAGGCAGGTGGTCCACCAGCCGGAGAGAATGGTCTCGACGAAGGGGGCGGGCAGCCCCTCTCGCCGCATGTCCTCGGCCAGGGCGTGGTGGTCGTAGGCGAGAGGAATGAGCTCGACACCGAGCTGGCTCTCTCCCTCTTCGACCATGCAATACCAGACGTTCGTCGCACCGTCGTTGGCGGGCCGGCCGATGACACCCACGTTGATCATATCTCTGCCGGACGGGAGCCGGCGGTGCCACTGCAGGCCCGAGTGGGTACAGAGCACACCGTCGCAACGCTCCTGGTCGAGGAGGACTTCCAGGAATGGCACCGGGGTGGAGGACTCGAAGAGGAACTCGTTCACCCGCCGCGGCGAGCCGTGCACGAGCAGGAGCTCGCGATGCCCCACCCGCACCCTCCGCCGCTTGGGGTGAGAGCCCATCCAGGCCTTGTAGCCGTCCGAGCAGCTCTCGGCGGTGTAGCGGTAGGAAATGCCGGCGTAGTGGTTGTCGCGGGGATCGGCGTAGCCGCAGTTGCAGTCGCCGGCACCGGACGAGAGAGACTCTTCGTAGTTTCCCTGGATCGAGAGCACGTCGCCGTTTTCGAGCAGCGGCCAGACTCTTTCGGGAAGCGGACCGAAGCCGCCGAAGTCGCCCAGGCAGTAGATCGCCTCGGCACCCCGGCTCCGAGCGTCGGCGAGCAGGGTCTCGAGAGCGTAGCTGTTGTTGTAGATGCCGCCGAACACGGCGATCCGCCGGAACGGGCCCTCTACCGGAGTCGGGTCGGCCCCGGCGGCCACGAAGGCGTCGAGCTCTCTCTTGCGGCCGGGCTCGTCGAGCTCTCGGCCGTATTGCTTCACGGCGGCTCGAAACTCGCCCAGGGGCACGAGCCTCTCGCCCCAGGTCGCCAGGCCGCGGTGGGCGGTGAGCTTGCTGGTCTTCTCGGCTCGCCGCTCGCGTCCGTCTCGATCTTCGGGAATCCGTTGGCTCATGGTTTCTGGCTCATGGCGTCAGGTTCTGCAGCTCACCCCGTGGACATGGCACGTCCAGCAGGCGGGGTGCTCCAGAGGGAAGCTGTCGAGAGTGTCGGCGAGGCGATCGCCCATTCGCCCGGTCGGCTCGTTGACCAGGATCGGGCACACCCAGACGCCCTGGTCGGTCACCATGCGGCAGGAGCTGCACTGCAGGTGATCCCAACCCTCGGTGCCCGGGTCGTGGTCGGCGAGGCGTTGCCAGCTCTCGTAGGCGCTGCTGCGCTCGGCCTCGGCGCCGATCTGGAACACGGGCAGGATCTTCAGTCGCGGGCGCTCGATTCCCCGCTCCTGCAGTAGCTCGAGGAACCGTTTCCGGCCTTCCTGGCTGCTGTTCTCCTCGTGCACCTCGGTTACGGTCATCACCGGCGTCAGGCCGGCGCGCTCGGCTTCCACGGCGCCGTCCAGGATTCGCTCGAAGGTACCTTCGCCGCGGATCGGGTCGTTGCTGGCGGCATCGTAGCCATCGAGGGAGATGCGCAGGTCGAACGAATACTCCGAGGCATCGGCCAGGGCTCTGAGCCGGCGACACCGCTCGGGGTCGAGGAGCAGGCCGTTGGTCAGCACCGTCGCCGGGCCCACCGCGAGGGTGACCTCGAGAATCGCCTCCATCTCCGGGTTGAGAAAAGGCTCGCCGCCGGTGAAGTAGTACTCCTTCACCCCCAGGGCCACCGCCTCGTCCAGGGTCTCCCGCACGCGCTGGAGCGACAGATGCTCGTGGGTGTGGTTGGTCGGTGAGCAGGAGATGAAGCAGTGGCTGCAGGCCAGGTTGCAGATCGTGCCGGCGACCTGGAACCACAGGGTGTCGAGAGAGCGCAGCTCGACTCGAGGAGAGCGGGGAAGGGCCGCGGGTCCGCTCGATGCGGACTGCACGGCCGGGTTTTCGGAGGGATCCACGGCTCAGCAGCAGCTGCCGTTGCCCGGCTCGCAGCAGACCTCACCCTGGACCGTGGCGTCGTAACCCTGGCCCTTGGTCTCTCGGGGTGAACGAGCCACGGTCCGGCTGCAGTCGAACGGCTGCGCCTCTTCCAGCGGAATCTCGACCCGCGGCTCGATGAAGTCGAAGAGCTCACGGTACGGCTCGCGGCGGTAGATCTGGTAGGTCTTGTCGCACACCGCATAGCGGCGGCCCCGGACCATGTGATGGCCGTCGTCGTCGAGCACCTCTTTGAAGGGCCCGCGGTACACCACCGCCTGGTTGCGTTCCCAGCAGGCGCCTTCCTTGCCCTTGAACGCCTCCACGGTCAGGGAGCGGAACTCGATTCCCTCCACCGTCTGCCAGGCTTCCTCCTGGCGTTCGAGCACCCGGATGCCGTAGAAACCGGCGTCTTCGAAGGCGGCGAGAAAGCCTTCTTCCGTCATGGCGCCCGAGAGACAGCCGCTCCAGAGGGTGGCGTCGGCCTGCATCTCGGCGGGAATCTCCTCGTCGCTGACGATGTCGGAGATCACGGCGCGGCCGCCCCGTTTCAGCACCCGGTGGATCTCACGGAACATCTGCTCCTTGAGAGCCGTGGCCACCAGGTTGAGGACACAGTTGGAGACCACCACGTCGACCGATTGATCGGCGACCAAGGGTTGGTCCGCCCGCAAGGTGCGGGTCAGCTCTTCGAGCCGCAGGAAGTCTTCGGCTCCCCGCACCGGGTTCTCGGCCAGCTCGCGGTCGAGAAGATCGAGATCGAGGGCGAGATCCTGGATTCGGCCGCGCCGAAACTCCACGTTCGACCAGCCCACGGCCTCGGCCACGGTCGGCTCGTTGCGGCGGGCCACGTCGAGCATCTCGGGAGTCATGTCGACGCCGATCACCTTGCCCTCGGGGCCGACCACCTGGGAGGCGATGAAACAGATCTTGCCCGTGCCGCTCCCAAGGTCGAGCACGGTCTCTCCTTCGCGCACGTGTTGGCTGGGGTCGCCGCAGCCGTAGTCGCGCTCGATGACTTCCTGGGGAATTGCTTTCAGGTACTCGGGGTTGTAGCTCACGGGGCAACACAGCAGCGGCTCCTGGGCCATCGCCGCCTGGGAATAACGTTCCTTCACCACCGATTCGGCGTGTTCTTGCATCTGCGGGAAACCTCCACCCGGCCCACGGCCAGGGACGCTGAAAGAGACGAATGCACCGAGAATCCCTGCGGATTCCGGTCGGAACTCGAAAAAGTTTCGGTCGGGGTCAGAGAGCGGGCACGAAGCCGAGGGGTGGTCCGCGTAAAGAGGTGGCGGGGAAGGCGGTGCGCCGCGGCTTGGGCACGATCGGCTGGTCGATGACCCGTCGCAGGAGGGCGAGGAGTGGGATCAGCTCCCGGAGCAGGGGAGACCAGGATCTCTCTCGTCGTTCCCGGGCCAGCCACTGCTCGAGGTCGCTCCGGCGATCGAGATCGCGAAGGGCGGGCAGCAGCACGACGCGCCGGCCGCTTCGCTCCAGGGTGCGCAAGAGCTGCTCACAGGTGCTGCGGCAGCACCAGCGCAGATCCGACAGCACGTCGTCGAGCGGTTGGTTGGCGGCCAACAGGTAGAAGCCGCCATCCGTCGAGGGACCGACCACCACGGCGTCGGGATCCTGGTGCAGGGCGGCCAGGGAGGCGCGGAGGTGCTCGGCATCGAGGCCGGGGGCGTCGGAGCCCACCAGCAGCACCGGACCCTCGGAAGCGCGAAACGACTCCGCCAGGGAGTGCCGGAGCCGTGAGCCGAAACCGCATCCCTGCTGCCGGCGCAGGGTGACATCCGGAGGAAGATCGAGGTGCCTGGCGGGGGAGGAGACCTCGAGCTGGAGCCCGGCCTCGCGCCCGGCGAAAAGCGCGTTGTCCAGACACGCGCGATGCAGCCGGCGCTCTTCCGCCCGCCAGCGAGCGGGTAGGAGGCGCCGCCGGGCGGTCTCTCTACGGTCTCCGAGAGTGAAGACCAGGAGAGTCGAAGCGTTCCGCTCGGGCGTAATTGAGCTCATCTCGAGATGTTGTACGAAAACCGAAGGCCTCTGGATCGATTCCGGAGAGAATTCTCAGTCCACGAGGAACCGCATGTGTACGGCGCCGAACATGATGTCGTCTCCCGAACGTACCTCCAGGGGGCGCTCGGAGGAAATCCTCTGGCCGTTGACGAACGTTCCGTTGGTCGCCTGTTCTTCCTGGATGAAGAAACCCTCCTTGCGGCGCAGGAGGCGAGCGTGCCGGCGGCTGGTGGTGAGCTGGACATCGATCTTGGTGAGGTCGATGTCGGGATGGATCTGGTGGATCGGATCGATCCGGCCGACCTTGATCTCCGCCCGCATCGGCAGCTCGAGCTCGCGGTTCTCGTTCACATAGAGCAGGCGCGCCCTGCCGGCGACCATGTCGGGCGTCTCTTCGTCGGCGACGATCGAGCGTCCCGAGTAGGCGCGCAGGAGCATGTCTTCGGCGTTGAGCAGGCGCTTGCCGAGCTTGCGGATCATCCGGGCGGAGATCTCGGCGTTGCGCAACAGCATGGTCTGAAAACCACCGCGGTCGATGGTCACCAGCTTGGTATCGGTAACGGCCCTGGTCGAGTGGCTTCGCGGCTCGTTCTCGAGCACGGCCATCTCGCCGAAGAAATCGCCCCTTTCGAGCACCACGACCTGCACTTCGTGGTTACCGACGACCTGCAAGACCTCGACCTCCCCTTCCTGCACCACATACATGAGGTCGCCTTCTTCCCCCTGGTTGAAGATGATCTCGTTGGCCTTGTACTCGACCACTGTGTAGGTCATCTCGGATCGCCTCGTCTTGGATGCGCAGGGTACCGGACGTTCGACATCACCGGGGTCTTGGAATCGTCGGTCCGAGAGATTCGCATGGCTCGTCTGGATCGGGAAAGGTTATCACGACGCCGAGGCGCCCTCTTGCCGGGAGGCTTCTCCATGGCCGCCGTCCAGGAACTCCCGGAGCGCCTCGAAGACGTCGCCGCGATTCATGATGTAGGTGTGGATCGCCGGTACCTCGAGCACCGGAATCCCGGCCAGGCGGGTTTCTTCGAGACCGACCACCGAATCGTTGGGTCGGCCCTGGAAAGGTAACCAGGGCGCCCGGGGCCCGCGGGTACCGGCGATGATCAACGAGGGCACCTCGGGTACCGGGAGATCCTGGTAGAAGGACGGGTCGGCCAGCTTCTGGCCAGCGTCCCGTGTGGCGGCCCGGAAGATGGGGTTGTTCTTCAGGAAGCGGGCCATGGCGGGAGAACGATTCGGCGGAGCGAGCATCACGAACCGGCTCAGGCCCTCCGGAAGCTGGGAGCTGGCCTTGCGGGTGATGATGTTCCCGAGGGAATGTCCGATCACCGCGTAGGGCTCTGGCCGGCCGCTCCGTTCGCGATCGGCGCCTACGACCTGCCGGACATGCGCGGCAAAACGGTCGGTGATTTCCAGGAGGCTGGTCGTGGTCACCAGGTACCCGAAGAGGCTGGGGTGGTGCCCCAGCCTCTGTAGCTTCCACTTCAGATACCACATGGAAATGGACGTACGGCCCATTCCGTGGATCAGGAAAACGCGCAACCCTCCGCTCCGCGCCGGATCAGCGACCACGTGCGGGCCGCCGACACCGGGGCGTGGTCTCAGCCATGGGCACCGGGCAGCCAGCTGTAGGCGTAGGCCTCGTCTTCCATCTCCCTGGCGTAGCGCGTCAGGCGCAGGGGGCGGAACGTGTCGACCATCACCGCCAGCTCTTCGGTCTTCTCCTTGCCGATCGACCCCTCGTAGGTTCCGGGATGAGGACCATGGGGAATGCCGTTCGGGTGTACGGTGAACGAGGAGCGGTCGATCCCCTTGCGGGACATGAAGTCGCCCTCGACATAGTAGAGAACCTCGTCGGAATCGACGTTGGAGTGGTTGTAGGGGGCCGGAATCGCCTCGGGGTGATAGTCGAAGAGGCGGGGCACGAACGAGCAGATCACGAAGCCCGGGCCATCGAAGGTCTGATGCACCGGTGGCGGCTGGTGGATCCGGCCGGTGATCGGCTCGAAGTCCTCGATGTTGAAGGCAAAGGGCCAGAGATGACCGTCCCAGCCCACCACGTCGAGAGGATGGTGCTCGTAGATGAACCGCGAGATCTGGTCGCGAGCCTTGACCCGAACCTCGAACTCTCCCTTTTCATCGAAGGTCTCGAGCCGGTCCGGCGGCCGGATGTCGCGTTCGCAGAACGGAGAGTGTTCCAGGAACTGGCCGTAGTTGTTGAGGTAGCGTTTCGGCGGCACCACGTGACCGAAGGACTCGATCACCAGCAGGCGTTGCTCGACGCCGGCATCGGGAATCAGGCGCCAGATCACGCCGGTGGGGATCACCAGGTAGTCCCCCGGGCGGTATTGCAGGGAGCCGAACTGACTCTCCAGCAGGCCGGTTCCGTCGTGCACGAAGAGCACCTCGTCGCCGTGGGCGAAACGGTACCAGTAGCTCATCGGCTCGGTGGGCCGCACCACGGAGAGCACGACGTCCTGGTTGCCCATGAGCGGCACCCGGCCGTCCACGGCGTCGCCGCCGGGGGCCACGTCGGCGGAGCGCAGATGACGTGGCCGCAGATGCTCCTGCTCCTCGTAGGGAACCTCGACCTTGCGCACCAGCTCGACCTTCTTCACCTCGGTGGGAGGTCGCAGATGATAGAGGATCGATTGGATCCCCGCGAAGCCGTGAATGCCCATCAGCTCTTCGTGGTAGAGGGAGCCGTCGGGCTGACGAAACTGGACGTGGCGTTTGTGGGGAATCTCCCCCAGCTTGTAGTAGTAGGTCATGATTCTTCCAGCGGTTCGTTCTCGTGCGATGCGAAGCTTCGGAGCGCAAGCTCCTAAACCGAAGATTCGCGGAAACGGCGCGAGCCGATCAGAGGTTGCCTCTCTTCGCCTGCTCCCGCTCGATCGCCTCGAAGAGCGCCTTGAAATTGCCTTCGCCGAATCCCCGGCTGCCCTTGCGCTGGATGATCTCGAAGAAGAGCGTCGGGCGGTCGACGATGGGCTGGGTGAAGAGTTGGAGCAGGTACCCTTCCTCGTCGCGGTCGGCGAGGATGCCGAGAGGCTTCAGCTCGTCGATGCTCTCGTCGATCTTCCCGACCCGTTTCGGGAGCTGCTCGTAGTAGGCCTCGGGCACTTCGATGAAATGCACGCCGTTTTCGATCAGGCGGGTCACCGTCTTGACGATGTCGCTGGTGAGCATGGCGATGTGCTGTACACCGGGGCCGCGATTGAACTCGAGGTACTCCTCGATCTGGCTCTTGCGCCGCCCCGTGGCCGGCTCGTTGATGGGGAACTTGATGGCATAGGAGTTGTCCGACATCACGATGCTCATCAGGGCGCTGTATTCGGTCGAGATCTGGTCTTCGTCGAAGTGCAGCAGCCGCTTGAAACCGAGAATCTTGCCGTACCACTCGGCCCAGTGATCCATCTGGCCGAGCTCGACATTGCCGACGAGGTGGTCGAAGCGCAGGAGGCCGGCATCTTCGGTCTCGATCACGTTCTCGACATAACCCGGCAAGAACGGTCCGTGGTACCCCTTGTCGGAGACCAGGGAGTGCACGGTGTCGCCGTAGGTCTTGATGGTGGCCCGCCGCACCACGCCGTTTTCGTCTTCCATGTCGAAAGGCTCGGCCGCGGGCTCCGCTCCCTGCTCGAGGGTGGCGGCGAAGGTCTTGTCGGTGTCGCCGACGTGGAAACAGATGTCCTTGACCCCGTCACCGTGTCTGGCGACGAAGCGCGTGATCTCGGAGTCCGGATCGAAAGACGAGGTCAGCACCAGCTTCGCCTGCCCCTGCTCGAGCACGAAGGAGCAGCGGTCGCGGAGCCCGGTCTCCAGGCCCGCGTAGGCGATCTGCCGGAAACCGAAGGCATTGCGGTAGAAGTAGGCGGACTGCAGGGCATTGCCGACCCACATCTCGACATGGTGAATTTTTCGCAGGCGTAAGGGGTTTTCGCTCATGGTCTCATTTCCTGGCTTCGTCCGGTTCTGTTCCGGTCGATGGGCTCGTAGGTTGTGATCTGAAATCAATCTATCAGAGGGCTTCACCCGTCCGAAACCGCGAGCCGGGAAATCTTCTCGCGTTGCGAGGAACGTGGTGCTTGGTTACGCTTGCCTGTCATGTGGATTCGCCTCGACGGTCGGGATGCCCTCTATCTCCAGGTCTATCGGGCGCTCCGCCGGTCGATCCTCGACGGTGAGCTCGAAGGCGGTAGCCGACTGCCGGCGACTCGGGCCCTGGCCCGAGATCTCGGAGTCTCGCGCAATGTGGTGCTCCAGGCCTACGACCAGCTCTATGCCGAGGGGTACGTCTCCGGGCACGTCGGCGTGGGTACCTTCGTCACTTCCGAGCTGCCCGACGCCCAGCTGCAGGTGCCGGCGAGGCAGGCGCCCGCCGACTCCACCGAGCCGTCCTGGTTCCTCTCCGAGTTCGGCAAGCGGGTCCGCCGTGTACGAAAAGGCGCTTCGGAAGGGGGCATTCCCTCCCCGGGCCCATCGCTCTGGGCCGATTTCCGCTACGGCGACGTCGCTCCGGATCCGCGCGGCCTCAAGGTCTGGCGTCGGCTGCTGGCGCGTTGTGCGGAGACCATGCCCCTGGGTTACTCCTCGGCCGCCGGTCGGCCTCGCCTGCGCCAGGCCCTGAGCGACTACGTGCGCCGCAGCCGAGGGATCTCCTGCCGCCCCGAGCAGATCCTGGTGGTCGGTGGCTCCCAGCAGGCCATCGACCTGACCACCCGCCTGCTGCTGGAGCCGGGGCAGCGGGTGCTGGTCGAAGAGCCGCACTACCAGGGGGCCCGCCAGATCTTCCTCTCCCACGGGGCGCGCCTGGTGGGAGCGCCGGTCGATGCCGACGGCATCGATCCCGGGCGCCTGCCGCCCGAGGCTGCCGATGCTCGGCTCGCCTACATCACCCCTTCGCATCAATTCCCGACCGGTGCGATCTTGCCCCTGGCGCGCCGGGTGGAGCTCCTGGACTGGGCCCACGAAACCGGTGCCTACATTCTCGAAGACGACTACGACAGCGAGTATCGCTACGAAGGGCGCCCGGTGGAGGCGGTCTTCGGGCTCGATCGGCGGGGGTGGACGATCTACGCCGGGACCCTCTCGAAGGTGCTCTTCCCGTCGATCCGGCTGGGTTTCATGGTCCTTCCCGAGCCGCTGGTGGAGCCGTTCGTGGCGGCCAAGTGGCTCGCCGATCGCCAGTGTCCGACCCTCGAGCAGGAGGCGCTGGCCGAGCTGATCACGGGGGGGCACTTCGAACGCCACCTCCGTCGTTCCAGGGCCCTCAACGGCGAGCGCCGAGCCGTGCTGCTCGAGGCGATCGACCAATACCTGGGCGACAAGGTCGAGGTGGCGGGCACCAACGCCGGGGTCCACCTGGTCTTGTGGTTCCGCGACCTGCCCGTGCGCGGCGTTCCGGCGCTGATCGAACGAGCGGCGGCGAAGGGGGTGGGGCTCTACCCGGTCGACCCGTACTTCCTCGAGGCGCCGAGCCGTGGAGGGCTACTGCTGGGATACGCCTCCCTGAGCCCGGATCAGATCCGGCGTGGCATCGCCGTTCTGAGCTCGTCGATCTGATCCGCGAGCCAGGTGAAGAGCTCCGGCTGGGGCCGGCAGACCACTGGAAGCTCTGCCAGGGGAAGATCGAGGCGCCCCTCGAGCTTCACCCGATCCTTGCCGGTGACGAGCACCTGACCGGCTCCGCAGGCGGCGAAGCTCGCCGCGATCTTCCGCAGGCTGGGCTCCGGGTAGGGGTGGTGGTCGCGAAAGGCGATCTCACCCGCGATCTCGAGCCCGCGGCTCTCGGCTGAGGCCCGGAACCGCCGGGGCCGGGCGATTCCCGAGACCAGGAGCACCCGGGTGCCTTCGGCTACTCGCTCGCCATCGAGGGAACGAGGGTCGCCGATCTCGGTCGGCGCCGAGAATCCCGGCCCCTTGAAACCGTAGGGCTCGAGCTCGTGCGCCAGGCGGGGCCCCTCGGCGGCGCCCGTGCCGGTCAGGACCACCGCGTGGGCTCGCGCCGCGGAATCGAGCGGCTCCCGCAGGCGTCCGGAGGGAAACAGTCGCCCGCCACCGTAGGGATCGGAGGCCGGGAAGGCGAGCAGGTCCAGGTCTCGGTGGAGACGGAGATGGGAGAAGCCGTCGTCGAGGAGAAAGAGGTCCGGGCTCGGGTCGCCGGACTGGGCCTGGCGACCGGCCTCGTAGCGATCCGGGCAGACGAAGACCCGGACCTCCGGCAGGAGGCGTGCAAGGAGCAGAGGCTCGTCGCCGACCTGCGCGGGATCATTCCCTTCTCCCTGGCCTGCCAGGCGGACACCGGTGCCCTGCGAGCCATACCCCCGGGAGAGAATCGCCACGCGTAGGCCCCGGCGGTTCAGATCGGCGGCGATCGCGGCGACGAGGGGGGTCTTGCCGGTGCCTCCCCAGTGGAGATTGCCGACGCTGATCACCGGCCGGTCGAGGCGGCGAGCCCGTTTGCGATAGTAGCCGGCCCGCATCCGATGGCCCCCTTCGTAGAGCTTCTGCCAGGGAGAGCGCGACGGCCGCGGAGCACGGGGTAGCCGGGTCAAGGTGCGGGGCTCTCCGCGGTCCCGCGAACCTGCTCGAGCAGAGGAGCCAGGAGCTCGATCGAGCGCCGTACGGCTCCGCGATTCGCTCGCCGCAGCTCTCGGCCCCGTTCTCCCACCTGTCGTGCCAGGTCGGGATTCGCGGTCCAGTCGACCCAGGCTCGAGCGAGCTCTTCCGCATCGGCCACCTGGCGCCAGGCGCCGGCTTCTTCGAAGCGGCGGGCCATGTCGGCGAAATTCTCCATCGACGGGCCCACGATCGTCGGAATGCCGAACGCCGCGGGCTCCAGCGGGTTGTGACCGCCGGTGGGAACCAGGGTTCCACCGATGAAGGCGGTATCGGCCGTGGCGTAGAGGGCGGCGAGCTCGCCCAGGGTGTCGAGAAGCAGCACCTCCACCGGGCGATGCGGGGGCTGGTCGGCACCGGTGGAGCTTCGCCGGGTGGAAACGAATCCCTGTTCGGCGATCAGCCGCGCCACCGGTTCCCAGCGTTCCGGGTGGCGAGGTGCCAGGATCAGCAGGGCCCGGTCGCCTCCTCCGGCTCGGCGGTAGGCGGCGAGCACCTGCTCCTCTTCGTCGGGCATGGTCGAGCCCGCCACCCAGACCCGCCGGCCCGCGGCCAGCTGCGAGACGAACGACTCCAGAGCCTCGTTCTGCGGCGGCGCCGGAGAATCGTATTTGAGATTCCCGGTTACCCGGATACGTCGATCCTCGGCCCCCGCCGCCCGCAGTCGGCGCCGGTCTTCCGGGGTCTGCACCCCAAAGGCTCCGACCGGTGCGAAGAAGAGGCGCCGAGAAAGAGCCGGGAAGCGACGCAGACGCCGAGCGGAGGTGTTTCCCATGCGGCCGTTGATCACGGCGACGGGGATGTTTCGGCGTCCGGCTTCCCGCAACAGCAGGGGCCAGTAGTCGCCCTCGACGAGGATCAGGCCACCGGGTCGGTAGTGGTCGAGAAACCCGTGCAGCGTCGGCCCGAGATCGAAAGGAAGGTAGTCGACGGCACGGGGGTTGGGGGAGGCTCCGTCGAGAAACGCGACTCGGGCCCGCTCCTGGCCGGTGGGAGTCACCGTGGTGACGAGGAGCGGCAGATCCTCGGGCAGCTCGCGGGCCAGGGTGGCCGCCACCGCGACCTCGCCGACCGAGACGGCGTGGATCCACAGGGCGCCGTGGGGAAACGGCCTCTCGGGTCGGCGCAGGCCGAGGCGCCCGGGAAGGGTCTGGCCGTAGTGGGCGCCGCGGCGGAGAAGGAGAAAGGGAGCCGCCACGGCCAGGCCGGAAGCCATGGCCATCTGGTAGGTGAGCCAGCCTGCGCGGTCGAGTAGCCCCATGGGCGGGGAGTATAGTCGCTCCTCGGTGCCGGCGGCCCGCTTTGCAAAGGTGCCGTGCGACCATAGAATAAGGAGTCTGACGTTCGGCGGTGCGTCCGCTCGGGCCCTGAGGCTGGTCGAGATCCGAAAACTCTTGGACGGATCGGTGCAATGGGCCGTATAACAGCACGGAGACGCACTACGACAATGCCCATGACAGCCACTTCAACATCCACCGGTCCACATCTCGCGTATTCCGCCAATCGTCATCGAGCGGAGATGCGGGACGCCACGGATCGTGAGCTTCTCTCGGCCCTGACCCGAAACGACGAGCTGGCTCTCGACGAAATCATCGAGCGCAAGAGCAAACCTCTGGCCAAGCTCGCGTTCCGGATTCTCGGAGATATCGAGGAATCCCGGGACATCGTGCAGATGACGTTCTTCCGCCTGTGGGAGCATCGGCATCGATTCGACGGGAAGTGGAGCCCGAACACCTGGATCTACCGCATTGCCACGAACCTGGCGATCGACCATCTGCGCTCTCGCCGTTCCAAGCAACGCAGCGCCGAGCCGATGCGGCTTCATCTACAAGATTTCTGCGACACCAAGGCCCATCTCGACCGCGCCAGCCTGCACAACGGCGAGGTGATGGCCATCTTCCACGAGCTCGCCGCCTTTCTGACCGAGAAGCAGAGAGCGGTCTTCCTGTTGCGGGAGGTCGAAGGCCTGCCCTCCAAAGAGGTGGCCGAGATCGTGGGTTGCCGGGAGTCGACGGTGCGCAATCATCTCTTCAATGCACGAAAGATCCTCCGCCAGGAGCTCCTGGCGAAATACCCCGAATATGCACCGCGGTCCGGAGGTAGAGCATGAGCTGCCCCGACTGGTATCTCCTGGCCCGGAACCGCGACGAAGACGAGGCCGCCTGGGACGAAGCGCTTCGGCACCTCGACGATTGTGAGCTGTGCCGAGGTCTAGCGATCGACGCCGAGCCGACCCTTCTGTTCCGCGGCATGAGCTCGCCGCGGGCCGATCGCTTCGGCTCCTCCGACGAGATCGAGTCCATCAAGTCGGCCGTGGCGACCATGCGGCGTGCGGAGAGCTATCGCGAGCAGAGGAAATCGAGCTGGTGGAGCCGTTCGGCCGTGCGGGCCGCTTCGCTGGCGGCGCTGCTCGTTTCCGCGGGATTGTTGCAGGGTGTCGGAACCTCGATTCCCGAGAGCGCCGCAACCCTGGCGGAAGCGCAGGGGAGTGAGGTTCTGGCCTGGGCGCCGATCGGTGAGACCGGCTCGGAATCCGAGCTGGCGAGCCCGCTGTTCTCGGAAGCTCAAAGCCTCGAGCAGATTCCTCTCGTGGAAGATGTCGATCCCGCCTACGGCTCGATCATCCAGGTGATCGACCAGGACATCTCTCTTCTCGTCGTCGTCCCGGCGTCTCTGGACGTATGAAGGGTTCGACTGGAAGGCGAGACATGGGGACCGAGGGTCGTCAAATGAAAAGCTTCGATTCAAATCCGGAGAACCGGCCGGTCGCTACTACTGTTCGTCTGTCGGCAGTCCTGCTCGTCTGGAGCATGCTCGCGCTACTCTCCAGCGTGACGTTCGCCCAGCCGGGGCGTGGGCACCAGGTCTATGCCTACACCTTGAAGCATCAGCCGGTGCGGGAAGCGGTGACCCTGGTTCGCCCCTACCTCTCGGCCGCCGGAACGGTGGAAGAGCAGAGTCGGGCCAATACTCTGGTGGTTCGAGACACCCGCGCGGCTCTGGCGCGGGTCCGGCGGGTCCTCGAAGGCTTCGACCGCCCGCCGCAGGATCTGCGATTCGAGATCCAGATCATCCGCGCAGGTCCGAAACGCCAGGTGGTCTCACCTCCGACCGACGAGCCGGAGACCGCCGGCCTGCCCGACGAGGTGGTCAAGCGCCTGCGAGACCTCTTGCGGTACGACGAGTACCAGGTGCTGGCCGAGGCGGCCGTGACCTCGAAAGAGGGGCAAGAGGTCACCTACTCCCTGGGGCAGTCCTACAGTGTCAGCTTCCGTCTCGGCTCCGTGCTCGGAAGCTCGATTCTCCCCAGCTCGTCGACGTCTCGCCCGGAACGGCTGAAGCTGCAGGACTTTCGGATCCTTCGCCATGCCGCCAACTCCGCCAACAAGGGGCGCCAGCTGGAGCCCCGGGAGCTGTTCCACGCGACCTTGAACCTCTGGATCGATCGTCCGCTCAACCTGGTTCTGGCCCAGGACGAGTCGAGCCAGGAAGCCCTGATGATCGCGATCTCCTGTCGGCGAGAGACCGAAGAACCCGAGGATTGAGACCGGACGAGCGAACCTTTCGTGGCTGAACCTCAGCTGTCCCGGTGCCCTGTCGGCGCTCACGTCCACTAGAGAACCATTATGCAATTCGTCTGCCGGTACGGAACTCCCGACGGAAGAGTCCTGACCAAGGTCCAGGACGGCGCCGACGCCTCTTCGGTGCGCCACGAGCTGGAGCGCCAGGGATTTCACATCTTCGAAGTGAAGCCCCGGGGCTCACTCTTCAACTTCGAGCTGCCCTTCTCCAGGAAGCGTCGTCGCATGCCGCTCGACGAGTTTCTGGCCTTCAATCAAGAAATGGCGGCGCTGCTTCGAGCGGGCCTGCCTTTGCTTCAGGCCCTCGACCTGATGCTCGAGCGCATCGAAGAGCCACACCTGCGGCAAGTGCTCACCGAAATTCGTGACCAGGTGAAGTCGGGCGTCGAGCTCTCCGACGCCTTCGCCGGTTTCGGCGACATGTTTCCACCGCTCTATGCCGCCACCCTCAAGGCGGGCGAACGCTCGGGCGAGCTGGAATCGGTGATTCGCCGCTTCATCCGCTACCTGCGCCTCGTCAGCACGGCGCGGAAGAAGGTCGTCTCGGCCCTGATCTACCCCTCGGTGTTGATCGGCCTTTCCATCGGCATGTTGGCGGTGCTGGCGATCTATGTCGTCCCCAGCTTCTCCAAGTTCTACCGCGACCTCGACGCCGAGCTGCCAGCGATCACCCAGGTAACCCTTGGGGTTTCGTTCTGGCTCCGAGACAACTTCTTGCTCTTGCTCGGCGGCCTTCTCGTGACCGGCGTCGTGTTGGGGAACTGGCGCAGGACCCCTGCGGGTCGACTCTTCTTCGATCGCTTGCGCCTGCGCTTACCGATCGTGGGAGACATCTTCCACTACTTCTCGCTCTCCGAGTTCTGCCGCTCTCTGGGCACTCTGCTGACAGGAGGGATTCCCCTCGTCTCGGCTCTCGATACCGCGGTGAACGCGGTGAGCAATCGACACGTGAGCGGCGCCCTGGCGCCGGTGATCGACGAGGTGAGACAGGGCCAGGCCTTCAACGACGCGCTCGACCGCACCAAGGTCTTTCCCAATCTGGCGATCGACATGATCAAGGTGGGGGAGGCCACGGGCTCTCTGGACGAGATGTTGAGCAGTGTTTCGGACTACTTCGACGAAACCGTGGAGACCCGGGTGCAGCGCCTGCTCACCTTGGTGGAGCCCATCATGCTGGTTGTCATGGGTTTTCTGGTCGCTCTGCTCCTGATCTCGATCTATCTGCCGATGTTCGGCGCCCTGAGCCAGGTGGGATAGAGGCCGAAGATGGAATCGAATTGCCTTGGACGCTGGCGGGCCCTGATCCGTTAGAAGATTCGCCAGCCGAATCAGGAAAGGAATGATGGAAAGCAGCACCGCAGAGTTGACGTTGGGCGAATCGAAGGTCGATCCCGCCACCGAGGAGCGCGAGAGCCGCCGCCTGGCGGAGGACTACGGCCTCGAGTTCATCGACCTGCGCAATTTCCGGATCCAGAACGACCTGTTCCGGAGGGTGCCCTTCGACCTCATGTTGCGCTACGGCTTCATTCCCGAGGCCCAGGAAGAAGGCCGCATGGTCGTGGTCATGGGCGACCCGACCGACGTCCGTCGCCTCGACGAGCTCGAAATGCTGCTCGGGCAGCCGGTGGAGGTGAAGGTCGGCGCCGGGTCGGCCATCGAGGAGATCCTCCAGAAGTCGGAGAGCTCCCAGCGGGTTCTCGACGAGGCCACCGAAGACTTTCGCCTGCAGCTGGTGCAGGGCGAGGGAGATGGGGAAGAGGTTCTCTCTCTCGATACCATCACCAGCGACCAGAGCCCGATCATCAAGCTGGTGGATTCGACTCTCTTCAACGCGATCCAGCGTCGGGCCAGTGATATCCACTTCGAGACCGGCGAGTCCGAGGTGCTGATCAAGTATCGGATCGATGGGGCTCTCTACCAGGCCATGGATGCCATCGACAAGCGGCACCACCAGACCATCATCAGCCGCATCAAGGTCATGTCCGAGCTCGACATCTCGGAGAAGCGAATTCCCCAGGACGGCCGTTTCAAGCTGCGCCTCAAGGGCCGCACCATCGATTTCCGCGTTTCCATCCTGCCCACGGTCCACGGCGAGGACTGCGTGATCCGTGTGCTCGACAAGGAGTCGATGAACAAGGAGTTCAAGAACCTCTCGCTGGAAGTCCTGGGTATCGACGAGGAAACCAAGAAAAAGCTCCGGAAGTCGATCCGCGAGCCCTATGGCATGGTCCTGGTCACCGGGCCCACCGGCTCCGGTAAGACCACCACTCTCTACGCCTGCCTGAACGAGATCCAGTCGCCGGAAGACAAGATCATCACCATCGAGGATCCGGTGGAGTACCAGCTGAAGGGCATCACCCAGATTCCGGTGAACGAGAAGAAGGGGCTCACCTTCGCTCGCGGGTTGCGGTCGATCCTGCGGCACGATCCCGACAAGGTCATGGTGGGTGAGATTCGCGACGAAGAGACCGCCCAGATCGCCATCCAGTCGGCGCTGACCGGCCACCTCGTCTTCACCACGGTTCACGCCAACAACGTGGTCGACGTTCTGGGGCGTTTCCTCAACATGAATGTCGATCTGTACAATTTCGTCTCCGCTCTCAACTGCGTCCTGGCCCAGCGCCTGGTGCGCAAGATCTGTGAGCACTGCAAGCGCCCCAAGACGCCCTCGAAGAAATTGCTCGAGCAGAGCGGCCTCGATCCGGACACCTACCAGGATCTGGAGTTCTACGAGGGGGCGGGTTGCCTGGAGTGTAGCGGTGCCGGCTACTTGGGCCGGCTCGCGGTTTCGGAATTGTTGTATCTTTCAGACCCGATCCGCGAGCTGATCCTCTCCAAGCGGCCGGCGGCCGAGATCCGGCGCGCCGCGAAGGAAGAAGGTATGAGCTTTCTGCGGGAATCAGCCCTAGAAAAAGTGTTCCAGGGAGTCACGACGCTTCGTGAAGTCAACAAAGTTACCTTCGTGGATTGAGCGCCTTCTGGGCCTCGATTCCCTGCTGCCTCCTCCCCATGCCTTCGCTCTCTTCGAGCGTCGGCGATCGGACGTGGACTCTCCGTTCTCGATGCCCGGGGCGGAAAGCCCGTTACCCATGGAGCTGCACTACGGCAGCTTCCATCGCGGGCCGCAGGGGTTCGTCTACGATACGAGCTACAGCGAAGAGATTCCGGCGAGCGTCTTCGGAGAAGGGCCGCTGGGAGCTTCGATCCGCGATCTTCCTGCTTTCGAGACGGCCATTCGCCGGCTGGTGGGGAACATCGAGGATCCTTTCAAAGAGGCCTCGCTGGTGCTTCCGGATACCTGGTTGCGCCTGATCTTCACCGAAGTCTCCGACCTGCCGCGGAAACCGGCCGACATCCAGGATGTGCTGCGCTGGAAGCTCAAGCGCCTGGTGCCCTTCCGGGTCGAGGATCTCCGCATCTCCGCAACCGAGGTCACTCCGTTCCCGAACCAGGAAGAGCCTCAGCGCCTTCTGCTCGGCTTCGGCCTGGAGTCGCTGCTGGCCCAGCTGGAGAGCACCTTCGAAGCCGCGGGCATTTCGCTCGGACGCATCACCAACACCACGCTCGCCATCCATGCGAGCTTGCGAGAGAAGCTCTCCGAGGAGCAGCTCTGTGCGCTGGTCTCGGTCTCTCCGGACTCCTTCACCGTGAGCCACGTGCTGGACGGCGAGCCGATCCTCTACCGCTTCAAGTCTCTACCTTCGGGTACTGTAGACGCCAGGACCACCATTCGCGACCTGCGGCTGACCGCGAGCTTCGTGAGCCAGCACTTTCCCGAGAAACAGCTGGAACGCCTGTTCCTGTGCGCCCTTCCCGAAGAAGAGGAAACCTGGGTCGGTATCTTGCGCGAGGGATTCCGAGCCGAGCCCGAGCCCCTGCAGTTCCAGCATTTTCCTTTGACCCGGACCCAGGTCGGACCGACCTGGGCACAAACCGCTCCCCTGCTCGGCGCGGCGAGTCTCGAGGTGTGACGTGCGGGTCGTGAATCTGGCCAAGAAGCCGTTCATCAATCGCCGACCCGTGGTGCGGGTAGCCGCCTTCCTCTGGGCCCTCGGAGGTCTTCTCCTGGTCGTCAACCTCTTTCTCTACCGGGACCACTGGCAGGGGACGGCCGACAACCGCAAGCTCCTCGCCGAGTCCGAGCAGTCCCTGCGCGAAGGGGAGCTGCGGCTGGAAGAGCAGGATCGCCAGCTCACGAGCCTCGATCTGCGAACGAAGAATCGGGAAGCTGCCTTCCTGAACGGCCTGATCTCGCAGAGAACGTTTCCCTGGAGCACCCTTTTCGACCACCTGGAACGGGTCACTCCCATCGATGTGCGCCTGGTCACCGTGCAGCCCGTGGTGCAACTGGCCGGTAGTGACAGCAACACGCGGACCCGTCGCCGCTCGAGCCGGAGGAGCTCGGATACTTCCGTCTGGGCAGCATCGACGGCCGACAACGGCCAAGAGCCCGACGAGGTCTCGCTCCGATTGAACGGCTGGTCGAAGACCGAAGAAGCCTTGACCGAGTTCATCGACACGCTCTACCAAGACCCTTCGTTCCGCCGCATCCTGCTGCGGAACGAAGCTCTCGAGAACGAGGGGGGGCGCCAGTCGATTCGTTTCAATCTCGAGGTTCTCTTCTTGACCGGCGCTACCGAGGAGAATCCCGAGATTCTCGTCGCCGAGACCGAAGCGGCGGAAGATCCGGAAGACGACGAGATCGAGAGCCTCGAGTCGGAAGATACCGCTCCCGAGGCTCCCACCGTCCAGGCGGCCGCTCCTCCGGTGAGTGACGACGAAGACGACCCGGCTCCTCCGGTGATCGCGCAGACCCAGCCGGAGCCCGAGTCGAGCCTGGTGGCCCAGGAAGTGGCGGCCGCCCGGCGCGAGAGCTCCCCGCCACCGAGTCGGGTCGAGATCGATGAAGAGGAGGCCGACGAACAAGACGAAGGGGTCGAAGAAGACCGAGCGTCTCTGTCGCGCCGACAGCGCCTCGAAGCCCTTCGCTCCCGGAGCCGGGAGCGGGCCGCGGCTCGCAATCGACGGCAGAGCCTGGCGGAAGAAGCCGGCCGCCGCAGCGCGATCGCTGCCGGTATCCAGGTGGGGCCCGGCGCCGTGGTCGGTGGTCGGGTCGAGGCCGAAGACGACCGCCAGGGTGGGGGAGGAGACCGAGGCAACCAGCGGCAGGGGAACGACAGCGAGTTTCCAGATCGGCCGGCTTCTTCGACCCCGGGTGTTTCCTGGCTCCTGCCCGACTGGATGCCCCAGCTCGAAGATTTCGGCCTGGAGCTGGGACTGGTATTCGAAGAGGAAGCGGAAGGATGATCGGACCCTTCGAGCGTTGGCGGCGGAATCTCTGGTTGTGGATTCTCCCCCTGGCCTTCTGTCTGCTCAACCTGCTCGGCCTGGTCGTGTATCGGACCAACTTCGCCGGAGGTGTCGAACGCCTCGAAGGTCGGAATCAGGTAGCGCAGGAGCAGCTCGAGGCCTACCGGGCGGAGCTGGCCGAGCGCGAGGAGTTCCTCGGCAGCATCGAGGAGCAGGAGTCCAAGATCACGAGCCTGTATGGCGAGTTCTTCGAAACCGAGGAAGAGCGTTTCACCCGGGCGATCAACGAGGTCAAGAAGCGAGCTCGAGAGGCGGGCCTCCATCCCACTTCCTGGGGGTATCCGCGCCGACAGATCGATCAGAGCAAGCTGATCAAGAGAGGAATCGAGTTCTCCGTGCAGGGCTCCTATCAGGAGCTGCGAACCTTCATCAACTTTCTCGAGGTCAACGAGCAGTTCCTGGTGCTCGAGAGCATCACGCTCAGCGATGCCGGCGCCGGCCGCAACCAGACCCTCAATATCAATCTGTCGCTGTCCACCATCTTCGTCGCCCCCGAAGAAGCCGAAGTCGAAGGGGGACGCTCCACATGAAGAAGCTCGAGGATCTGGAGCCACGAGAGAAGCAGCTCGTAGGCTTGCTCGCCGTGCTCGCCGTCGTGCTCGGCTGGCAGCTCGTGCCCGGCGGCCTCTTCAGCGGTATCGGAGGGCGCGGCCCGGGGGGCGGGTACGAGGCCAAAGAGTGGCGTTCGGTAGCCGGAGTCCACGTCATCGAGCCCGATCTCGAAGCGCTCTCGCCGCGTTCCGGCAGCTACGAGCCGGGTCGCAACATCTTTCGCTACGGCGAGAAGCCCAAGCCTCCGCCGCCACCCCCGCCACCGCGGGTGGCTCCCCCGCCGCGGGTGGCACCCCCACCCAGTGATCCTCCCCCGC
>CAZMEL010000099.1:0-24408 GCA_964565225.1 uncultured Thermoanaerobaculia bacterium | reverse complement strand
GCCAGAATCCGCGATATCGGCGGCTCCGGCGAACCCCTGGTGTGCGGGAGACGAGGTCCAGCAGGAACCGGTTGCCGGAGCTCTGGCGCACGTAGAAGGTGGGAATGCCGATGGCCGCGCCGAAGAAGATCTGGCGGCGCTCGCTCTCGACCTCCGGCTGGTCGGGAATGTGCTCGTGGGTCACGTCTCCGGCGGCCAAGAGCTTGTAGGCCAGGGCCTGGACCAGCGTCTGCAGGTCGGTGGCGGGCGCCAGATCCGCTAGCAGGCTCGGGAAGAGCGAGTAGTGCCGACCTTCGAAGCCGGAGAAGCCTGCGCTGGCGAGCTGCCGGAGCTTGAAGGGCAGGTAGAGGGAAATCCTGGCGTCGCAGATCCCGAGAGAGTCGAGGTCTTTCTGCAGGCGCTCGGTGTTGCCGAGGTTTCCGTCGAGAGCGGGGCTTTCGTCAGTGCTCATCCAGGCCACGGGGTAATCCACCAGCCGGAAGTCGGGAACCAGGTCACCCTCGAGCCGCAGCAGGCGGCTCAGTCCCTGGTCGAGCAGAGGTGGGCCGAAAGGAGTCAGGGGCCTGCCGAGCACCCGGTTGCGGGTCTTCTTCTTCCACCGGCGCCACAACATGCGTAGGTGGGTGTAGTCGAGCTCGTGGGCGAGAAAACCCAAGGCTTTTTCCGGGTGGAAGTCGCGGAAGGGAAGGCGGTAGGGGGCGGCGCTGTACATACCTACCGAGAGAGGCAAAAAGTGCTCGCAGATCTTGATCGCGAGGTCGCCCCAGCGCTTCTCGTGGGAGGGTCCGAAGCCGGAGCCGGGATCCTGCAGGTGCTCGGCGATCTTCCGACTCCCGAGATTGATGTGAGTGCCGTTGTTCGCCAGGCTGATGTTGGAGACCGTGGGCAGGACCACCAGGTTGTTGGTGATGATTCCGGCCTCCCGGAGCTTGCCGATGGCGTTGAGGTGGCTACGGCTCAACACCCGGTGGCAGAGGCGCATGTATTGATGTTTGCTCTCGCCCGCATCCCAGGCCAGGCAGGGGGAGATGAAGAGGTGGCGATAGAAGGAATCGGAAATGGCCTCGTTGAGGAGCTTCTGCCGGGTCGGAGGATGCGGGGAGAAGAAGATCCTCGCCGTCTGGCCTCGTTCGCGGAGGCCGAATTGCTCGTTGGCGTAGTGCAGGAGCAGGTGGGTGAAAAGGAAACGTTTCGAGGTCTCCCGGGCGAGAGCGGCTCCTCGCCCGGTTTCCGTGCGCAGGCAGACCACCCGAAACGAAGAGGTCTCGGGCGAGGTGTTGTCGTTCAAGAGGTGGGGCAGGAGCCGCTCGGCCACGGGGCGAACCCGCCGGGCGAGAGGATCCGGGCCCGAAACAGCGTCGACCAGGGCCACTCGCAGCAGGTCGCTGACCGGAATCCTGAGGTCTTCGCCCCCCTGCCCGTCGACCAGGAAGCGGTCGCAGTCGGAGCGCCGGCCGCGGGTCGGGTCGTTGCGGTCGCGCTGCAGATCCCGCTCCAGGGCTTCGCGAGCCGTCAGAGACAAGGTATGCAACGGGAACCGCACCCAGCTGTTTTCCCAGACACCGTCGCGGTTCCCGTCGAGGTAGCTCTCCAGGCTGCGCAGCCAGCGAGCGGAGCTGTCTCCGGTGCCCACGCGCTTGCGAAGATTCGTCAGGTACCGGGAGTTCTCGATGTAGCGAGGTAGATCGACCGAGTCGCGATCACCCAGCACGGCCACCTGGAGCTCGGTCTCCGTGCCGGCGGTCGCATCCCCGTCGCAGAAGGGAAGCGTCCTGGGGTCGGTCGAGTCGATCCCGAGCCTGGTGAGGGAATCCTCGCGGGCGAGCGCTGGAGAGAATCGGATCATGAAGTCTGCCCTCGAGACGGCGAGAGTTGAAAAGGGATCGATGGTAGGGGCCGCCCGCAATTCTTGCCACCTGGATCGGCCCTCTCGACGGGCGTATCTATGCGGAAGACAGTGAAGCTGCGGTGAGCCGTGGGTGAAGGTTTTCTTCTCTTGGGCGAATCCGAACAATCTTCATCGAGCGCTCAGGGAATATTCACCGCCTTCTGATCGAATCTTTCATCGAGCCCTTGCCGAAGGCTCGTTCGCGAGCAGCGTCCTGGAGGTCGAGTGGAGAAGAGCTATCGTTCCCAGGTCGGTTGTGCGAGCATTCGTTGCGGGAAGAATTCGGGCCGGTGCGGGCCCGATTCCAGATCCGCTGATGTGCTCGTGATGCTCGATCTTCGAGCTCTGCAGGGTCGATACGCTGGCCCCTTCCGAGTGATTTGACGGACAAGGAGCGTCTGGCTCGTGACTCGAAGCGAAGATCTGACCGAAATCCTGGAGTTCGCCGTCGACCTGGCCTGGCACGCAGGGCATATCGCGCTCGGGTATTTCCAGACCGATGTGGTGGCCGACGCCAAGGCCGACGGCACGCCGGTGACCATTGCCGACCGCGAAACCGAGCAGTACCTGCGCTCGGCGATTCGCGAGAGGTTTCCCGAGGACGGCCTGGTGGGCGAGGAGTATGGGGAGGACGAAGGAACCGGGGAGCGCGCCTGGGTCCTCGACCCCATCGACGGCACGAAGTCGTTCGTGCGCGGGGTGCCGCTCTTCGGGCTGCTGATCGGCGTGACGATCGAGCGCCGTCCGGTGGTCGGGGTCATGCATTTTCCGGCCCTCGGTGAAACCGTGGCCGCCCGGCAGGGTGGAGGTTGTTTCTGGAATGGTCGCCGGGTCTCGGTATCGCAGGAGACCGAACTGTCGTCGGCCCTGGTGAGCCTGAGCGAGGTGCCCGAGCCCGGCTCCGAAGCCGCCTCGACCCTCGATCCGTTGTTGCGGCGAGTGGGCGTTCGCCGGACCTGGGGTGATTGTTTCGGTTATTCCATGGTCGCCAGTGGCCGGGCCGAGATCATGGTCGATCCCGAGGCCAACCCCTGGGACCTCGCGGCCATTCAGCCCATCGTGCAAGAAGCCGGTGGACGGTTTACGAGTCTCGATGGCCGAGAGAGCATCTGGAGCGGTAGCGCGGTCGCGACCAACGGTCATCTGCACGACGAGGTTCTGGAGCTGCTCTCGAAGCGTTGATCGCGGCTCGGCTTCATCTCTTCTTAACAAAGCTTCCTCTTTGCGTTTACTTGGCCCTCATAAAGGGGGGCTAAGTTTCAAGGGTCCCCTGTCGGGGCATTCTCTGCAACCAAGGAGGAAGTTCAAGAATGCGCATTTTTCGTTCGAGTTGCATCTATTCGAGCGCCGCGATTCTGGCGGTCGTTGCTCTGCCGGCTCTCGGCCAGGTCAAGGTCGATGAGCGGCTGCCGAGCTACAAGGCGGCCAAGGGCGTATCGGGAACGATCAAGAGTGTCGGATCCGACACCCTCAACAACCTCATGACTCTCTGGGCGGAGAAGTTCAAAGAGAAGTATCCCAATGTCCAGGTCGAGATCGAGGGTAAGGGTTCCTCCACCGCACCACCGGCGCTGATCGCCGGCGCCTCTAACTTCGGACCGATGAGCCGGGCGATGAAGGACGCCGAGATCGACGAGTTCGAGAAGAGGTTCGGCTACAAGCCGGTCGCGGTCAAGACCTCCATCGACATGCTGGCGGTCTACGTCAACAAGGACAACCCGATCGCCAAGCAGGGCCTCAGCCTGCCACAGGTCGATGCCATCTTCTCCAAGACCCGCAAGGGTGGCCACTCGAGCGACATCTCCACCTGGGGAGAAGCCGGTCTCGGCGGCGATTGGTCCAGCTCTCCGATCAGCATGTACGGCCGCAACTCGGCCTCCGGAACCTACGGTTTCTTCAAGAAGGAGGCTCTCTTCAAGGGTGACTACAAGGACTCCGTGAAGGAGCAGCCCGGTTCGAGCTCCGTGGTGCAGGGTATCGCCAGCGACAAGAATGGCATCGGCTACAGTGGTCTCGGCTACAAGACCGCCGACGTCGCCACCGTTCCCCTGGCCAAGAGCCATGGCGGCAAGGCGGTTCCGGCCGATCCCTCCTCGGTCGCCGACTACCCCCTCTCCCGCTTCCTGCTCGTCTACATCAACAAACAGCCGGGGCAGGATCTCGACCCTCTTCGCCGCGAATTCGTCAAGCTGATCTTCAGCCAGGAAGGTCAGGAAGTGGTGGTGAAGGACGGCTACCTGCCGGTCTCCTACGAGATCGCCGCGCAGACGCTCGCCGAAGTGGGAATCGACATCGATTCCGACTACTGATCCACGAATCGATCCGGACCGCGATTCCGAGTCGAGTCCCTTGTGCGGTAGTGGAGGGTCACTCCTGCGATCGAGCCGGTGGCGCTGGCAGCCGTGTCAGCGCTACCCGCATTCTCCGTCCATTTCTTCGAGACCCAGAATAGATGCAAGAGTCAGGAAGCTCCTTTACCGGGAGAGCGAGGCAGAGAAAGACCAGCCGCAAGGTCTTGCTGGCCGATCGCGTCGCCCGAACGTTGATTTCGGTCGGCGGCATCGGAACCATTTTTGCGGTCCTCGGAGTCTGTGTCTTCCTCGTCTGGGTCGTGGTTCCCCTGTTCCTGCCCGCGGCCATCGGGAACCTGGATTCCTTTGCTTCGGATGTTGATCAGATCATGCATCTGGAGATGGACGAATACGGTCTGCTCGCGTGGATGCTCAGGCCCTCGGGGAAGATCGAAGTTTTTCGCCTCGACAACGGTGAGCTCCGGCAGACCCTCGACGTGGCCCCGAAGGCTCGGCTGACGGCTTCCTCTCACTTGATTCGTGGCGACCTGACTCTCTTCGGCCGCGAAGACGGCCAGGTCCAGCTCGCCGCGGTGGGTTTCGAGCCATCCGTGGTCGACGCCGAAGACCTGCCACGAGAGGTCGTGGAGGCGCTCGAGCAGGAAGGGGTCACCACCGTCGACCACGGCGAAGGAGTGGTCGAAGCCACTCCCAACGGCCAGTACAGAACGCAGAAGCTCCGCGCCGAGCTCGGCGAAGTGACCCGGGTCGGGGCCGGGCCGGTGCATCTGGTCTCGCACGTCATCGGCCCCAACGGCCCGCTGATCGCGGCCGTGGTCGCCGATGTCGATCGAGCGGCCGGAGCGCCGGTGGACGCGAGCTCGGGAGGGGCTCCGGTGGAAGAGGCTCCGGGCGAGCAGGGCGTGGTTGCGGAAACTGCTCCCGAGCCGGATCACCTCCACCTGGTGGTGATCGAGGGCATCGAGACCTCGAATTTCCTGACCGGTGAGACCACCCTGGAGTTCCGGGAGCAGGTGGAGATCCCCACCGAGCTTTCGCTCGACGATCCGCCGGTCCACCTGGCCCTGGCCGGTGCTGGCGACACTCTCTACCTCGCATGGGCCGACGGACGCTTGCAGCGCTATGACACCTCCGAGCTCGGCGCCAGCCGCCTGGTCGAGAGCGGAGGATTGGTCGAGCCCGGTCGCGAGCTCGAAACCCTGCAGTTCGTGCTCGGCAGCAACACCCTGCTCTGGGGTGATTCCGAAGGGGCCGTCCGCGCCGGTTTCCTGGTGCGTAGCGACGCCTTCGAAGGCCAGACCCTGGAAGGCTCGCAGCGAGATCCGGCGGCCGAGAAGACCTTCGCCTGGGCCAAGAAGCTCACCTCGGACCTCGGTAGCGGTGCGGTCACTGCGGCCTCTTCGTCTCGCAGCCGGATGGTGTTCGTCGGCTGGGCCGACGGCCGGATCAAGCTCTTCAACATCACGAGCGCTTCGACGCTCGCGACCTACCAGCTACCCCTGGCCGCTGATGAGCCATTGCTGCGCATCGCCATGGCGCCGAAGGAAGACCAGCTGGTAGCCGCCACGGCGCAGCGGATCTTCACCGCGGACCTCGACCCGAGATATCCCGAGGCGAGCCTCAACGCGCTCTTTCGGCCGGTCTGGTACGAGGGGTACGACGCGCCCCGCCACACCTGGCAGTCGTCGAGCGGCACCGACGACTTCGAGGCCAAGCTCGGCCTCGTGCCGTTGATCTTCGGCACTCTGAAAGCCACCCTCTACTCGATGCTCTTCGGAGCCCCCCTGGCTCTGCTCGCGGCATTGTTCACCAGCGAGTTCCTGCATCCGCGGGCCAAGACGGTGATCAAGCCCGGGATCGAGCTGATGGCGAGCTTGCCGAGTGTGGTGCTGGGTTTCCTCGCCGCCCTGGTCTTTGCGCCCTTTATCGAACGAATCGTTCCCGCAACCCTGGCGAGCTTTTTCACCCTTCCATTCGTCTTTCTCCTGGGGGCCTATATCTGGCAGCTACTGCCCCTGGACCTTGCGATCCGCTGGGGCAACTGGCGAGTCCTCGCCATGGCGATGGTGGCTCCGTTGGGAATTCTCCTGGCGTTCCTGGTCGGGCCCTGGATCGAGAGCCTGTTCTTCGCCGGAGATCTCAAGGGTTGGCTGGCCTGGGATCCGGGGAAGGAAGGAGCCGAGCGGTTCGCCAGCTCCGTCGGCGGCTGGCTGCTGCTCTTCCTTCCGCTCGCGGCGTTCGCCGTCGCCTTCGGCATCGGCCGGATCGTCGATCCGCGTTTGCGAGATCGCAGCTCCCAGTGGAGCCGTGCAACCTTTGCCCAGGCGGACCTGATGAAAATGGTGGGTGGAGTCTTCGCGTCCTTCGCCCTGGCATTGATCGCGGCCTACGTCGTCTCGAGCCTGGGTTTCGATCCCCGAGGAGGCCTGATCGACGCCTACGGCCAGCGCAACGCGATGATCGTAGGCTTCGTGATGGGATTCGCCATCATCCCGATCATCTACACCATCTCCGAAGACGCCCTCTCCACGGTTCCCGAGCACCTGCGATCGGCGTCGCTGGGAGCCGGGGCGACCCAGTGGCAGACGGCGACGCGGATCATCATCCCCACCGCCATGAGCGGCCTCTTCTCGGCCCTGATGGTGGGGTTGGGACGAGCCGTCGGCGAGACCATGATCGTGCTCATGGCTGCGGGCAACACGCCGGTGCTGGAATGGAACATCTTCGAGGGCTTCCGCACCCTCTCGGCGAATATCGCCGTGGAGCTTCCCGAGGCGGTGCGCGGCAGCACCCACTACCGGACCCTCTTCCTCGCCGCCCTGGTGCTCTTCGTGCTCACTTTCATCGTCAACACCGTGGCGGAAGTCATCCGCCAGCGCTTTCGGAAAAGGGCCTATCAGCTATGAGCGTAGAGACGGCAGACCCGGCCAGCGAAGAGCGGGCCGGGAGCGGATCGAAGCGCAAGGCCTGGAAGCGAAGACGGGCGAGATCGAGATCGTCTCTCTTCGCGGCCGGCGAGCCCATGGTCTGGCTCACCGGCGGTGCCCTGGTGCTGTGCATCGCCATGGTGGTGGGTCTCCTGAGCCTCGTCCTGTGGAGGGGTCTGATCACCTTCTGGCCGCTTCCCGTGGAGCAGGTCTCCACCTTCGATGGGCGTTCGTACATGGGCGAGGTCACCCGTACCGATGTCTACCGGCCCGAGCAGAGCGTGATCGACGCCTTGTCTCCGGAGCTGGCCGCCGCCGCCGACTCGTACCTGGCGGAGAACGAAGGAACCTCCGAAAGGCGCCTGTTTCGCACCGGGAATTTTCGTCTCACCCAGAATCACTTCTCCTGGGTCGACACCTTCGCGCTGGCCGAGCAATCGAAGCCGGAATGGGTCTTCGTGGTGGAACGCCTGGAGTGGGGCCGTTTCTACGGCTTTCCCGAGGCCTTCCTGATCTCGACCCCCGTGGACAGCGTTGAAGAAGCCCGCAAAGTCGCAGAAGATGTCGGGTCGAGCGGCGGCGAGCTGAAAGGGGTCGTGAGCCGGTGGGCCGACGGTCGTGAAGAAAAGGTGTTGCTGCCCCTCTCCGAGCTCGATACTGCGGAGGCCGTGGAGGCGGTCGCCGAGGTCTTCCAGGGACCCGAAGCGGCCTGGCAGGGCTTCCGGCGACACCACGACGCCGTTCGGGAACGCTGGAACGAACGCAGGGATCTCGAAGAGTTCGATACCGGCGCCGTCAATCACGAGCTGGAGGCCACCCGGCTGAGCCTGCGAGAGGCGCAGCTGGATCTCGAGAAGGCCGAGGCCACGAAGAACGAGGCCGCGATCGAAGAGGCTCGGGCGAAGGTCGCCGCAAGAGAAGAGAAGTACGAGGAAACGACGCGCTGGGCCGAGAGCGAATTCACTCGGATTCGCCAGGAAATCGATGCGATCAACCAGGAGAATGCGCGCTACCAGCTGTTCATGCGCACGGCGGGCGAAGGAACGATGCCGGCCCAGCAGGCGGTGCTCCCACTCGACGAGATCGTGAATGCATATCCCGCAAACCGGATTTCCTTCGTGGAGAAGCTCGGCGTGTATCTCGGCCGCTGGTACGAGTTCCTCGTCGACGAGCCGCGGGAGGCCAACAGCGAGGGTGGAGTCTTTCCGGCCATCTTCGGCACCGTGACCATGACCCTGATCATGTCGCTCGTGGTGGTGCCCTTCGGTGTGTTGGCTGCCCTCTACCTGCGGGAGTACGCCAAGTCGGGTCCTCTGGTGAGCGCAGTGCGGATCGCGGTGAACAACCTGGCGGGTGTGCCCAGCATCGTGTTCGGGGTCTTCGGCCTGGGCTTCTTCTGCTACCTGGTGGGCGCTTCGATCGACGAACTGTTTTTTGCCGCCCAGCTCCCCAATCCGACCTACGGCAAGGGAGGCCTGCTCTGGGCCTCCTTGACCCTCGCCCTGCTCACTCTACCGGTGGTGATCGTGGCGACGGAAGAAGCGGTGTCGGCGGTGCCGAACTCCATGCGCGAAGGCTCTTACGCCTGTGGCGCCAGCAAGTGGCAGACGATTCAGCGGATCGTCCTGCCGCGGGCTCTGCCGGGCATCATTACCGGAATGATCCTGGCCATCGCTCGCGGTGCCGGCGAGGTGGCTCCCCTGATGCTGGTGGGTGCGGTGAAGCTCGCTCCCGAGCTGCCGATCGACGGGGTGTTCCCCTACATCCACCCCGAACGCAGCTTCATGCACCTCGGCTTCCACATCTTCGATGTCGGATTCCAGAGCCAGAACTCCGAGGCCGCGAAACCGATGGTGTTCACCACCACGCTGCTCCTGATCGGCCTCATCGCATTGCTCAACTTCGCCGCCATCCGGCTGCGCAACAGCCTCCGCAAGAAATACGCGGGGGGACAGTTCTAGCTAGGTTCATTGGTCCAACAAGGTGGAAATAGTGGAAACTTCGAGCTCCCAGAACGCAGCGGACTCCGCTCCTTCGCCCGTACAGCCGGATCCGTTGGCAGCGATCAACGAAGGCCGTACGCTGCCCAGCACGATCCACGAGTCGGTCCTCGCCGAAGAGGCGGTGCTCGAGGTGAAAGATTTTCGGCTCTGGTACGGCGCGGCCCAGGCCCTCTACGACATCTCCTTTCCCGTTCCCCAGGGCAAGGTGACCGCTCTGATCGGCCCTTCGGGTTGTGGCAAGTCGACCCTGCTGCGCTCGGTCAACCGGCTGAACGACCTGATCGACAGTGTGCGGATCGAGGGCGACATGAACCTGAGCGGCGACTCGATCTACGGCCCGTCGGTCGATGTGATCGAGCTCCGCAAGCGCATGGGAATGGTGTTCCAGAAGTCGAACCCGTTTCCCATGAGCATTTACGAAAACGTGGTGTACGCATTACGGATCGACGGCGAGAACCGCAAGAGCGTGCTCGACGAGGTTTGTGAGCGCAGCCTCCGCGGCGCGGCGCTGTGGGACGAGGTCAAGGATCGGCTCGACGAGCTGGCTCTCGGTCTCTCCGGTGGGCAGCAGCAGCGGCTGTGCATCGCCCGGGCCATCGCCGCCGAGCCGGAGGTCTTGTTGATGGACGAGCCCTGCTCGGCCCTCGACCCGATCGCCACCGGCAAGATCGAAGATCTGATCCATTCTCTGCGAGGGGAGTATACGATCCTGATCGTGACCCACAACATGCAGCAGGCTTCCCGGACATCCGACTACACGGCCTTCATGTACCTCGGCCGGTTGATCGAGCTGGGAAGAACCTCCGATATCTTCACGAGGCCGAGCCTCAGGGCGACCGAGGATTACATCACCGGCCGCTTCGGTTGACACCTGGAGGAATTCTCGATGGCCACGCAATTGCAAGAGCGCATCGAGGAGATCAAGAAACGAATCCTGATGCTCGGGGGGATGGTCGAAGAAGCCGTTGGAGACGCGATCCGTGCGGTCGAAGATCGCAGCCATGATCTCGCGGAACGGGTGATCGAGCACGATCGGGAAATCGATCGCAAGGAAATCGAGCTCGAGCAGGAATGCCTGGCGGCTCTCACCCTGGAGCAGCCGGTGGCGGTCGATCTGCGTTTCGTGGTGGCGGTTTTCAAGATGAACAACGATCTCGAGCGGATCGGCGACCTGGCGGCGAATATCGCCGAGCAGGCCAAGCTTCTGGCGGCGGAGAAGGAGATTCGCCGGATCCCCTTCGATCTCAAGGGAATGGAGCGGCAGGCCCAGGCCATGCTGCGACAGAGCCTGGACGCACTGGTCAACCAGGACGCCGAGCTGGCGGAGATCGTGTGTTGTGCCGACGAGCGGGTCGACAAGATCTATCGCCAGATGTTTCGCCAGGTCGAAGAAGAAATCCGTCGGCGGCCGGAAGACGTCCAGCAGCTCATCCATCTCCTGACCATCGCCCGCATGCTGGAGCGGGTGGCAGACCACGCGGTCAATATCGCCGAAGATGTGTTGTACCTGAAATCGGGAGAGATCTGGCGCCACCGAGCCTGGCGTTCCTCGGCCTGACTCCGACCTGCCCCCGAGGCTGCACCAAATCTGCACCTCCGGTGCCTAGGCTTCCTCCATTGCAACAACGCCCCGCGGGGCAGGAGGTGAGCCTTGCTCTCGACCAAGACCCGACATTCCGCTCTCTCGTCTCTCGATCTGCTGCGGCACCGTTCGAAAGTATTCGACTCGATCAAGGCTGGCGAAGGTCTCTCCGAAACCACCAGGGGCTCGCTGCTCGCGGCGCTTCTCGGCTCGGCCCTGTTCGGCCTGGCGTTGGGATCCTTCTCCCAGAGCCCGCCACAGATCCTCTCGTCCATGCTGAAGGTGCCCCTTTTGCTGCTGGGCACCGCGGCGCTGTGTTTTCCGACCTTTCACATCCTGCAGAGCTGGCGCTCGTCGCGAGCCCTCTCCCTCTCCGAGGCGGCGGCGCTGCAGAGCACGTCCCTGGCCGCGGTGGCCCTGGTCTGGGGCAGCCTGGCGCCACCTCTGATCTTCCTCGTAGGATCGACCGTGCACTACCACCTGAGCCAGTTCCTGTCGTTGTTGGTCGGGGCCTTGGGTGGAGTCGTGGGGCTCAGCGTCCTTCTCGGCGGCTACCGCGAGCTCTCGGACGGTGAAGGGCCGCGGCAGGGTGGATTCCTGGTGATCTACTTCGTGATTTTCGCGGCGGTAGGCGGGCAGCTGGCCTGGATGTTGCGACCCTTCCTCGGCTCCCCTCTCTTGCCGTTCCAGCTCTTCCGGCCCGCCGATCCGGCGGAAGGAAACATGTTTCTGCTGGTGCTACGGCTTCTCGGAGTCGGGCCGTGAGGTGGCGTCGGGGGGCCTGGCTGGTGCCGGCGCTCTTCTGCATCGCCTGTGTTTCTCCCGAGGTGAGGCAGCAGCGATCCCTGGCGGCGGCAGAGGAGGCGTTGCGGACGGGGCAGACAGATCGCGCGGCCTCCCTGCTCGCGGGCTCCTTGAGCTTCGATCCCAGGGACGTGGAGGCACGCCAGCGTCTGGCCGCTCTCGAGCTCGAGCGAGGTCTGCCGGTCGAGGCGTATCGGGTCCTGCGGGGTTTGCCCGGAGATGTCGTGCCGGGCGACGACTTTCGCCGGCTGCAGGCCGAGGTGCTGATGGCGATCGGCGACTGGGCCCGCGCTCTGCCGCTGGTCTCGGCCCTGGACCAGCAGGGGGTGGCCGAGGCGGAGCTGGTCGACGAGATGCTCCGGGGAGTGGCGCGGTGGAATCATGGAGTCGATCTCCCTCAGCCCTGGCTCGGGCGCCTGTTCGAGATCCTGGTCGAAGAGCGCTCTCTGATCGCCGCCCTGGCGACGGTGGAGCGGCTCGAGGAGCCGGCACGCTCGCGCGCCCTCGACACCTGGTACCGGGAAGCGGTCGACTGTGCCTGTGTGCTCGAGCTGGATCTGCCAGAGCTCGAAGACGAGCCGCTGACGCCCTGGAAGCTGCTCATCCACCATCGGCGCCTGGTGGCTCGGGGAGCCGGAGGCAAGGCCGCCGAGGTCGAACGCGATTTTCTCGGCCGTTTTCCCGAGCACCCGGAGCGGTTCCGTTTCCTGCTCTCGAGAGCACGGCGCCAGAATCGATTGGGGCACCACGAGGAAGGCCTCGCCGCCGCCCTGGAAGCCGCCTCCCTCGAACCCGAGAGGGCGGGCCCGCAGGTAGAGAAAGGCCTGGCCCTGGCGGCCCTCGGGCGCCGGGAGGAAGCGCTCCTGGCCTTCGAGCTGGCCCTGGCGATCGATCCGAGCCACCGGGTGGCGCAACGATTTTTCGAACGGCTCGTGGGCTCCGAGAGCACGCAGCCGGTGACCCTGCGAATCGAGGCGGCGAACGGTTAGCCCGGATCCTGGATAATAGGCGAGCCATGAGAGTGTCCCGAATCTTGATCGTCGACGACGATCCCCATATTCGCGAGGTGATTCGGTTTGCCCTGGTGAAGGCGGGTTTCGAGACCGAGCAAGCGGTGAACGGGGCCGAGGCTCTCGCCCGTTGCCGGCAAGAAAATCCGCCGGACCTGATGGTGCTCGACATCTTGATGCCCGAGCTCGACGGGACCGAGGTCTGCCGCCGGCTGCGGGCGACTTCGAGCCTGCCCGTCGTTTTCCTCTCCTCGCGAGACGAAGAGGTCGACCGGATCGTGGGTCTCGAGCTCGGCGGCGACGATTACCTGACCAAACCCTTCAGCCCCAGGGAGCTGGTGGCTCGGGTGCGGGCGGTGTTGCGCCGGGCGGTGCCGCCGGACCCGAACGGAGCGGCGGCCGCCGAGTCGGTGCTGCGCCGCGGGAAGCTGCGGCTCGATCTCGAACGTTTCGAGGCGTCCTTCGAGAACCGCCCGGTGGTTCTCACGGTCACGGAATTCGGCCTTCTACGGACCCTGATGGGGCGCAAGGGCAAGGTCTACACCCGCGAGGAGCTCATGGACGGCGCCTACCGAGACCACAACATCGTGACCGCACGCACCATCAACAGCCACGTCAAACGCCTGCGGCGCAAGCTCGCCGCAGTGGGCGCACAGCCGATCGAGACCGTCCATGGATTCGGATATCGCCTCGGGGCCTGACTCCGCGGGGGGTGCGGCTCCCGGCTCCGGCTCGGCCCTTCACCGGGTGCCTCGCCTGCGCACGGTCCTGCTGGTCCTGGCACTCCTGGTCCTCTCGTTGCCATTGGGTGGCATTTCCCTGCTCAAGCTCTACGACACGATGCTGATCCGGCAGACCGAGTCGGAGCTGATCGCCCAGGGCGCGGTGCTCGCCGCGGCCTTCCACCACGAGCTCATGGTCGAGTCGTCGCGCCGTGGCACCGAGCGCCTCCGGTCGCTCGAGAGCTCGCCGCCGGAAGGCCGAGGAGAGTTTCGACCCATTCCGGCTCGGCTCGATCTGGCTCGCGACCCGGTGTGGCCGCCGGCCCCGGAGGCCGCCCCGTCGGGGCCGCCCGACCCGGTCGCCGCAGCGGCGGGCTCCCGGCTCGTGGAGATCCTGGAGGAAACCCAGGCGATCACTCTGGCGGGTCTGCGGGTGGTCGATTCCAACGGAATCGTGGTGGCTTCGAGCGGAGCCGAGGCCGGCCTCGGGCTAAGCCATCGGCGGGAAGTCGCCTCGGCCCTCGAAGGGGTTGCGATCAGCATTCTGCGGCGGCGGACGCCCTCGGATCCCGAGCGGAAGAACCAGGCCTTCGAGCCCTCGCTGAGCCGGCGGACCGCAATCCGCGTGGTGCTCGCCCTGCCGGTGATCGCCGACGGCGAGGTCGCCGGGGCCGTGGTGCTGGCGAGAACGCCCCAGTCGGTGGGTCGGGCCCTGTACGAGAATCGGTGGTCACTTCTCCCCGGGGCGCTGGTGGTGGTTCTGGTCGCGGGTATGGTGGCGTCGATCACCGCACGGACCCTGCGCCGCCCGCTCCGTGCCCTGATCGACCAGACGTCGCGGGCTCGTCGCGGAGAGGCCGGGGCCGTTCGCCCCCTCGACCACCCGGGTCTCCACGAATTCCGGCAGATCTCGGTGGCGGTTTCGGAGATGGCCGACGAGATGGAGCAACGAGCCGAGTACATCGCCACCTTCGCTACGAACGTCTCTCACGAGCTCAAGACGCCCCTGACCTCGATCCGGGGCACCGTGGAGCTGTTGCGAGACCATCGCGACGAGATGTCGGCCGCGGAGGCGACCCGCTTTCTCGACATGCTGGAAAAAGATGCCGAGCGGCTCGAACGACTGGTCGCACGGCTCCTGGAGCTGGCTCGGGCGGACGTGTTGCGGCCCGACGGAGAGTCTGTGGATCTTCTCTCGGTGCTGGAGCCTCTGGTCGAGCGTTTCCGGGCCACCGGCTTCGCGGTGGAGCTCTGCCCGTCCGACGTGCCGGATACACGGGTTTGGATGGCGCCGGAGGTGCTCGATTCGGTGTTCGGCAACCTGGTGGACAACGCGCGGCAACACGGAGGTGAAGAGGCCCGGGCCGAGATTTCGATCCGGAGCTCGGGGGATTTCCTCGCGGTATCGGTGGCGGATTCTGGTCGCGGCATCACGGCGGCCAACCGGGAGCGGATCTTCGACCGCTTCTTTACCACCGCCAGGGAGCACGGGCGCAGTGGCCTGGGGCTGGCGATCGTTCGGGCCCTGGTGGAAGCTCACGGGGGTACGATCTCGGTCCGTGCTCGAGAGCCCGGCACCGAGAGGGATACCGAGATGGGAACCGAAGTGATCGTGGAGCTACCGCTCGAACGACCCGCGGACAGGAGAGAGTCTTGAGATCGTCGTTGGCGGCCTCACTGATCGAGCTGGAAGAGAATCTGAGCGCACCGGACCCTTCGCTCGAGGCCCTGCGAGACATCGCGGAGCCGGAGCGGCTGGCACGGCTCTTCGAGGTCCAGATGGCGTCGGGGGTCCGGCGCGGGCCCTCGGTGTCGAAAGGGCTCGACCCGGCTGGTCTGCTGACCACGGCACAGCGCCTGGTCGCGCGCGGGGGGCTCCCCCTGCCGGCTCTCGGCTCGCTGCGGGAGAGGCTGGCCGAATGGGAGCAAGCCGTGCGTGCCGCGGGCGCCTGGGACGACTCTCCCCTCTGGTGGGAGCCCTTGCCGGAGCCCTGTGCTCTCGAGCGGGCGTGGGAGACCCTCGAAGCCTCGGTCCGGATTCCCGATGCGGAGATCCGGGCCCGGGCCTTCGCGGCCGACGGAGCCGGCCGGCTCGTGGTGCCCGAGCTGCTGGGCTCGGGCTGGGTCGAGACGGTCCATCGCGGGCTCGAAACGGCGTGGCAGGAGGGGCGGCTGGCGCTCGAGCAGGGCGGGGTCGGCCGCGATGGCCGACCTTCGAGCCGGCGGTCGGATTTCGTGACCTACCTTGCGGGCACCGAGGCCAGGTGGCTCGAAGCGGTGCCGGAGCTGGCGCTCCTGGTGCAGTGGGGCCTGGCCCGCTGGGTCGGGCGGCTGGGGCCGGAGATCTCCCCCGGACGCGAGCTGGTCGCTCCCCAACGGGCGATGTTGGCGCGGTATCCGGCACCGTCCGGAGGGTACGCGCGACACATGGACAATCCCGGAGGGGAGAACGACAATGGCCGTACCCGAACGCTGGTTCTGTATCTCAACCCTCCCACCATGGCCTGTCGCGGAGGCCAGCTGGCGCTCTGGAGCCCGGACGCAGGAGGAGAGGAAGGCGCTGCCGAGATCTGCGAGCCGGCGGGTGGGACTCTGGCGATCTTCGATTCTCGCCGGGTGCCGCACCGGGTAATGCCCCTGGAGCCCGGGCCCGGTCGCTGGGCTCTCACGTTCTGGTTGAGCTCCGGCGGCCCTCCGGAGCCCCCGCTACCCCGACCGAAGCTCTCGGCCGACGATGTGTTGCGCCCCCTGATGTCTCCGACCGTCTCCGGGAGAGCCTCCGTGCCGCGGGGCAAAGTGTTGCTGCACGATGTAGGGACTCCCGCCGACCGGATCCTCGTTTCGACCGTTCCCGACTCGCGACCCCGAGCGGCGGTGGTGTCCACCGTCTTCCGGCCTCCGGAGCCCGAGCGCTGGTGCCGTCACCATCTCGAGCAGGGGTTCGAGCATCTGCTGCTGATCTTCGATCGGGGAGAAGATCCCGAGGAACGGGCGGTGATCGACACCCTTCGCTCGAGCTTTCCGGCCGAGAGATTGACGATCTGGCTCGGCTCCGAGGTGGCGGAGACGCGCTGGCCGGACGTGCTCGCCGATCCCCGGCTGGCTGCTCTGGAGCCCCGGGCTCGGGAGGGTGCTTCGTCCCATGCCGTGGCCTGCCGCCAATGCCTCAACGCCAGCGCCGCCCTGGCCGCGTTCCGTGCCGGAGAGCCGGGTGGGGGCTGGGATTGGCTGCTGCATCTCGATGCCGATGAGCTCTTCCACCTCCAGGGCTCGGGCCAGGGCGGCCGTGACGTGGCGGAGCACTTCGCGGCGGTCGCGGCCGCCGGCTACGAGCGGGTCCGTTACCTGAATCACGAGCGCCTCCCCGGCGAGGATCGATGTTTCAAGCTCAATCCCCGGCTCGCGGAAATCCAGCTCGGCCCGGTGGGCTGGGAGGCCTTGGTGGCACATCTCGATCTGGCGCAAACCGCGGCGCGGCCCTACTTTCTGAGCTACTTCAATGGCAAGTCGGCGGTTTCCGTACCCGACGGTACAGCGGCCGCGGGGGTACACGGCTGGTGGAGCAACGACCCGAGCCCCGAAGCGGAGCTCGTGGTCGCGGGGCCTTCGATTCTCCACGAGCCCAGGCCCACTGCCGAGTCGTTCCGCGGCAAGTACTTCACCATCGCCGCGGCACCTCGACCGTCGGGTGAGCGGCAGTTCGCTCCATCGCTGGTGGAGGAGCGCGCTCTGGCGCTGATCGAGTCGACGTCGGCGGGGCCGGAGCTCCAAGAGCGCCTCGACGCCCTCTATCGACGACTCCATGCTTTCTCCGAGCAGGATCTGGCGTGGCTCGGCGAAGCCGGCTTGCTGTACCGGCCTCGAGAGGGGGTGCGGCTGGTATAGGATGGGCCGCTCCGGAAAAACTTCTTTCGAGGTAGGCAGCCATGAAGCGGCGACACGAGATGCTCGAGAGCCCGGCGATGGGGCGTCGAGTCCACGTTTGGTGTTTCGGCCATTGGGGAACCCCCGTCCTGGTCTTCCCCACGGCCGCGGGATTTGCACACGAGTGGGATCGCCAGGGGATGGTGGATGCCCTGGCTCCTCTGATCCTGGGGGGCAAGATCAAGCTGTACTGCCCGGAGAGCAACGTTTCCCAGACCCTGACCGACAAGACCACCCACCCGGCGGTGCGGATGAAGAAACACCTTGCCTACGAGCAATTCGTGCTCACCGACCTGGTGCCGGCGATTCGTAGGGATTGCAACAGCGAAGGGATTCCTATCGCCACCGCCGGCGCGAGCCTGGGAGCCTTCTACGCCGCCAACTTCGCTCTCAAGCAGCCGGAGATCTTCCGCTACGCCCTCTGCCTGAGCGGTCGTTATGACCTGGCCCACTTCACCGGCGGCTTCTCGAACGGGGATGTGTATTTCAACAACCCCATGGCCTATACCAGCAACCTGCAGGGCGAGGCGCTCGAGACGGTACGGGCGAAGATCCACATCACCCTGGTCTGCGGCCAGGGCAAATGGGAAGAGGGTTGTATCGAGGAGACCCACGCGTTGGCGAACATTCTCGCTGCCAAGGGAATCGGCCACCATCGCGACATCTGGGGCCACGACGTCAGTCACGACTGGATCTGGTGGAAGCGCCAGACACTCTTCCACCTGGGCAACACTTTCGGTTGAGGGTCAGCTCGTGGCTTCGGGGCGGTGGATCAGGTATCCCTGCACGAAG
Organism: uncultured Thermoanaerobaculia bacterium; assembly: GCA_964565225.1. Lineage (GTDB taxonomy): Bacteria > Acidobacteriota > Thermoanaerobaculia > Multivoradales > J023 > CAZMEL01. The sequence goes on along the minus strand of CAZMEL010000099.1, from coordinate 6,444 downwards.
TCTACCCCCATCTGCTCGAGGCGCTCGTAGGTCGCCTCGCTCTCCACCCACTCGGCGATCGTCTCGAGACCCATGACCTGGCCCACCTGGTTGATGGCCGCAACCATGGCCTCGCGGATCGGGTCGATCTCCATGTTGCGCACGAACTCGCCGTCGATCTTGAGCATGTCGACGGGCAGGTTCTTGAGATAGGCGAACGAGCTGAGGCCGCTACCGAAATCGTCGAGCACGAACCGGCAGCCCTTTTTTTTGAGGGCGTTGATGAAACGGAGTGCATGGCCGAGGTTGGCCACCGCTGCGGTTTCGGTGATCTCGAAGAAGATCCGTCGGGTATCGACTCCGCTCGCGTCGATGTAATCACTGACTTCCTCGAGGAACGCCTCGTCTCCGAGTGAGCGCCCGGAGAGATTGATCGACACCGAGGCTCCGGACAAGAGAGAGCACTCGTTCTGGGCGAGCATTCGCAAGGTTCGGCGTACGACCCAGCGATCGACGAGGGGGGCCAGGTCGTGGTCTTCCGCGACCGGAATGAACTGGCCGGGGGCCACGATTTTCCCCTCGTCGTCGATCATTCGTACCAGGGCCTCGAAGAATCGATGCGAGCGGCGTTGTTGTGCCAGCGGTCGGATTTCCTGGAGAAAGATGGAGAAGCGATCCTCGGCGAGGGCGCGGCGGATCCGGTGCACCCAGTGCAGCGGCCCGTGGCGTTCGGCGAGGGCCGTGTCGGACGGAGCGAAGGTGTGGATTCGGTTGCGGCTCTGCCGTGCGAGGTAACAGGCCGCGTCGGAGTTCTTGAGGAGCTGCAGGGCGCTGTCGCTGGCCGGGCGGAAGGGAACCATGCCGATCGCCAGGCCGATGTCGAAGTCCTGCCCGCCCCAGGAGAACCGGAACGAACGGAAGGATCTCTGCAGGGCTTCGGCGATCCGCTGGGCCCGGGCGTGGTCCCGGTTCTCCAGCAGGAGGCCGAAGTCGTCGCCACCGAGTCGCCCGAGGATTCCCATCTCCCCGACTTGCCGGCGCAGGTGGTCGCCGACCCGGCGCAGCAGCTCGTCACCCGCGATCAGGCCGAAGTAGTCATTGATGAGCTTCAGCTCGAGCACGTTCATCTGCAGGAGCGTGTGGGCGAGGCCGAGGTCGCGGGAGCTCTCGAGGGCGGCTTCCAGGTAGATCTCGAATTCCTGGCGATTGATCAGCCCGGTCAGGGTGTCGTGGCTGGTCAGGTACACCATCTGTTTTTCCAGGCCACGGATCCGGGTGAGGTCTTTGAACACCAGCACCACGCCCTGGAGCTCGTCTTCGCTGCCGCTTCCGAAGATCGGCGACACCGTGTCGCGGATGATGTGTTCGTCCCCCTGGTGGGTCTGGAGCAGGAAGAGCCCCGGAAGGACCACGGTGCGGCGTTCGCGTAGGCAGATCTCCACCGGGTCCTGGCGTTGGAGTCGCGTGGTCTCGCTGACGATCGGGTAGATCTTGGTGACCGGCTTCCCCCGGGCCTCGGTGAGGTCGACCCCGATGAGACGTTCTGCAAAAGGATTCATGTAGACGATCAGCCCGTCGCAATCGGCCAGGACCACTCCTTCGCTGACCGTCTCGAGGGCGGCGGCGGAGAGGGCTCCGGGCAGCCAGGCGGCCGTCTCGCGAGAGCGTCGAGGCTCCTTCGGAGCGGGTGATGTATTGGGCGATCCTGCCATTACGTCACTCGATCGGTACCAGCTGCAGCTCCACGTCTCTGGTTCGCCCGTCGCGTTCCAGGGTCAGTCGGGCGCGGCCGCCGACGCCGATATCCTCGAAGGCGAGGATGAGATCTTCGAGCCGGTCGATGGTCTCTCCGTTCACCGCGACGATCACGTCTCCCAGCCGGACCCGGCTCCGGCGGGCTCGGGTCAGGCCGGTGATACCCGCCCTCGCCGCCGGCCCCCCGGGGACCACGGAGCGCACGATGACCCCTCGAACTCGCAGGCTCGCGGCAAAGCGGTCCTGCACCAGCTCGACGCCGATTCCCGGTCGCACCGGCTTGCCGTATTTGATGAGCTGAGGAACCAGCGAGCTGACGGTATCGACGGGAACCGCGAATCCGATGCCCGAAGAACCTCCGCTGGGGCTGTAGATGGCGGTGTTCACTCCGATCAGGCGGCCCGAGGAGTCGAGGAGGGGGCCGCCCGAGTTGCCGGGGTTGATCGCCGCATCGGTCTGGATAACGTCGCGGATCGGAAGACCTCCCGGGGAGGTCAGCTCTCGGCCCAGGGCGCTGACCACCCCCACGGTGAGAGTGTGGTCGAGGCCGAACGGGTTTCCGATCGCCAGCACCCGCTGGCCGACCAGGAGATCCCGCGATTTGCCGACGCGTAACGGAGCCAGGGAGTCGGGCGGCGCGTCGATGCGCAGCACGGCGATGTCCTTGTTGGGTGCGGCACCGACGAGGCGAGCTTCCCACTCCTGGTCTCCAAGGCTCACGGTGAAGCGGTCGCCCTGGGAAATCACGTGGTAGTTGGTGACCACGTGTCCCTTGCGATCCCAGACGAAGCCGCTTCCGGTTCCCCGGGGAATGGCGAAGACGTTCAGCGAGAAGAAGTCGCGCTGCAGGGCGATATTGGAAATGAAGACCACCGAGGGCTGGCTATCGCGGAAGATGGCGATATCGCGGTTTTCCTGGCTGGTGAGATCCTGCGTTCCGAAGGCTCGGGCAGGAACGGGATCAGAGGCCGCGGCTCCCACAGGCTGGGCCTCGATTCCATGCAGAAGGTCCGAGGAAAGCTCTTCGAGAGGTGATTCGGAACGCCTTTCGAGAAACGAGCCGCTCCAGAGCCCGAAGACGAAGACTCCTAGCAGGATGACAGTTGTTCGAATTCGCATCTTCCAATACAGCCCTCATACTATAGGACGTTGATCGCCGGAAATCGATGGGACCGTCGTTTTCCGCGGCTCGATCAGGGCGCTTCTTCGGTTGGTAAACGAGCGACGGCTTCGATCATCTCGTCGGCGCTGGCGTACCTTTCCGCAGGATCCTTGGCCAGAAGGCGCTCGAGCAGGTCGCTCCAGGGCTCGGAGAGCTCCGGCCGGAGAGTCCTCACGTCCGGCGGCGGATTGTGAATGTGCTGCAGAACGATCTCGGTCGACGATTCGCTGATGAAAGGCTCGCGACCGGTGAGCATGGTGAAGGCGATCACTCCCAGAGCGTAGAGATCGCAGGCGCCGGTGAGGCTCTTTCCCTGGATCTGCTCGGGCGCCATGAAGAGAGGTGAGCCGATGACCTCGCCGGTACGGGTGAGATGTGCGGAAGAGCCATCGTTCATCCGTGCGATGCCGAAATCCAGCACCTTGACCCGACCGTCGACCAGGATGACGTTGCCCGGCTTGAGGTCGCGGTGGATGATCTTCAATCGATGGGCTTCGGCCAGGGCCGCGGCGATCTCGCCCAGGAGCTTGCGCACGATGTGCAGCGGGAGCGGGGCCTGCTCGAGGATCACCTGGTCCAGCCCCGGGCCTTCGAGCAGCTCCATGATGATGAAGATGCCGCCGGGAAAACGCCCCATGTCGTGCACCCGGACCACGTTCGGATGCGTGATCTTGCGGCAGATCTGTACCTCGCGGAGCAATCTCTCCTCGTCTTCGGAGCGGCCGATGCTCGGGGTGATGAGGGTCTTGATCGCCACCTCGTCGTCGAACTCGAGGTCGCGGGCCCGGTACACCTTACTCATACCGCCGGTACCGAGCTCGCCGACGATCTCGTAGCGGTTGTTCAGTACCTGGCCCTGGAGCAATCCGCCGGAGGTGAGAGCGGTCTGCAGCTCGCTGGCCGAGGGTCGGGTCATCGGGTTCTGGTCGAGGCAGTGCACCAGACTGTCCCGAGCCCGGGCGGGAATCGCCTGCTCCACCTCCGCGGGCCACTGGACACTCTTGGGATCGACGGTCGCCTTCTGCGACCAGTCCGTCGGCAGCTGGGCATTCAACAAAGTCATGGCCAGAAGGCCGAGGCAGAAGACATCGGTCGCCGGGCCGATCACGCCCCCGGTGCGCAGCTCCGGGCTGAGATAGATCCGGCTGGTGTCGTCGCCGTAGCCGATGATCTCGCCGAGGCCGAGCCCGACGAGCCGAACCCGGTTCTGGTCGTCGATCAGGACCGTCCGTGGAGAGAGCCATTGGTGGATGACGCCGAGCTTGTGCGCCGCTGCCAGGGCTTCGCTCATCTGCACCAGCAAGAACACTCCCAGCTTGGCGGAGATTTCCTGCTCGGCGAGGAGATGCTCGAGGCTTCGGCTGGAGAAGTACGGGTACACCAGCAGAACTTTGTCGCCCACTTCCGCGATTTTCTTCATCCCGAGGATCGTCGGATGTTCGAGAGCGGTGAGCTGGCGTACCGCTTTGCGCAGGGCATCGGCCCGGGGTCCGAGCTCGGCGAGGGGAAAGCTCACGAGAGTGACCTTCTCCCGGGTGGATTGATCGGTCGCCTCGAAGAATCTGGCACCGTTCCACCAAGGGTCGATGACGGGGCCGATCTCGAACAGGCTGGAGAGCTTGCCCACGGACGGCTGGCGCTGCACGGAGTCCGTCGCCCGGGAGGATTCTTCTTCGGCCTCTTCGCCTTCGGCTTCCAGGTCGCCGAGCAGGAACTGGCGGCGGGCCGTAGAGTCACCGACCGGTTTCCGGGCGCTCGACTGCGCCGCAGAGGGTTGCTGTGCCACGGGTTCGGTATCGCGGCCGGCGTTGGCTCCCGACGTCGTCACGGCCGGTGGCGCGATCTTGCCCCGGACGTCCTGCAGTCGCACCATCGCGTCGCGGTAGTCGTGCCGCTCGGCCAGGACTTTTTGATAGAGGCGTTCCGCGGCGGAGAATCGTCCCGACGCCTCGACGACCCGGCCCCGGCAGTAGAGTAAGTCGACCTCCGGCACCTCGCCGTCGTCTTTCAGCTCTTCGAGGCGGGCCTCGGCGCTGTCCAGCATCCCTCCTTCGACGAGCAGAGGGATGAGGAGCACCGAGGCCCTGGCGTGCTCCGCGGTCTCCTCGGCCGAGATCGCCTGCAGCAGCTCCTGGGCCTCGGCATCGCGGCCGATCTTCAGGAGAGCTTCGGCGGCCCCGAGCTTGTTGCCGGCCTTCACCAGTGACTCTGCCGCCGCCTCCAGGTTCTTGCCGCGGCGAAAAGCGTCGGCGGCCTCACGATGCTGGCCGCTGGCCTCGAAGGCGCGTCCGGCATCGGTGAACCGCTCGGCTCGGAGGTAGAAGCCCGCGGCGCGATGAGGCACTCCCGCCTTTTCCCAGTTCTCCGCAGCCTTTTCCCAGTCTTCGTCGTCTTCGTAGGCACTGGCCGCGGCGTCGAATCGCTCCATCCGTTCGAAGATCTGCGCTGCCTCGGTGTGACGGGCACAATTCAGGTAGATCTCGGCGAGGAGCTCGTCGTCGATGTCGTCGGCCTTTTCGGCGGCTTCGGTGGCGGCCTCGAGCAGGCCAGCTTCCAGGTAGGCGGCCGCTGCCCGCCCGTAGCTGCGGACCTTCTCGAAAAGGCTCGCCGCCTTGGCCGTCTGACCATGGTCTTTGAACAGCTCGGCGGCTTCGAGATTGCGGCCAATTCGATTCAGGATCTCGGCTCGGCGTAGGTCGAGCCCGCGGATCTCCTTCTCGAGGATCGGGTCCCTCTGTTCTCCGCGCTGTTCCTGGAGCTTCTGGCTCCCTTTTTCGAGGGCCGTGGCCCCGTATTCGCTCTCTCCGATCTGCAGGAAACAGTCGGCGGCCCGGATGAACATCTCGGCCTGCTCGAACATGCGCGCGGCGCGGCCGAAGCTACGGGCTTCGAGGGCGGCTTCCGCAGCTTGGCGGTAGGCCCCTGCTTTCTCGTACCGGAGACTCGCGTCTTTCAGACGACCCTGAGCGCCGAGCAGATCACCGGCCGCAAGATGATTGCCCTGCTCCTCGTAGATCTCGACCGCGCGATCGACTTCCCCCAGCTCGGCGAAGACCCCGGCCGCTTGCTCGTAGCGCTTGGCCTTGAGGTAGTGCACCGCGGCCTTCTGCTTCTCACCTTTCTGGTAGAGCTGGTCGCCTTTGCGGCCCGGGTCGCGGTTGAAGATCATGGGTATCGCTGCTGGCTCTAGAGTGCGGGAATCCCGGAAGGATTTCGTGGCTCGCTGGAAAACGAGTGGAGCCAGGAAAATCTTCCTCTTCTCTGAAGAATCGTCGGTCCGTTGCCCATCTTGGAGAGGGCATTCTACTGCAACATCGGACCGACTTGGGACTGCCGGGGGCGAGATCTGAAGGGAGGCGAGGAGCGGGAAGGAGCGGGAGGTCGCGGCGCTCCGCGGAAGGTGCCACGGAGCGCCGAATCGAAGTCGAATCAGGAAGAGCGGCGGTAGGCCATGGCCTCGGCGACTCGCTGCTTGGCCAGCGTGAGGGCGGCTTCCGCGGGGATCTGACTGTGGGTCTTGGCGAGGTCGAGCACCGCGCGGGTGTTCT